>NZ_JBIAVJ010000004.1:0-476864 GCF_042894025.1 Streptomyces sp. NPDC001549
CACCGAACTCCACGACGCCTTCGTCTCCCTCGCCTGCAGCCTCATCTGCTGGCGACGCCTCAACAAGCCCGACGCATGATCGTGTTACGAGCTCTTAGCCCCTGAAGCGATGGAGGCGTGCGTGCTGACCGTTTCCTCTTCTGCCCGTTAGGGAGCCAGCCCGGGCGTCGAATATCCCCCTCCTGCAGGGGGCAAGGGCTAGCTACGCTCTGCTCATGAGCCACCCAGCTGCCGCCTACTCCTGGCTTCCTGATCACCAACTCCACGTCACCCAGACCCTGGCCCACGGGACCACACCATCGCGCAGGCCATCCGCCTGATACACGCCTACTCCGAGCAAGGCCCGCTTACCCTGACGGAAGTTGAGGAGGGCGACCGGTTGCAGCTGGTGGTGAAGGCAATCGCGCCTCTACCCGCCGCGATTCCACGTCTGGTGGCGGACGCCCTCACGCAGCTTCGCGCCGCGTTGGAGCACACCTTGTACGCCGAAGTCGAGTCCCAGCTCGGCAGGCCGTTGACACGCCAGGAGGCCCCTCGAATCGAGGTCCCTGCGACGACAACGGAGCGCGCCTTCGACCTATGGCTCACAAGGCAGGGACGGGCAGATATCCCCCCGCTGGTAGCTGGTCAACCGTTGGTTGAACGGCTCCGCCGCCTGCAACCCTTCCAGGAGGCGGACAGCGACGAACATCCGCTCCGAGTCCTGGCGACGCACACCAACCTGGCCAAGCACCGCATGCCTGCACTCGCCGCCACACGGGTCGGGGCCGTCTATGCCGACAGCCCGAGCCAGAGCGTCGCAGTGGCGATTGCTGCGGATCCGGGTGCCGGCCGCAGCATCGCCTTGGAGGAGGGCAGCGTCCTGGCCAGCGTTCCTCGCGGCGAACAGATTGTCCTGAACGTGGTTCCGACGGTCGCGCTCCAGCGCCCGCATTCTGATGCCTGGGGCGTGGCCGCAGCTGAGCTGGGAGCTCTGGAAAAGTGGGTGCGCACCGTAGCTATCCCGACCCTGGTTGCAGGGACAGCCAATGTACCCAGCTTGCCTCCGCAGCTGGACATCACGACTGGCCACAAGGACGCCCGCCAAGCCCTGCTCGGCGCAGGACGCACCCCAGCAGCCGACCGTGCGACCGCCAGCATCAGCGCCGCAGTATCGCGGATAGGTCTTGTCGACCTTCTCGTGCCGCTACCGGACAGCCCAGGGCGTGCCGTCCTGCACGCATGGACCGCTTCCTTGGACGACGCACAGGTACTCGAGCGCATGCACCGCCTGGCCGCCGGTCAGGTGGTCGCCCTTGTCGGGATCCTGGCCGAGGCTCACCAGTTCGCGGTGGCCCAGGGCGCAAGTAGCCCGTCTACGGCCGGTGGCCGATGAACACCCGGAATGACACGGGGGCCTCGCCCTCGTAGTCCAGAGTCAGGACTTTATCGACGACGAGCCCGGCACCCGTGAGGAGACCGGTCCACACCGGGGAGTCCAGCACGTACATGTCCGTCGGGATCTCCACGCCGCCCGCGAGCCGGATCAGCTCCCGCCTGGCAACGACATCGGTCTCCGGCCCGTGACCGGTGACGCTGGTATGCAGGCGCCAGAGAACACCAGCCGTCCCCGTGGCCGGAGCTTCTGGACAACCGCAGGGATCAGCCGCGCCGGGTCCACGAAGGGGAAGACGCTGACCGCATACATCAGGTCGTAGGGATTGGCACACGCCAGATGCTGCACGGCATCCCCGTGCAGCAGGTTCAGCCCGGCCATGTCCAGGTAGCGGTCCCGGGCCCGCTGGTGCTGGGTGGCTGAACAGTCGATCGCGTCCACCACAGCGCCGTGGTCACGCACCCGCGGCCCTTCAAGAACCCGCTAACACCCTTTGATGAGGAAATCCGGAAGCGAATGCGTAACATTCCGTGACCGAAAGTCATGATGGTGGCAGAGGTGCCGCTTCCCCGGGCATCGTGCCGACAGGGCCTCCACGGAGCGTGGCCGCGGTTGTTGGAGCTCCGTGGAGGCCCGGTCGGCGTGTGATGGAGGCTGCCCTCGGCCTCAGGGCCGTCCTCGCGGGCTCAGACGACCGCCCCCGTCCCCCTCTCCTTCTTCCTCCGCGCCTCCAACGGGCTGTACCCGTCAGGGACTTCCTTCGCGGCGCGGCGGCCCCGTGCCGGTGGGGGTGTCGGGTTGCGGTGTTCCAGGGCGATCGCGATCGGGACCGCGGTGAAGATGGTCGAGGCGATGCCGACCAGGACGCCCGCGATCAGCGCCACGGAGAAGTCCGCCAGCGAGTCGCCGCCCAGTACCGCCAGTGCGGTCAGGATGAACAGGGCTCCCATACCCGTGTTCACCGTGCGCGGGAGTGTCTGGACCACCGCGTGGTTGGCCGTTTTCTCCAGGTCGCCTCGGGGGTCTCGGTGGCGCGCTTCGCGGACGCGGTCGAAGACGACCACCGTGTCGTTCACGGAGTAGCCGATCACTGTGAGCAGCGCCGCCAGGAAGACGCTGTCCACCGGCCTGCCCAGCCAGGCGAACAGGCCCACCACGAGGAGGACGTCGTGGACCATCGCAGAGACTGCCGCTGCCGCCAGGGTCCAGCGGAACCGCACGCTGAGGTAGATCAGCTGGGCGGCCACCGCGATGCCCAGGGCCAGGAGCGCCTTGTGGCGCAGGTCGCTGCCGAGGCTCGGGCCGATCTGTTCGTCACGCTCCACCGTGACGGTTCCGCCGGGCTCCTCCAAGGCCGCCTTGACGCGCTGCTGTTCGTCGTCGGTGAGCTTCTCCGTGCGTACGGTGATGTCGCCGTCGCCGGACTCCTGCACCACCGCGCGCGGGAACCCCGCGTCGGACACGGCGTTCCGGGCCGTGTCCGCGTCGACGGACCTGCTGGTGCTGTACTCGACGAGGCGGCCGCCGGTGAACTCCACGCCGAAGTCCAGGCCGCGGATGAGGATTCCTGCGACGGCCACCGCCACCAGGAGTGCGCTCGCGCCGAGCCAGCGGCGACGGTGGCGGACCAGGTTCGGGTTGCGGCGGGACAGCCATGTGCGGACCCGGCCCGTCGAGGCGATGCCCGTCAGACCGGGGCGCTTGCGTACGAAGCTGCGGGCGACGGCGAAGTCCGCGAGCGCGCGGGTGATCACGAGCGCCGTGAGCATCGATGCCAGGACGCCGATGCACAGGGTGACCCCGAAGCCCTTGACCGGGCCCGTGGCGAAGAAGAACAGCAATCCCGCGGCGAGCAGCGTCGTCACGTTCGAGTCGATCACCGCGCTCCACGCCTTCGCGAAGCCGGTCTTCACCGGCTTCGCCAAGTCCTTGGAACGGACGCCCAGGTACTCCTCCCTGGCCCGTTCGAAGACCAGGACGTTCGCGTCCACCGCCATGCCGATCGCCAGGACGAACCCGGCGAGCCCCGGCAGCGTGAGCGTCGCGCCGAGCGCCACCAGAGCGGCGTACGAGATGAGGCCGTACAGCGCGAGGGCCAAGGCGGCGAGCGCGCCAAGGAGCCGGTAGACGACGGTGATGAACAGTGCGGTCAGGGCGATGCCGATGAGCGCGGCCTTGGTGCTCGCCTCGATTGCGTCGGCGCCGAGCGTCGGGCCGACCGTGCGCTGCTCCACGACGTCGAGGGGCACCGGCAGCGCGCCGCCCTTCACGAGCGCCGCCAGCTCGCGCGCCTCGGCCCGGCCGAAGCCGCCGCTGATCTGCGTGGAGCCGCCGGTGATACCGGTCCCGCACACCACGTCCGCGGTGACGCCGGGCGCCGAGATGATCTTGTTGTCGAGGGTGATGACGACGCGGCGTTCCGGAGCGCCCTGAGGCGCGCAGGCCGCGTCCGAGGTGATCTTCGCCCAGGTGTCGCCCGCGCCCTTGCGGAAGTCGAGGGAGACCATCCAGCCGCTGAGCGACTGCTGGTCCAGGACCGCCTCGGCGTCCTCGACCCCCTCGCCGGTGAGGGCGGTGGGTCCCAGCTTCAGGTGGTTGCCCGGCTGGTCCGGGTCGGGCAGGGTGCGCGATCCGTCGGCCTCGGGCTTCGCGGAGCCCTCGTCGGCCGTCGCCCCCGTCACCGGGTGGACCGTGAGCTGTGCGGTGCGGCCGATGACCTCGGCGGCCTTGCGTGGGTCCTGCACTCCGGACAGTTCGACGATGATCCGTTTCTCGCCGGAGCGGGCGATGCCGGGTTCGGAGACGCCGAGGGCGTCGACGCGCTGCCTGAGGACCTCCAGAGCGCGGTCGGTGGATGCGGCGTCGGCCTTGACGGTGGGTGAGTCCCGGGTCTCCAGGACGATCTGGGTGCCGCCGCGCAGATCGAGGCCGAGGCGGGCGGATTGGGTGAGGGCGATGTAGAGGGACAGCGCGACGGCTGCCAGCGCGATGATCGCCCTCCACAAGGGTGGGCGGGACAAGGGTGCGTGAGACATGCGTACTCCACGATGAGGGCGGGACGGAGGGACGCGTGACCGGCCCCGCGCGGTGTGCGCCGGGTCAGAAGGGTCAGGCGTCGATGACGGTCTGCGTGCTCATCGGTGGGGCGGGCCGCGCGGGGCGGCGGACTCGGCCGGCCTGCGCGGCGGCGCGAGTGCGGTGGCGGGGCCCGTGTCGGGCCCGCCCAGGGCGCGGCGCGGGGCCGTGTCGACGGCCGTACGCGCGGGGCCCGCAGGCTGCGGGCCCGGGATGTGGGCGTCAGGTCGGTGCGTGACCGCGACATGCCGCGCCGGGACGTCGTCGTCCGGTCCTGCCCCTTGTCCGGCGTGCCCCGCCACCGTGTGGTGGGCGAGCGGCCTGTCGGCGGGCATGGGCATGCCCTGCGCCCCGGCCAACGGGACGAACAGCGCGAGGACGGTGACGACGAGGGTCAGCGCGGACGCGGCCAGGCGCGCGGAGCGGCTCTGTTGCGGCACGCGTCCCCCCATCCCTTCGGTGCTCGTCGGGTGCGCACGGCGTGGCCCCGCCCTGCTCAACGTATGGGGCGCCCCGGTCCGTTCCGTGTTCCTCGGCAGTTCTTCGGCAGCCGAAGAACTTCAGCAACAGCGCGAAACCCAGCCGGTTCGCCGCCCCCGACTTGCTCCGAAGCCGCTCCTGGTCCTCCTCCAAACAGCGTCCAGACCTCGATCAAGTCCTCCGGCTCCCACTCCTGCCGCACTCCGCGCTCCCTCCGGTCTTCGTGACCGGACCAACGTCGCCGAGCGGCTCCTCAAGAATCCGGAAAGATCGAAAACCCGGACAAGCCCACCCCGGATTTGCTACAGAGAGCTACTTGTCACTTCGTGGCAGCTTCGGGAGGACAGGGCCTGGACCGGGTCATCGGTGGCATCGCGGGTGATCACTATGCCCGGGGCCTCCTCCCGTTACCCCGAGGTTGTAGGAGCGCGCCAGGCACCCCAGTACGAGCCCAGCTCGGTGCAGGAGGAGCACCGCCGGGCCCTGGTCATCAGGTTCCACCTCTCGCAGCTCCCAGCGGCCCAGGAGGTCCGTGTACGCGCGCGGGAGGAGCCAGCCCTCCCCGGACCACTTCAGGAGCTGAGGAGGCCGGGTACCTGCGATGTTCTGCAGGTACCGGAAGCGGCTGCTGAACGCGACGAACTCCTCCCACTCCAGACCGCCCGGCAGACCATTCGCATTGAGGGCCCGCCAATCGCCCGGCTCGACATGGCCGGCCGCCTGGACGTGCCTGTGACGGCCCTCCAGGGCCTCCTTACGGAGGGCCTGGTTGAACATCCACGAGACCAGTCGGCCGCGCCAGTTGGGCCGGGCCCACTCCTCAAAGCCGCGCTCCCGCCGATCGTCGAACGTGGGCACCGCCACTTCGACGACGTCGCCCAGCGACCACGGCCAACCCGGCGAGTTCCCGGCCGGCCGTGCGGATATCGCGTTCGTCGTACATCCAGCGGGACCGACGCGCTCTGTGTCAGCTCCGAGAAGAGGGAGCGCGCGTATGGCCGGATGGTGGCAGCCATCGAGGACCAGCAGCATCCGGTCCTGCCCGCACCCGCCCTGACCTGCTGCTATTTGCACGTCAAAGCCGCGTGATAACTATGCCTTGATCATGGTCTTGGAGTTCTCGGCGTACGGGGCGTCCCGCAGCGTCGGTGCCTTCCCCGGGCCGAAGACGCCCGGCTGCACCGCGTCCGGATCCGAGCCGATCGCGCAGTCACCGCGGGAACCGTCCAGCACGGCCAGCCCCGAGGCCGGGTACGTGGCCCGGCCCAGCGGCGTGGAACAGCGCGCCGCCAGCTCGTCGGTGATCCGGGGGAGCACCTGGGTCTGGGTGAAGAGGGTGCCGCCCGCGGAGTCGGCGGCCACGGTGTTGACCCAGGGCAGGCCCTGGGTGCTCCTCAGCGCGTCCTGGATCCCGGCCACCGAGCGGGCCTTGCCCATCGCGAGGGCGGTGTCGGAGCCGCGCAGGTTCACCGCGTTCGGGTCGTTCAGCGCGTACGCCGTCTGCGCGGTCCACGGCAGGGGAAGGCCCGGGCCGAGGTCCGAGACCACCGGTCCGTAGCGGGTCCACCACTGGGTGCGGGTGACCGGGGCGCCGCCCGCCACCGGGACGGTGACGGTCCGCCGGGTCATCCGCTCCGGCCGGCCGTCGACGAGGTAGGCGGTCGGGTCGGCCGGGTCCAGGGCGAGCTGGTGGAGGTTCACGGGGGTGCCGGTGGCGACCGTGTGGCTCCAGGCCACCTTCTCGTTGAAGCCGACGTTGACCACGGCGGTGCCGAGCAGGGAGGCGCCCGAGACGTTCAGCTCACCCGGGATCGTCTGCTGGAACTGCCAGAAGCGGCGCCCGCCGTGCCACGGGTAGTGCGGGTTCCCGAGGAGCAGGCCGCGGCCGCTCGCCGTGGTGGCGCCGGCGAAGGCCACCGCGTTGGAGCCCATGTCGTAGCGGCCGGTGTCGAAGAACTCCCGCGCGGCCTCGGCGGCGGCCGCCGGGTCGGCCTCCGGATCGGAGGCCTGCGGGCGCTCCGTGGGGCCGGTCGGGGAGCCCGCGGCGCCCGGGGGCCCGGCGGCCGTGATGCCGTCGATGCCGCGGCCCTGGCCGCCGAGGACCGAGACCGCGAAGGCGCGGGCGGCCACATCGGCCGGGGTGACCGGGCGGACCCAGCCGGCGCCCTTGCACGCGGGGTCGGTGACCTTGTTCTGGGCCAGCCAGGCGTTGTACCCGGCGGCCCAGCCGCGCATCAGGTCCTTGAGATCCTTGGTGGGACCGGCCGGGGCCGGGGCCGCCAGCAGCTTCTCCACCGTGCCGGACTCCCGCACCCCCTTGAAGTACAGGTCGCTGGAGAGGTTCTTCGTGGCCGAGGACAGCGAGAAGTCGGGCGCCGCGTCCGGGCCGAACCAGCGCGAACGCTCGCCGGCGACGGTCACGAACCCGTCCGCGAGGACACAGACCTGGTCGGCGGCCTGGGCCCAGCCGGTGCCGAAGCCGAGCCGCGGGTAATCGGGGGCGAGGATGTGCGGGATGCCGTTCTCGGTGTACCGGATGACGGCGGACAGACCGCCGCCGGCGGCGCTCCGGTCGTCGGGCGCCGCGGCCGCCGAGGCCTGGGGTACGGCGGCCGTCGCGGCGAGCAGGGCGGCGCAGGTGAGGGCGACGCGGCGGAGTATCGGACGAGTGCTGAGATGCAACAGTCCTCCCAAGTAGCCTGTGGACGGGCGTGGTTACCCGTTGGACAGGCGGTACGTCCGTGCCCCCTCACTCATTCAGCCCGTCCGATGATCTGTCAACATCCCGTTTGGTATCCGGTCATTGACCTTGGGGGTACGGGAGGACGAGGATCGCGCCATGACGGCAGACCGGGCGGTGCGGGCAGTGCGAGCGGTGCGGGACAACACGGTCGACGGTCTGGTGCACGACAGCGCGCGGCGGGTCCCCGACCGCCCGGCCGTGCGTTACCGCGAGCGGAGCTGGACGTACGCGGAACTCGACGCGGCCGTCACCACCGGCGCCGCCGTGCTGCGGGAGCGCTACGGGCTGGCCGCCGGGGACCGGGTCGCCACCTTCGCCCACAACTCCGACGCCTACCTCCTCGCCTTCCTCGCCTGCGCCCGCGCCGGGCTCACCCACGTCCCGGTCAACCAGAACCTCACCGGCGAGGACCTCGCGTACATCCTGGACAACTCCGCGAGCGCCCTGGTCCTCGCCGATCCCGCCCTGGCCGGGCGGATCCCCGACGACTACCCGGTACGGGCGCTGCGCGACGCCCCCGGCTCCTTCCTGGCGGAGCTGGCCGAGCCGCTGCCCTTCGAGGCCGGCCGGGACCCGGGCACGCTGGCGCAGCTCCTCTACACCTCGGGGACCACCGCCCTGCCCAAGGGCGCGATGATGACCCACCGGGCCCTCGCCCACGAGTACGAGAGCGCGATCGAGGCGCTGGACCTGGCCGGGGACGACCGGCCCGTGCACTCACTGCCGCTCTACCACTCGGCGCAGATGCACGTCTTCCTGCTGCCGTACCTGGCGGTGGGAGCGCGGAACACGATCGTGGACGCGCCGGTCGCGGAGCAGATCTTCGACCTGGTCGAGGCCGGGGAGGCCGACAGCCTCTTCGCCCCGCCGACGGTGTGGATCGGCCTGTCCCATCACCCGGACTTCGCGGTGCGTGAGCTGGGAGCGCTGCGGAAGGCGTACTACGGGGCCTCGATCATGCCGGTCCCGGTCCTGGAGCGCCTGCGCGAGCGGCTGCCGGGGCTCGGCTTCTACAACTGCTTCGGCCAGAGCGAGATCGGCCCCCTGGCCACGGTGCTCGGACCGCTGGAGCACGAGGGGAGGATGGACTCCTGCGGGCGGCCGGTGCGCCACGTCGAGGCGAAGGTCGTCGACGAGGACGGCAAGGACGTGCCGGACGGAACGGCGGGCGAGGTGGTCTACCGCTCGCCACAGCTCTGCCTGGGGTACTGGAACGACCCGGCGGCCACGGAGAAGGCCTTCCGGGACGGCTGGTTCCGCTCGGGCGACCTCGCGGTGCGCGACGCGCAGGGGTACTTCACGGTCGTGGACCGGGTGAAGGACGTCATCAACTCGGGCGGGGTGCTGGTCGCCTCACGGCAGGTGGAGGACGTGCTCTACACCCACCCGGGCGTGGCCGAGGCGGCGGTGGTGGGGCTGCCCGACGAGCGCTGGATCGAGGCGGTCACCGCGGTGGTGGTACCGCGCGGGGAGGCGGGGGAGGTGACGGAGGCGGAGCTCATGGCCTACGCAAGGGAGAAGCTCGCCCACTTCAAGGCCCCGAAGCGGGTGCTCTTCGTGGACGCCCTCCCGCGCAACGCCAGCGGCAAGATCCTCAAGCGGGAACTGCGCGACCGCTTCGCGGAGCCCGGCCACTGAGGCCGGGCCGGGGGAGCCGGCCCCGGGGAGCCCGGTCAGCCGGGGCGTGGAGGGTGTGCGGCGGGGTCCTCGGGAGGGAAGAGTCCGCTGCGCCGCAGCCGCCGCAGGGTGAGGTGCTCGTGCACGAGCCGGCCGACGAGCGCGCCGCCGTAGACCACGAAGCCGACGCCGACCAGCCAGGACTGGACGACGAGCAGGGTGCCGAAGGGGCCGTAGATCACCGCGTTGGAGGCGATGAGCGGGGAGAACACCAGCTGCGAGAAGATCCGCAGTCCCAGCAGCCCGAGGCTCGTCGCGACCGCCCCCGGCACCAGGGCACGCCAGCGGACCCGGCCGCCGAGCAGCAGGCGCTGCGAGGCGATGAAGAACAGGCAGGTGCCGATGAGGTCGCCCAGAGCGCCGAGGACCGTGCCGATGGCGTCGTTCGACGGCGAGGGGATCCCCACGAGCAGGGCGAGGTAGCAGACCAGCAGGGCGAGCCAGACGACGTGCAGCCACATGGTGTGCCAGCGCGCGGTCGGCAGGTCCCAGACCTTCTCGTAGCCGGTCTGCACGGCCGACCCGAAGGTCAGGCCGAACACCGCGAGGGCAGCCAGACCGAACGCCGTGGTCCGCTCCAGTGCCAGGTCCGCGGCGCCGAACAGCATCTCGACCCGGACCCGCGAGGCCTCCGTCACCCCGAGGGCCTGGCCGAGCCAGCGGCCGAAGCCCGAACCGCTCCCGGGTGCGGCGGCCGCCACGACCACCAGCAGCGGCACCAGGGTGAGGAAGCCGAGGGCCGCGAAACCCATCGCCCGGTGCATCAGCTCCATCTCCCGGCCGCGGCTCCAGGCCAGCCCGATCTGGGAGCCCTGGAGCCGGTCGTAGAGCTGCCGGAGGGTGGAGATCACACCTCATGCACTACCCCCGAGCGACGGCCCGCTCCCGGGGGCCACCCCCAAATGAGCCCGAACGGGTGGTTTCAGCCGCCCGGACGCGTGTCCCCGACCTCCCCGGCTCCGCGGAGGTCGACCAGTCTCTTGATCTTCCCGACCGAGCGCTCCAGCGTCTCCGGCTCGACCACCTCGACCCGGACGGAGACCCCGATCCCCTCCTTGACGGCCCGGACCACGGCGGCGGCCGCGTCCTGCCGCCGCTCGGCGTCCGTCTCCCGACGCGCCTCCACCCGTACCGTCAGGGCGTCCATCCGGCCCTCCCGGGTCAGCCGCAGCTGGAAGTGGGGAGCCAGGCCCGGCGTCCGCAGCAGGACCTCCTCGATCTGGGTCGGGTACACATTCACCCCGCGCAGGATGATCATGTCGTCGCTGCGCCCTGTGATCTTCTCCATCCGGCGGAAGGCCGGCCGGGCCGTTCCGGGCAGCAGTCGCGTCAGGTCCCGGGTGCGGTAGCGGATGACGGGCATGGCCTCCTTGGTGAGGGAGGTGAACACCAGCTCGCCGGGCTCGCCCTCCGGCAGCACCGCGCCGGTCAGCGGATCGACCACCTCGGGATAGAAATGGTCCTCCCAGATGTGGAGGCCGTCCTTGGTCTCCGCGAACTCCTGCGCCACGCCCGGCCCGATGACCTCGGACAGGCCGTATATGTCCACCGCGTCGATGTCGAGCCGTTTCTCGATCTCCCGGCGCATCTCCTCGGTCCACGGCTCCGCGCCGAAGATCCCCGTCCGCAGTGAGGTGGCGCGCGGGTCGATCCCCTGGCGCTCCATCTCGTCCAGCAGGGTCAGCATGTAGGAAGGGGTCACCATGATGACCTCCGGCCGGAAGTCCTCGATGAGCCGGACCTGCCGGTCCGTCATCCCGCCCGACGCGGGCACGACCGTACAGCCGAGTCGCTCGGCGCCGTAGTGCGCGCCCAGGCCGCCGGTGAACAGTCCGTACCCGTAGGCGATGTGGATGATCTGGCCGGGCCGTCCGCCAGCCGCCCGTATGGACCGGGCGACGACGTCCGCCCAGGTGGCGAGGTCCCCGTCGGTGTACCCGACGACGGTCGGCCGCCCGGTGGTGCCGCTAGAGGCGTGGATGCGGCGCACCTGCGAGCGCGGCACGGCGAACATCCCGAAGGGGTACTGATCGCGCAGATCGGCCTTGGTGGTCAGGGGGAACAGGGAGAGGTCGGCGAGGGACCGGCAGTCGTCGGGATGCACACCGGCCTTGTCGAAGGCCTGCCGGTAGAACGGCACCTTCTCGTAGGCGCGGTGCAGGGTCGCGCGGAGCCGGGTGAGCTGGAGGGCGGCCAGCTCGTCGCGGCCCAGCCGCTCGCCCGTGTCGTGGAGATCCGTGTACACCGCCATGCCGTCACCTCACCATGAGAAACCGACCGATCATTCGGTAGATTGCCAGGAATGCGCAGGTTAAATCAATGACTCGAACGAGTGATCGTCTTTTATGTTGGCCGGCATGCCTACCTTCACCACCTACGACGGAACCGAACTCGCCTATCACCTCCAGGGCGACGGTGAGCCGCTGGTCTGCATCCCGGGCGGCGCCATGCGGGCCTCCGCATACCTGGGAGACCTCGGCGGACTGGCGGACGGGCGCCTTCTGATCCTCCTCGACCTGCGCGGCACGGGCGACTCCGCGGTACCGGCGGACGAGTCGACGTACCGCGTCGACCACCAGGTCGGCGACGTCGAGGCACTGCGGGCGCATCTCGGCCTGGAGCGCATGGACCTCCTCGCCCACTCCGCCGGCGGCAACCTCGCCCAGCTCTACGCGGCCGCGCACCCCGGGCGGCTGCGCCGGACCGTCCTGGTCACCCCGACCGCGTGGGCGGTGGATCTCCCGGTCGTCGCGGAGGACCGGCTGGCGGGGGCCCGGCTGCGGGCGGGCGGCGAGCCGTACGACACGGCCATCGCGGCCTACGAGCGGATCCTCTCGGACGCCGCCCACGGCGAGGAGGACTGGGAGCTGGCCGCGCCGGTGTTCTACGGGAACTGGGACGCGACGGCCCGGGCGCACTGGGCGGCGAACGCGCGGCAGCAGAACGAGAAGGCCGCCGAGGCCTACGCGGGCCCCGGCGCCTTCGACCCACCCGCCACCCGTGAGGCGCTCCGCCGGGTCACGGGCGAGGTCCTGGTGCTGGCAGCGGAACTGGACGGCACCCCCCGCCCCGCCCTGGCGGCCCGGCTGGCCACGCTGTTCCCGCGGGGCTCGGTCGATGTCCAGCCCCGGGCCGGCCACTTCCCGTGGCTGGACGACGCGGCCTGGTTCGCGGCCCGCGTGGAGCGGTTCCTGGCGGCGGGCGCCTGACGGCGTGATGCGGCGGGGGCTCGTCGGGCGGTGGTTCGTCAAGATCGGCGGGATGGCAGACTGACGGGCCGTACCGCGAACCGAGAGGACCGACATCATCGTGCGACGGATACTGGTGCTCACAGCCCTGGCGTCCCTGGCCTTGACGGCATTGGCGGCGGCCACGGCGGCCGCCGGCGCGTTTTTGCTGCGGGACCTCGGCCCTCTCCCCCCGCGATACCCGGGGCCGCCGCTGCCTCGCGAATCGGTGGTGTCGGAGATGACCGCGATACTGGCGGCGGAGGGCATCACGGTGGAGCGGGAACCCTCCGGGGTTCTGGGCAGGTGCCACGAACGGCTCTCGGGGCGTCACGCGCCCGAGACCGTGGACGCCGCCATGAAAGCGGCCCTCGCGCGAGCCCGTTCCGAGTACGGCTGGCAGGCCGGCCCCGACACCGGCGGGACGTCGGTGACCCTGACGAAGAACAACTGGACGGCCCTGGCCGGCTTTGCGGGTGACCCGGTACCGGGTCTGCAGGCACCGGTGACCATCTCGCTGTTCTGCGTGGACGGTGACGACGCCTCCACCGCCCCCACGGCACCCTCTGCCCCGGCCCTCACACCCGCACCCGCGCCGTCCTGAGCGAGCGCCGGGCGTACGCCCCGTACGACCTGTACGGCCCGCCGGCCGGGGCCCTTTCGACGGACCCCGGCGGCATGTCGGCGGGCGCGGACGATCAGGCCGTGTCGGCCTCCGTCGCCACCGCCTTCGCCCAGCGGTAGTCCGCCTTGCCGCTCGGGGAGCGCTGGATGGCGGGCGCGATGACCAGCTGCCGCGGGATCTTGTAGCCCGCCAGCCTGGTGCGGCAGTGGCTCTGGATCTGGTCCAGGGACGGTGCCTGGGCGCCCTCCCGGACCTGGACCACCGCGGCCACATGGCTGCCCCAGGTCGGGTCCGGGACCCCCGCCACCAGGGCGTCGTACACGTCGGGGTGGGACTTCAGGGCCTGCTCGACCTCCTCCGGATACACCTTCTCGCCGCCCGTGTTGATGCACTGCGAGCCGCGGCCGAGCACCGTGACGATGCCCTCCTCGTCGACGGTCGCCATGTCGCCGAGCAGCACCCAGCGCTCCGGGCCCTTCTGGAAGAAGGTCTCGGCGGTCTTGGCCGGGTCGTTGTAGTAGCCGAGCGGGACGTGCCCGCGCTGGGCGAGGCGACCCGGCTCGCCCACCGCCACCGGCTCGTGCGTCACCGGATCCACCACCTGAGTACGGTCGTTGACCACCAGGCGGAAGCCCTTCTCCGGGCCGGAGTCGTCCGTCGCCCGGCCGTTGGACCCGGACTCGGACGACCCGAAGTTGTTCAGGAGCAGCACGTTCGGCACCAGCCGCTGGAACTCGGCGCGCACCGTCTCCGACATGATCGCCCCGGACGAGGAGACGCTGAACAGCGACGACAGGTCCGTGCCCTTGAGCGGGCCGTTCAAGGCGTCGATCAACGGCCTCAGCATCGCGTCGCCGACCAGCGACACACTGGAGACCTTCTCCTTTTCGATCGTCCGGAGCACTTCCTCGGGCGCGTACTTGCGGTGGATGACCACCCGCTGGCCGTAGTTGAAGGCGATGAACGAGGTCAGCGTCGACGTGCCGTGCATCAGCGGGGGCGCCGGGAAGAAGGTGAGCCCGGCGCCGCGCGCCGCGACCCGCTCGGCCAGTTCCTCGGGCCGCTTCACGGGCTCGCCCGAGGGCTCGCCGCCGAAGAGCCCGGCGAAGAAGAGGTCCTCGGCCCGCCACATCACCCCCTTGGGCATGCCCGTCGTGCCGCCGGTGTAGATGATGAACAGGTCGTCGGGGCTGCGCGGCGGGAACCCGCGCCCGGGTGATCCGGCCGCCTCGGCCTCCGCGTACGGGACCGGCGCGATCGACGGCTCGGGGGCGCCCTCGGGAGCCCGGCCGACCCGGATCAGGTGCCGGAGCTTCGTCGTCTGGGGCAGCGCGGCCGCGACCCGCCCGGTGAACTCGCCCTCGAAGACGAGGGAGGCGAGATCGGCGTCGTTGTAGAGGTAGACCAGCTCCTCCTCCACGTACCGGTAGTTGACGTTCACCGGGACCAGCCGGGCCTTCAGGCAGGCCAGCACCGTCTGCAGGTACTCGATCCCGTTGTAGAGGTGAAGGCCCAGGTGCTCGCCGGCCGTCAAGCCGCTGTCGAGCAGGTGGTGGGCGATCCGGTTCGCCGCCGTGTCGAGCTCCGCGTACGTCAGGCGGCGCTCGGCGCCGGTCCCGGGGTGGTCCACGTACACGAGGGCCTCGCGGTCCGGGACCACGTCCACGACCGACTCGAACAGGTCGGCAAGGTTGTACTCCACCGTTCCTCCTGACCCTGGATGTTCCCGAAGTTCCCGACGATTGGCCATGTGGCCGGCCTGCTCCGGCGGTCATTAGAGCGCCGGAGACGGCAACGGGGAAGGGCGCCATCCAAAAAATCTGACTGAGTGTCAGAAAACTATTGAACTGCACCCTCCCCTACTGCAACCTGTTCTAGGTCTTGAGACGGGAGGACGGCAATGGGTGGGACGGAACACCTGACCGTGGATCGGCACGGCGCCACGCTGGTGCTCACCATGAACAGGCCCGAGGCGAAGAACGCGCTCTCGCTGCCGCTGCTGGTGGGGCTGTACGACGGCTGGCTGGAGGCGGACGCCGACGACGGGATCCGCTCGGTGGTCCTCACCGGCGCGGGCGGGGACTTCTGCGCCGGAATGGACCTCAAGGCCCTGGCCGGGAAGGGCATGGCGGGCGACCAGTACCGGGACCGCCTGAAGGCCGACCCCGACCTGCACTGGAAGGCGATGCTGCGCCACCACCGGCCGCGCAAGCCGGTGATCGCGGCGGTGGAGGGCTACTGCGTGGCCGGCGGGACCGAGATCCTGCAGGGCACGGACATCCGGGTGGCGGCCGAGGGCGCGACCTTCGGACTGTTCGAGGTCAAACGCGGACTCTTCCCGATCGGCGGCTCCACGGTGCGGCTGCCGCGCCAGATCCCGCGTACGCACGCCCTGGAGATGCTGCTGACCGGCCGCCCGTACTCCGCCGCCGAGGCCGAGCGGATCGGGCTGGTCGGGCGGGTGGTGCCGGACGGTACGGCGCTGGCGGCGGCCCTGGAGATCGCGGAGCGGATCAACGCGTGCGGGCCGCTGGCGGTGGAGGCGATCAAGGCGTCGGTCTACGAGACCGCCGAGCTGACGGAGCGGGAGGGGCTGGCCTCGGAACTCCTGCGGGGGTGGCCGATCTTCGACACCGCCGATGCGAAGGAGGGGGCGCGGGCCTTTGCCGAGAAGCGGCCCGCGGTGTACCGGCGCGAGTAGTTCGGGCCGGGGCGCGTCCTTGCCCGTGGCTGCCGCCGGAGCCTGTGCCCGGGTGCGGCCTCGTTGCCGGGGGCGCTGCCCCCGGACCCCCGCGCCTCAATCGCCGGCGGGGCTGAGAGATCGGGGCTCCGCCCCGGACCCCGCGCCTCAATCGCCGGCGAGGCTGAAGGTGCCGGCGGGGCTGAGAGATCGGGGCTCCGCCCCAGACCCCCGCGCCTCAATCGCCGGCGGGGCTGAAGGTGCCGGCGGGGCTGAAGGTGCCGGCGGGGTTGAAAACACCGGAATCGATCGCATCGGAGAATCGCCATGACAGCTCCCTCCCCACCGGAGGTGCTCCGCGCGCCCCTCATCGTCGAGTTCCCCTTCACCCGGTCCCTCGGACCCGTCCAGAGCGCCTTCCTCACCGGGCTGCGCGAGGGCACCGTCCTCGGGGTGAAGACCTCCGACGGCAAGGTGATGGTCCCGCCCGTCGAGTACGACCCCGTCACCGCCGAGGAGATCCGCGAGCTCGTCGAGGTCGCCGCCACCGGTACCGTCACGACCTGGGCGTGGAACGACCGGCCCCGCCCCCAACAGCCCCTGGACACCCCCTTCGCCTGGGTGCTGGTCAAGCTCGACGGCGCCGACACCGCCCTCCTGCACGCCCTCGACGCGCCCGGCCCCGACGCCGTCCGCACCGGCATGCGCGTACGCGTCCGCTGGGCCGCCGAGCGCACCGGCGCCATCACCGACATCGCCTGCTTCGAACCGTACGACGGCCCCGCGGGCGGGGAGGCCGTCCCGCACGACGGGAGCTTCGCCGACGCCGACGCCGACGCCGGCGCCGTCACCGGCATCGTCGCCGAGGCCCGCCTCGACTACGTCTACAGCCCCGGCCGCGCCCAGACCGCGTACATCAACGCCCTCTCCGAACGGCGGACCGTCGGCGAGCGCTGCCCCTCCTGCCACAAGGTGTACGTCCCGCCGCGCGGCGCCTGCCCCACCTGCGGGGTGGCCACCACCGACCGCGTCGAGGTCGGCCCGGCCGGCACGGTCACCACCTACTGCATCGTCAACATCAAGGCCAAGAACCTCGGCATCGAGGTCCCCTATGTCTACGCCCACATCGCCCTCGACGGCGCCGGCCTCGCCCTCCACGGCCGGATCGGCGGCATCCCCTACGACCAGGTCCGCATGGGCCTGCGCGTCGAGCCCGTATGGACCGAGGGCGGCCGCTACCCCGACCACTACCGCCCCACCGGCGAACCGGACGCGGACTACGACGCGTACAAGGAGCTCATCTGATGGCCCGATACGCCCGCGAGGTCGCGGTGGTCGCCTTCGCGCAGAGCGACCACCTGCGCCGCACCGACGAGCTCAGCGAAGTCGAGATGGTCATGCCGGTCCTGCACCAGGTACTGGCCGCCACCGGCCTGAAGGCCGGCGAGATCGGCTTCACCTGCTCCGGCTCCAGCGACTACCTGGCCGGCCGGGCCTTCTCCTTCACCATGACCCTCGACGGGGTCGGCGCCTGGCCGCCGATCTCCGAGTCGCACGTCGAGATGGACGGGGCCTGGGCCCTCTACGAAGCCTGGGTCAAGATCCAGACCGGCGAGGCCGACACCGCGCTCGTCTACTCGTACGGGAAGTCCTCACCGGGGTCGGTGCGCGACGTGCTGACCCGCCAGCTGGACCCGTACTACGTCGCCCCGCTCTGGCCCGACGCGGTGGCCCTGGCCGCCCTCCAGGCCCAGGCCCTGATCGACGCGGGCGAGACCGACGAGAGTGCCCTGGCCGCCGTCGGAGCACGCAGCCGGGACGCGGCCACCGCCAACCCGCACGCCCAGCTCCGCGGCCCCGTCCCGCAGGGTGACTACCAGGTCAGGCCGCTGCGCACCGGGGACTGCCCGCCCGTGGGCGACGGCGTCGCCGCCGTCGTGCTGGCCGCCGGCGACCTCGCGCGCCGGCTGTGCGAACGCCCTGCCTGGATCACCGGCATCGACCACCGCATCGAGGCCCACAGCCTGGGCCTGCGCGACCTCACCGACTCCCCGTCCACCCGGCTCGCCGCCGAACACGCGGGCGTCTTCGAAGCCCCGGTGGACACGGCCGAACTGCACGCGCCGTTCTCCTCCCAGGAGGTCGTGCTCCGCAAGGCACTCGGACTCGCCGACGACGTGGCCGTCAACCCCTCCGGGGGAGCGCTCGCCGCCAATCCGATGATGGCCGCCGGCCTGATCCGCATCGGCGAGGCGGCCGCCCGGATCCACCGCGGCGCATCGCGACGGGCCGTCGCCCACGCCACCTCCGGCCCCTGCCTCCAGCAGAACCTGGTCGCCGTCCTGGAAGGGGACGCAAGGTGAGCAAAGAGCCCGTGGCCATCGTCGGGATCGGCCAGACCAAGCACGTGGCGGCCCGCCACGACGTGTCCATCGCCGGCCTGGTCCGCGAGGCGGCGGCGCGCGCCCTCGCGGACGCAGAACTGACCTGGGCGGACATCGACGCGGTCGTCATCGGCAAGGCCCCCGACTTCTTCGAGGGGGTGATGATGCCCGAGCTGTACCTGGCGGACGCCCTCGGCGCGGTCGGCAAGCCGATGCTGCGCGTGCACACGGCCGGTTCGGTCGGCGGGTCCACCGCCCTGGTCGCCTCCAACCTGGTGGCGGCCCGCGTCCACCGCACCGTCCTCACCCTCGCCTTCGAGAAGCAGTCCGAATCCAACGCCATGTGGGGCCTGTCGCTCCCCGTCCCCTTCCAGCAGCCGCTGCTCGCCGGCGCGGGCGGCTTCTTCGCCCCGCACGTGCGCGCGTACATGCGGCGCACCGGCGCGCCGGACACGGTGGGCTCACTGGTGGCGTACAAGGACCGGCGCAACGCGCTCAAGAACCCGTACGCGCACCTGCACGAGCACGACATCACCCTGGAGAAGGTCCAGGCCTCGCCGATGCTGTGGGACCCGATCCGCTACTCGGAGACCTGCCCCTCCTCGGACGGCGCGTGCGCGATGATCCTCACCGACCGGGCGGGCGCGGCCCGTTCGCCGAGGCCGGCCGCCTGGGTGCACGGCGGGGCGATGCGCAGCGAGCCCACCCTCTTCGCCGGCAAGGACTTCGTCTCGCCGCAGGCCGGCAAGGACTGCGCGGCCGACGTCTACCGCCAGGCCGGCATCAGCGACCCGCGCCGGGAGATCGACGCGGTCGAGATGTACGTACCGTTCTCCTGGTACGAGCCGATGTGGCTGGAGAACCTCGGCTTCGCGGCGGAGGGCGAGGGCTGGAAGCTCACGGAGGCCGGGGTCACCGAACTCGACGGGGACCTTCCGGTCAATCCGTCGGGGGGCGTGCTGTCCACCAACCCGATCGGCGCCTCCGGCATGATCCGCTTCGCGGAGGCGGCCCTCCAGGTCCGCGGCCAGGCCGGGGAACACCAGGTTCCGGGAGCCCGCCGGGCCCTGGGGCACGCGTACGGCGGCGGCGCGCAGTTCTTCGCGATGTGGCTGGTGGGGGCACAGGAGCCGACCTCCTGAACACAGGCCCGGCCGACGACGGAGGGGCCGGCCGGGGAGCCGGACCGGCCACGGGTGACTCACCGTGGCCTGTCCGGCACCCGCTGCGGTGGTTAACCTTGGCCCCGGACGACGTACCGGGAGGAGCACGCACGTGGCCGAGAGCATGACTTCACAGCCCCTCGCTGGCTGGGGAAAGCCGGACCTCGATCTCACCGAGGCGGACTGGCAGTCGAGCAGCCGGGGAGTGGGCGACGTCCAGATCGCCTTCGTCGAGGGCTTCATCGCGATGCGCAACAGCGAGCGTCCCGAGAGCCCTTCACTGATCTTCTCGCCGGACGAGTGGCACAAGTTCGTGCTGAACGCGCGGGGCGGTGAGTTCGACCTGACCTGAGCCGACCTGACCCGAGCCGGCCTGACCTGAGCCGGCCTGGCCTGATCCGACCCCGAACGGGCGATCCTCGCGGGCCCGACCCCCAGGGTGGGGCATCGCGCGCGTACGGCCACGCACGGCCACGTACGCGCTGCGATCCTCCGCCCGGGGGCCTGCGGCGGTCTGCGGAAAAGGAGTTGCTCCCGCGGCGGGCGGCGCCGATGCTGACTGGCCGGAGGCGGTGAACGTGATCAGCGTGGCGTTGAAGCTGTCCGTACGCGACTTGAGCCATGCGGACCTGGCGTCGTGCGGGTGGTCGGGGTCCGAGCGGCACTTGGCGGGCGTCGCGCGGCAGTTGGAGCGTGCCCGGCTCGGCGAGGTCGACTACCTCGCGGTCTGCACCGCGACGGACATCCCCGTGGCCAAGGGCGGCGTCGACTACCAGGCCGAGGAGGGTGTCGGAACCCTGTGGCAGCTCGCCGTCCACCCCGCACTGCAGTCGTGCGGGATCGGCACGTTCCTGATCGGAGCGGCGGAGCTGCGGATCAGGAACCGAGGGCTGCTCCACGCCGAGCTGGATGTGGAGGAGGACAACCCCCGGGCGCGCGCTCTGTACGAGCGGCTGGGCTACGTCGCCCGGGGCCGCCGGCCCGACGCGTGGACGGAGCAGGCCCCGGACGGGACGCTGCGCCGCCACGAGACGATGTGCACCGTGATGCGCAAGCGTCTTGCGTAGGTTCGTGGGTCCGTGGGTTCGTGGGTCCGTACGCCGGACGCAGCGAGAGGGAACACGATGAGTACGCGACGGCGGCGGCAGGAACTGGCGCTCCGCATCGTGGTGCCGGAGGCCGGCTGGGTGCAGGTCCGGCCCGTGGTCGACGGGCGCGACATCCTGGCGGAGCCGCCGGTGGGGTGGTCGGGTGAGGATCCGTGGGTTGTTCTGGGGCCGGGCGGCATCGCCGTCGCCGAGGACGGGTCCCACGAGGTACGGCTGGCGCGGATCTCCTGCACCGAGATCTGCTGCGGCGCGCTGTACGTGACGGTGCGCCGGGAGGGGGACGAGGTCGTCTGGGGCGGCTGGCGGAACCCGGCCGGCGGGAGCGCCGATCTGCCGGAGTTCCGGTTCGAGGCCGCGCGGTACGAGGCCGAGGTCCGCCGGGCCGCTCTCGACCGCGGATGGGAGTGGCCCGCCCGGACGGTGGCGGGGCTGCTGGCGGAGCGGCTCCGGGCGGACGCGGACTGGTCGCGACGGTGGGAGTGCGAGCTGGACAAGGTGTGGACCAGTCCTGACGAGCCGGAACGCCTCGAACTGGTGATGATCCACCCGGATCTGCGTGCCGACCGGGAGGGTCGGCCGTGGCTCCAGCTCGGCGTCACCCTGTACGTCGGTGACGGCGATCCGGAGGCGGAGGCGGAGCGCCTGAGGGCACGTCTGGCGGCCGGTCACCGGCAGGAGATGGCCGAAGTATGGGGCCGATCCTGGCACCACGCCGAGGACCCCGGATGAACCGGCCCCCCTCACTCACCCCTGGCCGGGCCCGCTCCACCCGCACGGGGCCGGAGAGCCGGCGCCCTGACGGACCGCCCATGAGCGGAGCGATGGGTACGGTGGCCGCATGAGCGGAGAGCACGATCTGCGGAAACTCCTGAGCGGCATGCGGCCCGAGCTGAACGAGGGGCGGTACGTCTTCTGCACCGTCGACGGCACCACCGTCCCCGCCGGGACCGCCCCCGTCGCCACCGTCCTCGAACCCGAGGGCCTCACCCTGGTACTGCGCCAGGAGGACGCCGACGCGGCCGGCCTCGCCTACGACTACACGGCCGGCTGGATCACCCTGCGGATCCACTCCGCCCTCGACGCCGTCGGCCTCACCGCCGCCTTCGCCACCGAACTCGGCGCACACGGTCTGAGCTGCAATGTCATCGCCGGCTACCACCACGACCACCTCTTCGTGGCGGCCGACCGGGCCGCCGAGGCCGTGGCCGTCCTGGAGGACCTCGCGGCCCGTTCCCTACACGACTGACGCTCCCCGGAAAAGAAGATCGGATTCTTTTCCGCACTGGGATCCCTCGCGCTGCGCGCGGGCGTACGCTGAACCCCCGAACAGGCCTGGGGGGTACCAGCCATGACGGACCGCCGGACCCGCACACGGCGCACCATGGTCGAACGCGATGCCGAACTCGCGATCGTCGACGAAGCCCTGGACCAGCTCACCGGTCCCGGGCCGGACGCGGGTGGCGCGCTGGTCGCCTTCTCCGGCCCCGCCGGACTCGGCAAGACCACCCTGCTCGCCGAACTGCGCCGCCGCGCCCTCGCCCGCCACTGCACCGTCCTCGCCGCCCGGGGCGGCGAACAGGAGCAGAGCCAGCCCTTCCACGTCGCCCGCCAGCTCATCCAGCCCCAACTCGCCGGCACCTCCGAGCAGGAGCTGCGCGCCGCCCTCGGGGGCTGGTACTCCATCGTCGGCCCGGCCCTCGGACTCTGCGCCCCGGAACAGGGCGTCCCGCCCGACCCCCAAGGTCTGCGCGACGGGCTCGACTGGGTGCTCACCCACCTCGTCGTCAAGCGCGCCCCGGTCGTCCTCGTCCTCGACGACGCCCACTGGGCGGACCCCGAGTCCCTCGGCTGGCTCGCCGCCTTCGCCCCGCGCGCCGAACACCTCCCGCTGCTCCTCGTCGTCGCCTACCGCCCCGACGAACTGCCCGCGCACGCCGACGCCTTCCGTACGCTGCCCGGCCGGGCGGGACAGCGCCCGCTGCCCCTGGCCCCGCTCACCCCGGCCGCCGTCGCCACCCTGGTCCGCGAGGCCGTTGGCGCACACGCCGACGACGCCTTCTGCCAGGAGGCCTGGGCCGTCACCACCGGCAATCCCTTCGAGGCCGTCGAACTCACCGTCAAGGTCCGCGGCAAGGGCCTGCCCCCGGTCGAGGCCAACGCCCCGCAGCTGCGAGACCTCGCCGCCGCCCAGCGCGGCAGCGGCCTCGTCGCCCGCCTCGAACGCCTCGGCCCCTCCACCGTCCGCTTCGCCTGGGCCTGCGCCGTCCTCGGCACCGCCATCCCGCAGGACCTCGCCGCCCGGGTCGCCGCACTCGGCGCCGAGGAGGCCGCGGACGCCACCAGGCGGCTGCGTGACGCCCGCATCCTCTCGGCGGCCGCCGCCGAGGAACCCGAGGCCGAGGCAGGACTGGAGTTCGTCCACCCGCTCATCGCCACCTCCATCTACCGGGCCATCCCCGACGCGCTCCGCGTCGCCCTGCACGGCAAGGCCGCGGCGGCCGTCGTCGACGCCGGACTCGGCTCCTCCGCGGCCGCCCGCCACCTGCTGGAGACCCACCCCGAGAACGACCCCTGGGTGGTACGCACCCTGCGCGAGGCCGCCGGCGAGAACCTGCGGGCCGGCGCCCCCGATGCCGCCCGCCGCCAGCTCGCCCGCGCGCTGCTCGAACCCCCGGGCTTCGACGAACGCGCCGCCGTCCTCTACGAACTGGGCTGCGCCTCCCTGCTCACCGAGCCCGCCAACACGGTCAACCACCTGCGGGCCGCCCTCGCCGAGCCCTCCGACGACCCGGCCCTGCGCCAGGGCATCGTCATCCGGCTCGCCCAGGTCCTCGCGCACAGCGACCGGCTCGCCGAGGCCTCGGAATCACTGGCGCGGGAGATCCCGTACACCCAGGACGTACGCGCCCGGCTGCGCCTGCAGTCCGAGCAGTTCATGTGGGACGCCTTCAACGCCGCCGAGGCCGACTCCCCGGCCCGCTCCCGCCGGCTCGCCCGCCTCGCCGACCGGCTGGCCGGGCGCGACCTCACCGAGCGGTACATCATCGGGCTGCGCGCCTGGGACGCCTGCCTGCGGGGCGAGCCGGTCGACGTGGTGCTGCACCACGCCGGACGGGTGCTGGAGCGGCCCTTCAGCTGGGCCCACGAGGACCGCGGCTTCGAGGTCCCGGTCCTGGTCGCGATGGCCCACATGTACACCGACCGGCCCGGACGCGCCGAGGAGCTGTTCGAGGCGGGCACCGCCGAGTTCGAACGGCACGGCTGGCGCGGGGCGCATCTGTCCTTCGCCTACAGCCTGCGGGCCTACGTCCGCTACCGGCGCGGGCGGCTCGTGGAGGCCGAGGAACTGGCCCGGGCCGGGCTGCGGCTCGCCGAACGCGTGGGCCGGCGTACCCCCGTGCACTGGTACGCCATAGCCATCCTCCTCACCACCCTGCTCGCCCGGGGCCGGCCCGACGAGGCCTGGGAACTGGCCCGGGAGCACGAGTACGGCAGCCCCTTCCCGGCGGCCGTGGTCTTCCCCGACTCGCAGACCGTGTACGCCGAACTGCTCCTGTCCCGGGGCGAGGTGCAGGCCGCGATCGTCGAACTGGAGGCGGTCGACCGGCGGCTGACCCCGCGCGGCATCCAGAATCCGGCCTGGTGCCCGTGGCAGCTGCACCTGGCCCGCGCGGTGGCCGCCGACGATCCGCAGCGGGCCCGCGCCCTGGCCGACGACGCCGTCCGGCGGGCCCGCGCCTTCGGCGCCGCCTCGGGCATCGGCCAGGCCCTGCGGGTGGCGGCGCAGGTCGCCGCCCCCGAGGAGCGGGCCGGGCTCCTCAAGGAGGCGGTCACCCTGCTCTCGGCCTCACCGGCCGGCTACGAACTGGCCTGCGCCCTGGCCGCGCTCGGCACCGAGCTGCGCGACGCGGACCTGCTGATGCAGGCCGTGGTGACGGCACGGGAATGCGGTGCGGACGGGCTGGCCGCGGAGACCACCGACACCCTGCTGGGCCTGGGCGGTGCCCTGCCGTGCGGGCTGGCCTGGGAGGACGGGCTCACGGAGGAGGAGCGGCAGGCGGCCGACCTCGCGGTGCGCGCCGAGAAGGAGCCCGTGCCGGAGACGGTGGTGCTGCCCGCGCCGGACTGGGCACTGTCCGCGGCCTGCCGCAAGCTGGGCACCGACCGGACCGGGCTCAGGGACGCACTGGAGTCGTTCGCCCGTAGCTCAACGTGATCGCATCCGCCGCCCGGTGGGCAGGGTGGATTCCATGGATCACATCGAGAGACTCGCCCCCTTCCGGACCGAGACGGCGGCGTTCGAGAAGGCGGTGCGCCGGGCGTTCGACCTCGGAGAGCCGGTGCCCGCGGTCCCCGCGTGCCCCGGCTGGACGGTCACCGACCTCGTCCGGCACCTGGGCGGAGTCCACCGCTACCTCGCGCACGTCCTGCGCGAACGGCTCACGGCCCCGCCCGACCCCGCGGGCCTCACCCTCCCCGAGGTCCCCGGCGCCCCGGACGCGCTGACCGACTGGTTCGCGCAGGGCGCCCGGGAGCGCTGGCGGAGCTCTTCCACGAGCTGGGACCGGACACGGCGGTCTGGACCTGGTCGGCGGAGCAGACCACGGGATTCTGGCTCCGGATGCAGCTGATCGAGCTGGCCGTGCACCGCTGGGACGCCGAATCCGCGACCGGCACCCCGGGCCGCCTCGACCCCGACATGGCCGCGGACGCCGTGACCCAGACGATCGAGGTGATGGCCCCGGCCCGCCGCGGCTGGCAGCAGGCACCGCCGGGCACGGGGGAGAGGTACCGCTTCCGGCGTACGGACGGTCCGGAATCCTGGACGGTCGTCCTCTCGGGTGACCAGGTCCTGCTGGAGCCCGGTGCCACCGGCCCGGCGGACGTCGAGGCCTGCGGCACCGCCTCCGACCTCGCCCTGTTCCTCTGGCGCCGCCTCCCGCCCACCGCCCTGCGCGTCACCGGCGACGCCGCCCTGCTCCCGTACTGGTTCACGCTCGTCCCCCCGGTCTGACGGGCCGGGCCTGCGGGCCCGGCCCGGACAGGTCCCCGGATGCGGGCCCCCGGGCCGGAAAACTCGCGCGGCCACGTACCATGGCGGCATGTCCTTCCTCCGCCGCCACCGCGCCGCCACACCCGCCGGCCCGGACTTCGATGTCCTGGCCATGGACCCGGGGGACTGGCCGGGCAATCTCGGGGCCGGGCTGCTGCCCGCGCCCGACGGCAGCTGCCAGGGTGTCTTCCTCCGCTACGACCTGTTCGGCGGACGCGGCCCCGCGATGATCATCGGGAACCTCCCGGAGGGCTCCCCGGCCCGGGACCTCACCGACGGCCAGATCCCCTTCGAGGTGGCCCAGCTCCTCGACGCGCTGGAGAACGACGAGGACGTCGAGGTCACCGGCGTCGAGGACTGCCCCGTCATGCAGGGCGACAACCTCCTCATCGTCCGGAAGATCAAGCTGTCGGAGTCCCGCATCTCCTGCGTCCAGTTCGACCGCAGTGACAACGTGCTGGTCACCATTGCCAGCTGGGACCGCCCGATCACCGATGACCTCTACGCGCTCCTGAAGCCGCTCCCCGCCGAGCTCTTCCAGCAGGGCTGACCGTCCGCATCCCCCGGCGCGGGCGTCACGCGTCCGCGATGGCGTTCGCCGCCACGTAGCCGAAGGTCATCGCGGGGCCGATCGTCGATCCGGCCCCCGCGTAGCTGTGGCCCATCACCGCCGCGCTCGCGTTGCCGGCCGCGTACAGGCCCGGGATCACCGAGCCGTCCGGGCGCAGGGCCCGCGCCCGGGTGTCGGTGACGATGCCGCCCTTCGTACCGAGGTCCCCCGGCACGATCTTGAACGCGTAGAACGGCGGGACCCAGACGGGTGCCAGACACGAGTTCGGGTGCACGTTCGGGTCCGTGTAGTAGTGGTCGTACGCCGTGTCGCCCCGGTGGAAGTCGGCGTCGTTGCCGCTCCACGCCTGCGCGTTGAACCGGCCCAGCGTCGCCCGCAGCGCCGCCGCCGGGACCCCGATCTGACCGGCCAGCGCGTCCCAGGTCCACGCCTTCTTCGCCGCGCCCGCCTGGTACCACGCGTCCGGGAAGGGGAGCGTCGGCAGGATGTCCTTGAACAGGTACCTGTTGCGGTAGTTCTGATCCACGATCAGCCAGGCCGGGATGTGCGAGTCGGCCGCGCCCCGGTCCTTCTCGTACATCACGTGCACCACATCGCTGTACGGCGCCGCCTCGTTGACGAACCGCGCGCCGTTCGCGTTCACGATCAGCCCGCCCGGCAGGGTCCGTTCGGCGAGGCAGAAGTACGGCTCCCCGGGCAGCGGGATCGACGGCCCCCACCACGCGTCCTCCATCAGCGCCAGCGAGGCCCCGGCCCGCTGCCCGGCCCGGATCCCGTCGCCGGTGTTCTCCTTCGCGCCCACCGACCACTGGGTGCCGATCGGCTGCTGCTGGTACTGCGCCCGCATCGCCGCGTTGTGCTCGAACCCGCCCGAGCCGATGACCACCCCGCGCCGGGCCCGTACGGTGCCCCGTACGCCGGCCTGCTCCACCACCACGCCGGTGACGGCGCCGCCCTCCTGGACCAGGTCCACCAGTGGGCTGTTCAGCCACACCGGAACCCCGGCCCGCTGGAGCCCCGCGCGCAGTCCGGCCGCCAGGGCCTGGCCCATCGTCAGCGGCTTCTCGCCGCGCAGCGCCGCCTTCGTGCCGCGCGCCAGGCACTCGGTGGACACGGCGAGCCCCTTCGCGCTCACCGCTGCCAGGTTCAGCCACTTGTAGTCCTGACTGAAGACCACCATCCCGGCCGGGACCGGCATGTACGCCTGGTTCAGGCGGGCCAGTTCCGCGCCCAGGATGTTCCCGTCGATCTGGTCCGGCTCGATGGAGCGGCCGTTCGGCAGTCCGCCCGGCAGGTTGGGGTAGTAGTCGCTGTACCCCTCCATGAAGCGGAACCTCAGCGGGCTGTTGGCCATCACGAAGTCCAGCATCCGCGGCCCATTGGCGAGGAACGCGGCCTGCCGGTCGGCCGGCACCTCGGGCCCGACGACGGCCGCGAGGTACGTCGCGGCCTTCTGCGGGGTGTCCGGCACCCCCGCACCCAGGATCACCGAATTGTTGGGCAGCCAGATACCGGCTCCGGACCGGGCGGCCGATCCGCCGAAGGTCGGGGCCTTCTCCACCACCAGCACACTCAGCCCGCGCTCGGCGGCGGTGAGTGCGGCGGTCATCCCGGCGGCCCCGGACCCGACCACGACGACGTCGTACTCGCCGAGCGGGGGCCCGTCCTGGGCGCCGTCGGCCCGGGCGGCGGCGGACGGCAGCACGGTGGCGGCGAGCACCCCGGCCCCCGTACCGGCGAGGACCGCACGTCTGGACGGGAGCGGGGCGGGGTTGGTGCGTGAAGCGCTTGCGGACATGGGCAGGCTCCAGCGGTGTGGGGAGGAGGGGAAGTGCCTCCAGCATTTCTGATGCTGAGTCAGAAAAGGTGTTCGGGGGATCATGTGATGTCAAGGCATACGGACTACCCGGCACCGGGCTGCAGCGGCGGGCGTCCCTAGGATCGGGGCATGGAGAAGTCAGAGCGCACGCGGTGGGACGGTGTCACCACCCGCGATGTGTACCACCAGGACGTCGTGGCCCAACGGGAATTGCTGGCGGACGCCGCCCGCGACGGCGACTGGCCGCGGGTGTTCGAGCAGCTGGCGCAGAACCCCGACTGGGTCAATGCGACCCGCGTGGGCGGCCCCAGCGGGTTCACCGTGCTGCACCAGGCTGCCTGGCACGGCGCGCAGGACGCCGCCGCCGTACTCGTCGGCTGCGGCGCCTGGCGCACCCTGCCTACCGCAGCCGGTGAGCGGGCCATCGACATCGCCCTCGCCCGTGGCCACAAGGGCATGTCGGCCCTGCTCCAGCCCGTGGTGCGCCACCCGCTGTCGTTCCCGACGCTGACCGCGCTGGAAAGCCGGTTCCACGCGCTGATCCGGGCGGACAGCCACGGCCTCGCCGACCGGCACCGTCTGAGACTCCCGCTGCTGTCCGTCCTGACCGAACTCACCGAGCCGCGCATGTACTTCCCCGTCCCCGGCATGTACGGCGGTTTCGGCTACCGGTTCGACGGCGACAGCCTCGTCACCGAGAGCTCCAGCCGCGTCGTCGGCGGCTCGGGTCGACGCCACCGCATCACCGCCGAGGCGACCGAGCTGGTCGCCCAGGGGTTCGTCTGAACCGGGCGACCCGCACCTGCCCGGATGCGGACACTGCCGAGCCCCGGGCGGGGGCCCGGGGCTCGGCAACCATGGGGGGTGGGGATGGACCGGCGGAGGTCAGCGCGTGCCGACCGCCGCGCGGACCGCTCGGCGCGCCATCCCTGCATCGTCGTGCAGGCGGCGGAGCAGCAGCCGCTGCTCCTCACCGGAGGACAGGGCGCCCACCGGCAGCGACTGGGCCGGGGCGGTCGCGAGCATCGAGCGCTGCACCGCCGTCTCGGACATCCGGATCTCCCGGGTCAGCACCAGCATCAGATTGACGAGGAAGGCGTCCCGCGCGGCCGGACCGGCCGACTGGGCGAGCCGGCTGATCTGGGCGCGGGCGGCCGGGGCGTCGCCCAGTACCGTCCACAGCGTGGCCAGGTCGTACCCGGGCAGGTACCAGCCCGCGTGCTCCCAGTCGAGCAGGACCGGACCGGCCGGCGACAGCAGCAGGTTCGACAGCAGGGCGTCACCGTGGTTGAACTGCAGCGCCGTGCCCGACAGCTTCACGCCGTGCAGCAGCTTCTGCAGGTCACCGAGGTCCCGATCGGTCAGCAGGCCCAACTCGTAGTCGCGGGCGATCCGCCGCGCGTAGTTCATCGGGGTGCCGAACAACTCCGCCGGCGGACGCCACTGGTTGACCCGGCTCACCGCGCCCAGGGCCGCCCGGAGGTCCACCCGCGGCGGCGGCTCCACCGGGTGCCGCTGCAGTGCCGCGACCCGGCCGGCCATCCGCTCCACCACGAGCGTGCAGTTCTCGGGGTCGGCGGCGATCAGCCGCGGCACCCGGACCGGTGGGCGGTGCCGGACGAAGGCCCGGTATGCCGCTATTTCGTGCCGGTAGCGCTCACGCCACTCGGGCGAGTGATCCAGTAAAACCTTCGCGACGGCGGTCATCCGTCCGGTGGTGCCGACCAGGAGGACCGAACGGCCGCTGCGCCGTAGTACCTGCACCGGGGCGAACTCCGGACAGATCCGCTGCACCGAGGCGAGCGCGGTGCGCAACTGCGCCCCCTGCGGCCCCGAGAGGTCGATTCTTCCGCTGACGGGCAGTGATCCGGTACCCGGCATCCGCCGCGCCCGGACGGCGCCCTGCGCCGGAGCCGACGGGCGGCCGGGTTCGAGGTAGGGGCCGCCGCCAGCCGGGAGCGTGCGGTGCGACCGGACCGGTGCGGACACGGAGGACGTTGCTGCGTACATGGTGATACGGATCCCTTCGTGCGCCGACGAGTTGCGTACGCCGCCCCGCCGGATCCCGTACTTCACCCTGGGGAGTTCCGCCGGTGAACCGGGTCGGGGAGGCGCATTCCTACCTGACACCGAGCGCAAGGTGGCGAACCATCGGGCGTGCCCTGGCGAAGCCTGGCGAATAGTCGCTGGGCACCTGACGGCGGGCTACTGTCAACTCAGCCGAGAACCTGGGGGCTTGACGTGAGCAAAGGTCCAAACACCCGCTTGAACGACCTGTTCGGCCTGGCCGGCTGGTCGAAAGGCGAACTGGCGAGGATGGTGAACAGGCAGGCGGCGGCCATGGGCCACCCCCAGCTGGCCACCGACACCTCGCGGGTGCGGCGCTGGATCGACATGGGGGAGGCCCCCCGCGAACCGGTGCCCACGGTACTGGCAGCACTGTTCACCGAGCGGCTCGGTCGTGTCGTGACCATCGAGGACCTCGGGTTCGTACGGCAGCGGCGCACCTCAAGACGGCAGCCGGACGGGGCTCGTGAGAACCCCGACGGGATGCCCTGGGCGCCCGAACGCACAGCCGCGGTCCTCACCGAATTCACGGGAATGGACCTCATGCTCAACCGTCGCGGTCTGATGGGCGCGGGAGCGGTGCTCACCGCCGGCTCCGCCCTCAGCAACGCCATGTACGACTGGCTGCACACCGACCCCGCCCGGGCGGAGGCCCGGATCTTCGGGGAGTCCTTCCAGGCCGACCCAGCGGGCTACGACCGCTACGAGGCCGCTCCGATCGGCTCCCAGGAGATCGAGGCCCTGGAGCGCTCCGTGGACGTGTTCCGTGCCTGGGACGCGTCCAGAGGCGGCGGACTCCAGCGCAAGGCCGTCGTCGGCCAGCTCAACGAGGTCGGCGGCATGCTCGCCTACCACCACCCCGACCACCTCCAGCGGCGGCTCTGGGGGGTGGCGGCCAACCTGGCGGTCCTCGCCGGCTGGATGTCCCACGACGTGGGGCTCGAACCCACGGCGCAGAAGTACTTCGTCATCGCCGCGCACGCGGCCCGCGAGGGCGGCGACCGGCCGCGCGCGGGCGAGGCGCTGTCCCGCGCCGCCCGGCAGATGGTCCACCTGGGCAAGCCGAACGAGGCCCTGGACCTGATGAAGCTCGCCCAGTCGGGATCCGGTGAGCAGACCCTCCCGCGCACGCGCGCCATGCTGCACACCATCGAGGCCTGGGCGCAGGCGGCCATGGGCAAGGGCCAGGCCATGCGGCGCACCCTGGGCGAGGCGGAGGAGCTGTTCATCTCCGACAAGGGCGACGTGCCGCCGCCGAGCTGGATGCAGCACTTCGACGAGGCCGACCTGCACGGCATGCAGGCCCTCGCCTACCGGACCCTCGCGGACCACGACGCCGCCGCGGCGCCGATCGCCGCGCGCCACGCCAAGGAGGCCCTGCGGCTGCGCGGCGAGGGCTACCAGCGCTCGCAGATCTTCGACTACATCTCCATGGCCTCGGCCTGCTTCATCGCCGACGAGCCGGAGCAGGCCGACCGGTACGCGCGCCTCGCCCTGGTCTCGATGAACGAGACCTCCTCGCACCGGACCTGGGACCGGCTGCGGGAGATGTACCGGCTCACCGCCCAGTACTCCGGGTACGCGCGCATCGAGGACCTGCGCCAGGAGATCAAGCTGGCCCTCCCCGACGCCCCGGCGCCGCGCGGTACGGGGGTGTAGTCCCACGCAGGCCCCGCACGGTTCGCTGCACGCCTTGCACGAAACCCCGCACGGAGACGAGAAAGGCCGCGCCTTCCGGCGCGGCCGTGAAGCCCTTACAGCCCTGTCCCCAGCCCTACAGCCTTGCGGTCCGGAGCCCGTTACCCGCCGACCCGGGCGACGAGCATGCAGGCGTCGTCCTCGCGCTCGCTCTCGCCGAACTCCTCGATCACGATCCGCACGCACTCCTGCGCCGACCGCGCCACCGAGAACCGCGGCGCGAGCGCCAGCAGCCGCTCGGTCCCGTCCGCCCGGCTGAACTCGATGCTGCGCGGCGTGAGCCCGTCCGTGTGCAGGACCAGCAGGTCGCCCACTTCGAGGCGTTCCTCAGCCTGCCCGTAGGAGGCTCCGGAGGTCGCGCCCAGCAGGACACCCTCCGGCGGCAGCAGGGAGCGCCCCGACCCGCGGCGGAACAGCAGGGGTGCCGGGTGGCCCGCCTGCGCCCAGGAGAGGACCCGGCGCTCGGGGTCGTAGCGGCAGCACACGGCCGAGCCGAGCGCCGGCTGCACGGAGGTCTCCAGGAGCTGGTTGAGCCAGCCCATCAGCGGGCCGGGCTCGATGCCCGCCATGGCCATGCCGCGCAGGGCGCCCAGCATCATCGCCATCCCGGAGGTGGCGGTCACCCCGTGTCCGGTCAGGTCACCGACCGTCAGCATCGAGCAGCCGTCGGGGAGTTCGAGCGCGTCGTACCAGTCGCCGCCGATCAGCGCGCTGGTCGCGGAGGGCAGGTAGTGCGCGGCCACGTCCAGCGTGCCCGCGCTGCCGTACGGGAACCGCAGGGAGCCGCGCCACGGGGGGAGCACGGCTTCCTGCAGCTCGACCGCCAGCCGACGCTCGGTCTGCGCGATCTCCCGCTGGCGCTGCAGCGAGTCACGCGACTCGCGCACCGCGCGCTGGCTCCGGCGCAGTTCACTCACGTCCCGCAGCACGGCCCACATCGAGGCCGTACAGCCGTCGGAGTCGAGTACCGGCTCGCCCCTCATGTGCAGGGTCCGGACCCGGCCGTCGGCCCGGACGATGCGGAACTCGCCGTCGATCGGTCTGCCGTCCACCAGGCAGGCGGTGACCCACGCGGTGAGCAGCGACTGGTCTTCGGAGAAGAGGGTCGAGCCCAGTTCGTCGAGGGGGAGCGCACCGGACTCGGGTGAGCGGCCGAAGATCTGGAACAGCTCGTCGGACCAACTCACCTCGTCGGTCAGCAGGTTCCACTCGGCGCTGCCGACGCGGGTCTGGGCCTCGGGCACGGCCTCGGGCGCCGCCTGCGGCTGCCCGACGGTCTCGGGCGCCGGCGGCAGGCCCTCCTTGAGCTGGTCGAGGTGCTCGCGGAGGTCGTCGAGGTGGTGGACGGCGAGATCGCACAGTGCGCGCTGCCAGCGGCCCTGGGCGTCGTCGTCGTCGACGACGGTGTCGCGGCGGACCGCGTCCACTTCCCCCCGCAGCCGCCGGGTCTGCGAGATCAGCGCGTCCACCGACCCCGGCTCGGGCGGCTGCGCGGGACGGTCCGCGAACAGGTGGGACGGCATGAGAACTCCGATACAGGCGCGGCACGGCCAAGTCTGAAGGAAGGACCGGTAACGACTGTTGCACAGGGCGCGACGGTGTGTAAGGCGTTTGGCAACATCCGCTACGTTCTTGCTTCTGGTATATGCCGCAGGCCTTCCGACCCGTCCGTGGCGTGCGAACGAATCCGGTCAGGCGAACTCCGGGGCACCGCAACGGCATCACCGGTGAGGGTCGTTCCGCTGTGGGAACGGCGGCCGGAATCAGGCCATCCGGCTCCCGCCGCTCGATCGTACGGCCGAGGTGTACGAGCCCGCCCCGCCGCGGGAATTGCGTAAGGAACGGATCAAGGCGGGCCACCGGGATACCCCCGAACGAGTGATGTCGCCGTGGGTGACGCGGCGTGATCAGGGCTTCCCACAGCGCTGCCGGGCCGCTACCCTACGTGCCGGTAATAAGCCGGGGGAGGTCTGCTCGGGCGGGCCCGCGCAGCGTGGGGACACACAACGACATGACCGGGCAGAACCACGCCACGGGGCAGAGCCGCCGCTCCTTCCTCACCTGCCTCGTGGCCGCGCCGACCCTGGCCCTGGTCACCCGGGCCGGCGCCGACACGCTGGCCGCGCAGCCCGCCCACGCCGTGGTGCCCTCCCTGCCGGCCATCGCCGACCTGGTCGACCTGGGTGACCTGTTCATCCTGGCCGGCGCACCCACCTCGGCCCTGCTGGCGCTCGCCGTCGAGGCGGACGGCACCATCCGCTTCCGGCTGCCGCGCGAGGAGGTCGGCCAGGGCCTCACCACCGCCGTGGCCATGCTGGTCGCGGAGGAACTCGACGCGCCACTGGCCGACGTACGTGTGGAGCTGGACGACGCCCGGCCCGAGCTGCTCTTCAACCAGCTCACCGGATCCTCCAACTCCATCCGCTCCCTCTACGGGCCGGTCCGCCAGTGCGCCGCCACCGCCCGGGCCCGTCTCGTCGCGGCCGCCGCCCGCCGCTGGGGCCTGACCCCGGGCTCGCTGACCACCTCCGGCGGCACCGTCCGCGCCCCCGACGGCCGCACCGCCGGCTACGGCGCCCTCGCCGCGGCCGCCGCCGACCCCGGCCTGACCGTCCTCGGCGCCACCCCCAAGAAGCGGGCCGGGCACACCCTCGTGGGCAAGCCGACCGGCCGTGTCGACGCCCGCGCCATGGTCACCGGCGCCCTGCAGTACACCCTCGACCTCGACGTGCCCGGCGCCAAGCCCTGCGTCGTGCGCCGCCCGCCCACCCTCGGCGGCACCGTCCGCACCGTCACCAACCTCGCCGCCGTCCGGGCCATGCCCGGTGTCCTGGACGTGGTGACCGTCCCGACCGGGGTCGCCGTCGTCGCCGAGACCTTCGGGCAGGCCATCGACGCCAAGGCGGCCCTCCAGGTCACCTGGGGCCCCGGACCGGCCGACCAGCTGTCCGACGACGGGATCCGCGCCAAGCTGCGCGCCGCCACCCCGCCGTTGCCGGTCCCGCCCCTGCTGACCCCGTACGTGGACGCCGAGTTCGATTTCGCCTTCGTCAGCCACGCCCCGATGGAGACCAATTCCGCCATCGCCGACGTGCGCGAGGACCGGGCCGAGATCTGGTCCGGCCTCAAGTCCCCGATCGTGGCACGCGAGACCATCGCCGCCGATCTGGGCCTGCCGCTGTCCAAGGTCACGGTGCACGTGGTCCAGGCCGGCGGCTCCTTCGGCCGGCGGCTCTTCTTCGACGCGGCCCTGGAGGCCGCCCGTATCTCCAAGGCCTGCCGCCGCCCGGTCCGGCTCATGTGGACCCGCGTGGACGACACCCGGCACGGCCGGATGCGCCCCGCGACCCACCACAAGATCCGCGCCACCCACCTGCTGGGCGAGGTCCTCAGCTTCGAGCACCGCGTCGCCGCCGCCGAGACCGACTTCCGCCACGGTCTGGGCGAGATCATCACCGCCACCGCGGCCAGTCTGCCGCTCGGCATCGGCAACGCCACCCTCGCCCAGACCCTCTTCCTGACCACGGTGAAGTCCCCGTACCACTTCGGACTCACCACCCAGGCCCTCACCGAGGTGCCCACCGGGATCCCCACCGCCTCCTGGCGCTCGGTCTACTCCGCCAACACGCGCGGAGCCGAGGAGATCGTGGTCGACGAACTCGCCGCGCGGACGGGCCGGGACCCGTACCGGTTCCGGCGCACCTTCCTGAAGACCGGCGCCCAGCGCGCCGTACTCGACAAGGTGGCCCAGGAGGGGAACTGGGGACGGCCGATGGAGGCCGGTTGCGCGCAGGGCATCGCCTTCCACGAGGAGTACAAGTCCCGCACCGCCTGCCTCGTCGAGATCGACACGAGGGACCCCGGCCACGTCCGCGTCACCAAGGCCGTCATCGCCGTGGACGTGGGCCTGCCGGTCAATCCGCGCGGACTGGAGGCCCAGATGATCGGCGGCCTCACCGACGCGATCTCCACCACCCTGCGCGCCGGGCTGCACCTCGACAAGGGGCTGCCGCTGGAGGGCAGCTACAGCCAGTTCCACTGGGCCAGGCAGCGCGACACCCCGCGCGACGTACGGGTCTTCGTGCTGCCGGCCACCGGCGAGGAGCCGGGCGGCGCGGGCGAGCTCGGCGTGCCCGCCGCGGTCGGCGCGATCGCCAACGCCTGGGCCAGGGCCACCGGTTCCACACCGCGCAGCTTCCCCCTCGACTTCGACGTCGACTTCACCCCCTATCCCCGATAGTCCCGGATCCAGGAGTACGCAGTGCCCTCGCACACCTTCACCGTCAACGGGCGGAGCGTCACCGTGGACGCACCCGACGACCTGCCCCTGCTGTGGGTGCTCCGCGACATGCTGGGCGTCCGCGGCCCCAAGTACGGCTGCGGGGTGGACGTCTGCAAGGCCTGCACCAGCCACCTGGACGGAGCCGACATCCGGCCCTGCGTGGTGCCCGTCTCCGCGTGCGCCGGCCGAACGGTGACGACCATCGAGGGCCTGGCGAACGGGGACGACCTGCACCCCGTGCAGGAGGCATGGCTCGAACAGGACGTCTCCCAGTGCGGCTTCTGCCAGCCCGGCCAGATCATGGCCGCCGTCGCCCTGCTGAAGCGCACGAGCGAGCCCACGGACGAGGACATCGACGCCATCGCCAACATCTGCCGCTGCGGCACCTACTTCCGCATCCGGGAGGCCATCCGCAGCGCGGCGCGCAAGATGTGAGTGGCGGAGGAATCCCGGGACCTCCCCCGTGCCCGATCGCGCCGCAGCTGCCGGGATCGGGTGACACAAGCCTCAAAAGGGGTGATTCATTGATCAAATGCACGATCATGCCCGAATGAGGCGTATCAATGTGAAACGCGTGCTGGTCGGCGAACCCCTCGACACCTCCCGCCTGGGCGAGACCCTGCTGCCCAAAAGACTCGCCCTGCCGATCTTCTGCAGCGACCCGCTCTCCTCCGTGGCCTACGCCACCGAGGAGATCCTGCTGATCCTCGCCCTCGGCGGCGTCACCCTGCTGCACCTCACCTGGTACGCGGCCGCCGCCATCGTCTTCCTGCTCGTCGTCGTCGTCGCCTCGTACCGGCAGACCTGCCACGCCTACCCGGGCGGGGGCGGCGCCTACGTCGTCAGCTCGGAGAACCTCGGGCAGACCGCCGCGCTCACCGCCGCCAGCGCCCTGCTCGTCGACTACATGATGACCGTCGCGGTCTCCGTCGTCTCCGGCGTCTCCGCCATCACCTCGGCCGTCCCCTCGCTCAGCGACCACGAAGTGGTCCTGTCCGTCGCCTTCGTGGTGCTGCTGACCCTCATGAACCTGCGCGGCGTACGGGAGTCGGGCCGCGTCTTCGCCATCCCGACCTACGGCTTCGTCCTCGTCATCTACCTCATGTTCGCCGTCGCCGCCGTACGGCTCGGGACCGGCGACACCATCCGCGCCGAGTCCGCCGACCTCCCGATCATCCCGGTCGACACCTACACCGGACTCGCCCTGGTGTTCCTCACGATGCGCGCCTTCGCCTCCGGATGCACCGCCCTCACGGGCGTCGAGGCCATCAGCAACGGCGTCCCCGCCTTCCGCAAGCCCAAGGCGAAGAACGCCGCGACCACGCTCGCCGCGATGGGCGTGCTCTCCGTGACGATGTTCGTCGGCATCACCGCCCTGGCCATGTCGTACCAGGTGCACGTCGCGGCCGATCCCACCGAACTGGGCCTGCCCCCGGGCACCGCGACCTCCACCGCCCTCGCCCAGATCGGCCGCGCCACCTTCGGCAGCTGGCACTTCCTCTTCTACCTGCTCCAGGCCGTCACCGCGGGCGTCCTGGTCCTCGCCGCGAACACCGCCTTCAACGGCTTCCCGATGCTCGCGTCGATCCTGGCCAAGGACCGGTACGCGCCCCGCCAGCTCTTCAACCGCGGCGACCGGCTCGTCTACTCCAACGGCGTCGTACTCCTCGCACTCGCCGCCATCGCCCTCATCGTGGCCTTCGACGCCGAACTGACCCGCCTCATCCAGCTCTACATCATCGGCGTCTTCGTCTCCTTCACCCTCTCCCAGTCGGGCATGGTCCGTCACTGGAGGAAGACGCTCGCCTCACCCGCCACCCCGCACGAGGAGCGGATCCACATCCACCGCAGGCTCGCCATCAACGCCGTCGGCGCCACCCTGACCGCCCTGGTCCTGGTCATCGTCCTGCTCACCAAGTTCACCCACGGCGCCTGGCTGGTGGTCATCGCCATGCCGCTGCTCTTCCTCGGCATGAAGGGTGTCCGCCGCCACTACGACCAGGTCGCCCGGCAGGTCGCCATCGCTCCCGACGCCGCCCCGCGCCGGCCCGCCCGCCACCACGTCCTGGTCCTGGTCGCCGCCGTGCACGCCCCGACGCTCAAGGCCATCGGCTACGCGCAGGGGCTGCGTCCGGACACCCTGACGGCGGTCACCGTCGCGGCGGACGAGGAGGAGGCGACCGGGCTGCGCGAGGCGTGGGCCGAGCATGACACCGGCCTGCCCCTGAAGATCCTGCACTCGCCGTACCGGGAGGTGGTGGGCCCGATCCTGGCCCACGTCGAGGAACTGGCCGCCGGCTCCGGTACGGACATGCTGTCGGTGGTGATCCCCGAGTACGTGGTGGGCCACTGGTGGGAGCAGCCCCTGCACAACCAGAACGCCCTGCGGCTGAAGGCGCGACTGCTTTTCACGCCGGGCGTCGCGGTGATCGACGTGCCCTACCTCCTGGAGTCCGCGAGGCCCGCGGATCCGGCGCGGCGCGGCGGGTAGCGGGTTCCGCCCCGGCGCGCTGCAGCACCGCCGAGTGCGCCAGCGCCAGCTCCACCACGTGCCGGGGGTCGGACAGGGAGCGGCCGGTGAGCCGCTCCAGGCGCCGCAGCCGGTTGGAGACGGTGTTGCGGTGGCAGTACAGCCGCTGCGCGGCGTCCGTGGTCGAGCCCCGGCAGGCCAGCCAGGTGCCCAGGGTGGTCAGGAGCGTCCGCCGGTCCTCCGCGGGCAGCGCGAGCACCGGCCCGAGCACCACCTGGCGCAGCCGCCCGGCGAGCTCGGCCTGGGCCGCGACCAGCGCCGCCGGCAGCCGTTCGTCCAGCAGCGCGGTGCGCGGGCCTTCGGACTCGGGGGCGGTGCGCAGTGCGAGGGCGGCCAGCCGGCGCGCCCGGGCCAGCTCGGCCGGCGCCTCGACGACCGGGCCGACCCCGGCCCGCACCCCGAGGGGCGCGAGCAGTTCCCGTACGGACTCCAGCGGATGGTGGCCCAGGTCCACCAGGCCGAGCTCCCCGTCGGCGCGGATGCGCCACAGCACGTGCGGAGCGGAGGCGGCTCCGGGCCCCCCGGCCGGCGCGACCGGGGCGACCGCGGCGACCGGGATGCCGGCCGCGTCGGCGGCCAGCACGACCACCGTGAAACGGCCCCGCTCCGGCAGCCCCAGCTGCGCGGCGGCGGCTTCGGCGGCGGCCGACGGCCCGTCCGCGCCGTCGAGCAGCACGTCCAGCAGGGCCGCCCGGCGCTCCCGGTCCCGGTCCGCGTGCGCGGCCTCCGTCCGGCGGTACGACTCGGTCATGGCGTCCGTCATCTGGTCCAGTACGTCCCACAATACGGCCGCGCCGGGCAGCAGCCGGGGCAGCGCCGCCCGGTCGTGCGCGGTCACGGCCTCCGTGAGGCTCTGCCAGAGCAGCCGGCCGCCACGGCGGTTGGTCCGCAGCAGGGAGGTGAGCGGCAGCCCCTGCTCGGCACGGAGCGTGCCGACGGCCCGGGCGTCGGCGAGCTCCACCGGCAGGCCCCGGGAGCTGCGGAGCAGCCCCTCGACGGCCTGGTGCAGGGTGTGGTGGATCCGCTCGCGCAGCTCGGCCCGGCCCAGCAGGGCTGCGTAGGCGGGGTCCTCGGCCAGCGTCCGGTCGGCGAGCCGGTCCGCCGCCACGGCGATCCGGCGGGACAGGTCCTCGCGTATCTCCTCGATGATCCGCTCCATGACGCGCAGCCTGACACGGGGGAGGGGGCGGTGGGGAGGGCCCGGACCGGGCACGTCCGCTACCGTGTGCGAATCACTGCACCTGCAGTGCTCACCCGATGTGCCCCACCCACACCCAGGGACCCGCCCATGCGCCAGAACCCGCAGCGCCGCGCCGCACTGCTCGACGCCGCCATCGAAGTCCTGGCGCGCGAGGGCTCGCGCGGCCTGACCCTGCGCGCGGTGGACGCCGAGGCGGGCGTGCCCACGGGCACCGCCTCGAACTACTTCGCCAACCGGTCCCAGCTGCTCGTACAGATCCTGCACCGCACCCGGGAGCGGCTGGTCCCGGACCCGGCGGACCTCGCCGGCCCGCTGGACACCGAGGTCCTGCTCACCCGGCTCCTGGAACGGATGCGGCGCGAGCGCAGTGTGCACATCGCCATGCTGGAGCTGCGGCTGGAGGGCACCCGGCGCCCCGAACTCCAGGCGGAGCTCGCGTCCTTCCAGGGCCTGGAGCTGGAGGCCAACATCAGGTGGCACCTGGACGCGGGGCTGCCCGGGGACCGGCAGGGCGTGGTCCTGATGTACCTGGCCATGCTCGGTCTGATCGTGGACGACCTGACCGCGCCCGCCATGCTGGAGGCGCACCCGGCGCACGGGCTCATTCGGACGATGGTCGAGCGCCTCCTCCCGGAGAAGCCCGCGGACTGACTATCGTGCCGGTGAACAAGCACCGGCGGGGTGGGCAAACCGTGGGGAGTGCGGACATGGCGGATATCGCAGAGGGCGTGGCGGACGGGATCCGGTGGCTGGCCCACTGGGACCAGTGGTTCGCCGGTCTGACCTTCGCCCGGGGGATAGCCCCCGACGAACTCGCCGCGCGGCTCGGCGCGCTGCCGGGCGTGCACCCCGGGCCGCTGGGCGCGCTCGACGCCTGGAGCATGGTCACCGAGACCGTGGACGGCGACGGCGTGGCCCGGGTCGGCAGGTGGGGCGGCTGGTCCTTCGCCGTCGAACACGGTCTGCCGGCCGGAGCGGAACGGCTCGCCGAGGTCTCCCGGGGCGGTGTGGAGGCCGTCCACCTCGACCCGCAGCCCGACCACCCGCCCAAGCAGTTCGCGTACGCCCGGGACGGCGAACTGGTGTGCTGCTTCGGCCTCGGCGAGGAATGCTGGCGCGGCGGGCACCGGCCGGACTTCCTGCTCCCGGAGCTGATCGCGGCCGGCATCCTCACCCCGGACGGCGCGTGCGCCCGCCCGGCCGGCGAAACGGACGCGGACCGCGACCGCCACACCCTCGCCGTCGTGGAGCGCCGCTTCGGGCTGTCCCTGCCGCGCCACCTCATCGCGGACACCCCGCTCCCGGCGTACGTGACCTGCACGCGCTAGCGGGCCGGGGCCCGGGCCGGGGCCCGGGCCGGGGTACCCGGCCGGGGTCCGGCGCGCCGGGATGCGGTGATCTTATGCTCAGGTTTACGCGAGTCCGCTGGTTTTGCGCCCGGTGAGCCACTTTGATGGGTTTGCCAGGCCTCGTACCGGAGCAGGGGGACTAGTCATGGGCACCGACCACAGTCAGAAGGACACCACACCCACCCTGATCGGCTCCGTGCAGCGCGCACTGCGCCTCCTGGAAGCGATGTCCGCGGAGGGCGGGGTGACGGCCAAGAGGCTCGCCCGGCTCACCGGGATCCCCCTGCCGACCGTCTATCACCTGCTGCGCACCCTCAGCCACGAGGGCTACGTGCAGCGCGAGGGAGGGTCGTTCCGCCTCGCGGACGATCTTCCGCTCGCTTCGTGATCAAATATCGACGCGTTCCGGCCAAGCCCTTACACCCTTCCTGGCATGTTCCAGCGGAAAATGCCAGAACACCCTTTCGTGCAGTGGAACTTGAGTAAGTTCCCTCCTGTTGCGCCGTACGACCGTGCACCTAGCACGTCCGGCCGGGAGGGGAGCCCGCGTGCCCGGGATCGACGAATGCCTGCTCGAAGCCATGGCCCTGCCTGGTGCGCGGGGGGCCGCGCTGGTCGACTGGAGCAGCGGACTGGCCCTCGGCACCGCGGGGGAGTCGCCCGTGGGCGACCACGAGACCACTGCCGCCGAGACCGCCGAACTGGCCCGGGCGGCAGCCGAGTACGAGTCCTTCGCCCCGGCGGAGACCGACCCGGCACACGGTGGCGGAGCCGTTCCCTCCGCCGGTTCGTCCGCCGGCTTACCGGTCGGCCCGCCTGTCGAGGATCTGATCGTCACCACCCGCACTGGATACCACGTACTGCGCTTCGTCGAGACGAGCTTCGACAGCAGCGTATTCCTGCACCTGTGGCTCGACCGCGCCGACGGCAATCTCGCCCTCGCGCGCCACAGGCTCCGTGCCCTGGCCGAGGGGCTGGTACTCAGATGACCACCCCGGCCACCGCCACGGCCGCGAACGCCGCTGTCTCCCCCCTTCTCACCCGACTCGCCGCGGAGCGCGCCACCGGCGCCCTGCTCCGCGACCGCGGCACCCTCTTCCTGGAGGACGGCCGCATCGTGCACGCGGAGAGCCCGGCCACCCCCGGTCTCGACGTACTGCTCACCACCGGCGGCGGCCTCGCCCCCGAGCGCTGGCGCGAGGCCGTGGACCGGGCCGGTGCCCGCCGCCAGGTCGCCCGCTTCCTCGTGGACAGCGGCGGGCTCGCCGGCGGGGAGCTGGAGATATGCCACCTCGCCGCCATATTCGACGCCGCCTTCTTCGCACTCTCCCCGGGCAGCGGGCCCTCCCGCTTCCGCCGCGGGGCCACCCACTGGATCGGCTCCGTCCGTTCCGTTCCCGCCGCCGCCGTCGAACGGGAGACCCGGCGCCGCCGGGACCTGCTCGACGCGGTCTGGCCGTACCCCCTGCTGGACACCTCCCCGGTCGTACCCCGGGCGGCCGCGCCGGGCCAGACGATCACCTCCCGGCAGCGGGCCCTGCTGGGCCAGGCCGACGGCCTGCGCACCCCGGCCGACCTCGCATGGGTCCTGGGCCGGCCCGCCTTCCACACCCTGCTCGACGTACGGCGCCTCGCGGCGGCCGGACTGGTCGAGACCCCGCACACCCCGGCCCCGCCACCGGCCGTGGCGCCCCTGCCCGACTGGATGACCGAGGCCCAATCCCCGGACGTGGCGCTGCTCCGCCGGTTACGCGACGCACTGGAGGCAAGTCTGTGAGGCTCCCGCTGCGACCGGCCCTCCGTGCCGACCGCTCCGAGCGAAGGCAGCCCGAAAGGAGAAAGGCCGACATGAGTACGGTGCCCCCCGAGACGGAGGCCGAGATACTCGCCGAGCTCCGCAGGCTGCGGGCCCGGGTACCCCAGCTCACCGGTGCGCTCGCCGCGAGCGCCGACGGCTTCGTGCTCGCGCAGGACAGCGCAGCAGCCGAGGCCGAGTCCGTCGCGGCGCTGACCGCCGCCGCCCTCGGGGTGGCCCAGCGGCTCAGCGACTGCACCGGACAGGGCGCCTTCCGCGAACTGCTCGTGCGCGGTGAGGACGGATACGTCGCCACCTACGCGGCGGGTCTGGCGGCGGTCCTCACCCTGACCGCCGAACCGCGCGTCAACGTCGGGCGCCTCCACCTCGAGGCCCGGCGCTCCAGTCTCCGGATAGCGGAACTGATCGACCACACCCTCGGGCGACGCGGTCCCGGAGCCGCACCCGGGTGATTCGCGTTCCGGCCGGCGGCAGGGCCTGACGCGTCCGGCGCGTGCCGCCACGGCTACACCCAGCTACAGCCAGTCACATTCCCCTCACATCCCAGTCACAGTGAAACGAGAAAGAGGACCCTCTCATGGTCAATGTGGAGACCGCACTCAAGGAAGCCACCACCGCGATCGAAGGCGCGATCGGTGCCGCGCTCGTCGACTACGGCAGTGGCATGGCCCTCGGCACGATCGGGGGCGGCAAGGACCTCGACCTCGCGGTCGCGGCGGCGGGCAACACGGACGTGGTGCGCGCCAAGGTCCGCACGATGGAGATGCTCGGCCTCAAGGACGAGATCGAGGACATCCTCATCACCCTCGGCAGCCAGTACCACCTGATCCGGCTGATGAAGGCCCGCGGTTCCACGGGCTTCTTCCTCTACCTGGCCCTCGACAAGGGGCGGGCCAACCTCGCGATGGCCCGGCATCAACTGAAGAAGATCGAAGCAGACCTGGAGGTCTGACCGGCCCTACGGGGCACGGTCGGGCCGCCTCCAACCGCATCGCCGAAGTGGCGGACGGCTGAATTCTTTGCCGTCCGCCCTGGCGGTTGGCTGCGTATGCCCCATATGGGTGGAGTTTATGACTCTGTTACAGAGTAGGATGCTGTGAGCAGCTGATCATCGACAAAGCATAAAACGCTGGAGAAACCGCCACCCATGCCGCCGCGCCTGAGCATCGTCGTCCCCGTCTACAACGTCGAGCTCTACCTCGACGAGTGCCTGGAATCCATCGCATCCCAGACCTTCGAAGACTTCGAGGTCATCCTCGTGGATGACGGGTCCACGGACACCAGCGCCGTTATAGCCAAGGCGTTCGCCGCCAAGGACAAGCGCTTCCGTGTCGTGATGCAGGACAACGCGGGCCTCGGTGCGGCCCGCAACGTGGGAGCCCGTCACGCCGACAAGGACAGCGAATACCTGGCCTTCGTCGACAGTGACGACACGATGCCCGACTACGCCTACCAGCGGCTCATCGAGGCGCTGGACGAGACGGGTTCGGACTTCGCGGGCGGCAACGTGAAGCGCTTCCGCTCGGTCGGCATGCAGCAGTCCTGGGGACACCGGGCCGCCTTCGCCCGCACCCAGCTGAAGACCCACATCTCGAAGTTCCCGGCGCTGGTCACCGACCGCACCGCGTGGAACAAGGTCTACCGGCGCAGCTTCTGGGACCGGCACGGCTTCCAGTACCCGGAGGGCATCCTCTACGAGGACGCCCCGGTCAGCATCCCCGCGCACTACTTCGCCTCCAGCGTCGACATCATCAGCGACTGCGTCTACCACTGGCGCGTCCGCGAGACCGGCGAGCGCTCCATCACCCAGCGCTCCACCGACCCGATCTCCCTCATCGACCGCGTGAAGTCCGTACGCCTGGTCCGCGAGTCCCTCAAGGCCAGGCAGGGTGCCAAGTACGCCCGTTACCTGCGCGACTACGACCACAACGTGCTGAGCGAGGAACTCCCGCTCATCTACAAGTACGTCGGCGAGGGCGGCCCCGACTTCCGCGCCGCGTTCGTCAAGGAGGTCGGCGGTCTCGTCCGCGAGATCGGCACCGGCCCCTGGTCCGACCTGACCGTCGCCGACCGGCTCAAGGCGTACCTCGCCGGCGAGGGCCGCGTCGAGGACTTCATCGCGCTCCAGCACCACCAGCGCGACTACAACTACAGCGTGCCGGTCAAGGGTCTCGCCCGCCCGCAGGCGGACTACCCCTTCCTGCAGGGCCGTCCGCCGGTTCCGGCCAAAATCCTCACCCTCGGCCCGCGCGAGCGCCGCGTCGTCAGCCGCCTGGAGCAGGCGGTCTGGGCCGACGGCAAGCTGCTGCTGCGCGGCTACGCCCTCCCCGGCCACCTCGGTGCGGAGAGCCGCCTCGGGTCCCGCAAGATGCTGGTCTTCCGTGAGGGGGACAAGCGCCGCCGCTCCGTCGTCAGCACCCGTACCGTCGCCTCCCCGATGGCCACGGTGAAGTCCCCGCACCTCGCGCTGCGGCACGCCGACTGGGCCGGCTTCACGGCCGTCGTCGACCCCTCGATCTTCCAGTCGGGCGGCAAGTGGAACCAGGGCATATGGACCACGTCCATCGCCGTCACCGGGGCGGGGGGGCTGCACCGCGCCCGCCTGCGGGGCGGCGAGAACGACACCGGCCAGAACCCGCCCCCGCACTGGGTCGCCCCCGACGTCCGGATCGTCCCGGCCGTCTCCGGCGCCCTCACCATCCAGGTGGAGATCGCCCGCGCCCGCGCCCTGGACGTCCACGCCGCGGGTGACGACGCCATCGAGATCACCGGTGAACTCTCCGCCGAGGCTGTCGGATCCACCGCGCTGCAGGCCGTCCACGTCACCACGGGCACCGTCCTCACCTTCCCGCTGGAGACCGCGGCGTCCGGCGCCGACCGGGCCTCGTTCACCGCCCGGGTACCGCTGGCCGACCTGGCCGCCGTATCCGACGCCGAGTGCGAGCCCGGCGAGTGGGCCCCCGAGCCCTGGAGCCTCTCCGTCATCGGCCCCGACGGCACCGAGCACCGCATGGTCCACGACGAGCGCGGTGGATTCGACGGCCTGGTCCTGCCCCTGCCCGGTGCGGACGGGGACCGTTCCCTCTTCGCCAAGCGCGGCAACACCGGACACCTGACCCTCTCGGTACAGCCCTCCCCGCCGCTGGTCGACGAGGTCACCGCCGAGGACGGCACCCTCACCCTGCGGGGCCGCTTCGTCGCGCCGACCGACGAGCCGTACGAGTTCGTCCTGCACAACGCGCACGGCGTGGAGTTCAGCTACCCCGTCACCCGCGACGGCGACACCTTCGAGGCCGTCTTCCAGCCCGTGCTCCCCGAGGCGTACGCCGGCCGCACCACGCTCCCCGAGGGCCGCTGGTGGCCGACGCTGCGCCCGGCTGCCCAGGGCGGAACCACCGCCGGACTGCTCGGTGTCGACCGCGGCGCCCCCGTACAGATGGGCCCCGGCCTGCTCTTCGCCGGGCCGCACCCGCTCACCGTGCAGGGCCGCCGGATGCGGGTCGAGACCCGCTTCCACGACCGCATGGTGCTGGTCGCCGACCCGCTGATCAGCCCGCACGACCGTTCCCACTACGCGCAGCGCGTCGCCCGCTTCGAGACCTACCCGGCGCAGCGCGCCCTGCCGGTCAAGGACATCGTCGTCTACGACACCTTCCAGGGGCAGGGCGCCGGCGACTCGCCGCGCGCCATCCACGAGGAACTGGTGCGCCGCGGCGAGAAGCTGGAGCACATCTGGCTGGTCCGCGACGGCCGTGCCGAGGTCCCCGCGACCGCCCGCGCCGTGCAGTACGGCAGCGTGGAGTCGTGGGAGGTGCTGGCCCGCGCCCGCTACTACGTGACCAACGACAACGTGCCGCAGCGCTTCCAGCGCCGCACCGGCCAGGTCGTCGTACAGACGTGGCACGGCACGCCGATCAAGCAGATCGGTCACGACTTCGTGCACGACTACTACACGAGCCCGGAGATCCTGGAGGGGCTGGCGCACGACAGCGCCCAGTGGTCCCTGCTGGCCTCCCCGAGCTCCTACGCCACGCCCCTGCTCAAGCGCGCCCTCGGCTACGACGGCGAGGTCATCGAGGCCGGCAGCCCGCGTACGGACGCGCTGGTGCGGCCCGACGCGCAGCGGATCGCCGAGGTCCGGCGGCGGCTCGGCCTGCCCGAGGGCAAGAAGGTCGTCCTCTACATGCCCACGTGGCGCGAGAACTGCGAGGGCTGGTCGGGCGGTTACAAGCTCGACCTGCGCATCGACCTGGACCGGGCCCGCCGCGAGCTGGGAGAGGACCACGTCCTGCTGGTCCGCGGCCACCATCACGTGACGGAGCAGGTCCGCGAGGGCATCCGCGACGGGTTCGTCGTCGACGTGTCCCGCTGGCCCGACGCGGCCGACCTGCTGCTGGTCGCCGACGTGCTGATCTCGGACTACTCCTCCGCGATGTTCGACTTCGCGCACACCGACCGGCCGATCCTGCTCTTCACGTACGACCTGGAGCACTACCGCGGCACGCTGCGCGGCTTCAACTTCGACCTGGAGGCGAAGGCGCCGGGACCGCTGCTGAAGGACTCGGCGAGCCTGATCGAGGCCGTGCGCAACGCGGATGCGGTCGGGGCGGAGTACGCCGAGGCGCGGGCGGCGTTCCGCGCCGAGTTCTGCGACCTGGACGACGGCAACGCCACCGAGCGCGTCGTCGAGCGCATGCTCGCGATGGGCGCGGCGCCCGCCAAGTAAGCCGAACGGGCGAATTACCGGCTGAATGCGGACCGGCCCCGGACCCACCGATGAATTTCGGGTCCGGGGCCGGTCTGTATGTGAGGGACGGTGTCCACCGTCCACCCACCGGCCCGGAGGCAGAGATGAGCGGCAACGGATTCACCACGTGTCTGTGGTTCGACGGCAACGCGGAAGCGGCCGCCGACTACTACCTGTCCGTCTTCAAGGACGGCAAGCTCGGCCGGATCGGCCGGTACACGGAGGCGGGCCCCGGCCAGGCCGACTCCGTGATGGTCGTGGAGTTCGAGATCAACGGCCAGCAGTTCATCGGCCTGAACGGCGGGCCGCAGTTCCCCTTCACCGAGGCGATTTCCTTCCAGATCCGCTGCGCCGACGAGGCGGAGGCGGACTACTACTGGGACGCGCTGACCGGCGACGGCGGCGAGGAGGGCGTCTGCGGCTGGGTCAAGGACAGGTTCGGTGTGTCCTGGCAGGTCATCCCGCCGGGCGCCATCGACCTGATCGCCGACCCGGACCCCGGACGGGCCGCCCGGGCCACCGCCGCCATGATGCAGATGAAGAAGCTGGACGTGGCGGAAATGCGCCGGGCGGCGGACGCGGGCCAGTGCCAGGGCCAGGGCTAGGGCCAGAGCCAGAGCCAGAGCTCGGGCCAAGGCCAAGGCCAAGGCCAGGGCCAAGGCCAGGGCTAAGGCGCGGCGAACCTGGCCAGCAGGGCCGGCAGGGCGATGCCGATCGGCTCCCGGACGATCTCGTCGGCCAGTGGGTCGTACGGGGTCTCCTCCGCGTTCACGATGATCAGCCGGGCCCCGGCCTCCGCGGCCATCCCGGCGAGCGACGCGGCGGGCTGTACCTGCAGGGTCGACCCGACGGCGATGAAGACCTGGCACCCCTTGGCCACGGCCATCGCCTGCCCCAGCACCTCGGGGTCGAGCCGCTGGCCGAACATCACGGTCGCCGACTTGAGGATCCCGCCGCACACCAGGCAGGCGGGATCCGGCTCCCCGGCGGCCACCCTGGCCAGCGCCTCGTCCATGCCCGACCGGGCGTGGCAGGCCGTGCACACCACCGACCGGGCGCTGCCGTGCAGCTCGAACACCTTGCGGTCGGGCATCCCGGCGAGCTGGTGCAGCCCGTCCACGTTCTGGGTGATCACCCGCACCGGGGTGCCGCCGCGCTCCAGCTCCGCCACGGCCAGGTGCGCGGCGTTCGGCTGTGCTCCGAGCGCGCCGATCCCGGCGCGCATCAGCCAGGAGCGGCGCCGGATCTCCGGATCGGCCATGTAGTACGAATACGTCACGAGCTTCTCGGCGTCGGGATCCTGCCGCCACAGCCCCTGGGGCCCCCGGTAGTCCGGAATTCCGGAGTCGGTGGACATTCCGGCCCCGCTGAACACTGCGACAAGTGGCTTCCCCATGCATTGACCCTACGTACGGGTGAGGGCCGCCCGCGAGCACATTTCCGCGCACCGGCCGGAGGGTCGTTTCTGCGGTGAATCCCGCCCCCCACAGGAGTGAGATCCGGGCCCCGCCCTCCCGATCCACCGGCCCGGCGGGTACAAGACCGGACATGATGCTCAAGCCGTACCGCCTCGGTGCCCTGCTGCTGACCCTGCTCGCGCTGCCGGTCATGCCGTCCGTTCCCGCCCTCGCCGCGCCCGCAGCCTCCGCGGGGAAGGGACACACCGCCGCCCAGATCAGCGACTTCCTCATCGGCTTCTACGGTGACCACGGTCCCTCCGTGCAGGACCGGGAGAACCAGGTCTCGCAGATCCTCAAAGAGAGACAGCAGGTCAATGAGGAGCTCGACGTCCTGCTCTGCGCCAACGACGAGCCGCAGGACATCAGCGTCGGCGCGGTCACCGTGGCGAAGACCGCCTCGGTGGGCTGGGCCACCGTGACCACCCACTGGGCCTCGGGCACCACCGACACCTTCACCGCGTACGTGCGCCTCGACTCCAACCCCATCCGGCTCGACGACGTGATCTGCGCGGGCTGAAATCCGTACGGTGACCGACGCGGCTGTTCATAGGGTGGGCGCATGGCTACGACAACCGCGACCACCACCGTCCTCTACTGCCGAGACCCGTTGAACGAGCGCCGGGCCGACGCCCATTTCGCGGCGGAGGCCCGGCAGTTGCGTGCCGCCGGCGGCACGGCCCTGCTCATCGACCACGACGCGCTGCTCGCCGGGGACGCCGAGCGGGCCGTCGCACGCGTGCCGGACGGGACCGGAGCCGTCTGGTACCGGGGCTGGATGATCCCCGCCGACCGGTACGCCGCACTGGACGCGGCCCTGCGCCGGCGCGGTGGCGAGCTCGTCGTCACCCCGGAGGCGTACCGCCGGGCGCACGAACTCCCCGGCTGGTACGAGACCTTCGCGGGCCTGACCCCGGTCAGCGGCTGGTTGCCGGCGGGGCCGGGGGCGGTTCCGGACCGGGAGGGGCTCGCGGCCCTCGCGGCGGGCCTGCCGCCGGGAGCCGCCGTCGTCAAGGACTACGTGAAGTCCCGCAAGCACGAGTGGGACGAGGCCTGCTACGTGCCCGACCTCGCCGACCCGGCCGCGCTGCAGCGCGTCGTCGCCCGCTTCGTCGAACTGCAGGGCGAGTTCCTGGCGGGCGGGGTGGTGGTGCGGGCCTTCGAGCACTTCGTCACGCCGGAGGCGGCGGCCGCGGAGATACGGGTGTGGTGGCGGGACGGGGTGCCCCGGCTGGTCACCGCCCACCCCGACAGCCCGGTCGCAGAAGTCCCGGAAGCGGCCCTCGAACCGGCCCTCGAACGGGTCCGGGCGGCTGTCGAGGCGCTGGGCTGTCCCTTCGTGACCACCGACCTCGCACTGCGCGCGGACGGGGTCTGGCGGGTCGTCGAAGTCGGGGACGGCCAGGTCAGCGACCTGCACCGGGAGGCCGATCAAGCCGCGGTCGCAGGTCTCCTGACGGCCGATCAGGCACCGCTGCGCACACCGGCCCCATCTGGTACAACACCGGCATGACGGGATTCCAGATCGCCGGGGCGAGCGCCGCCGACATGAAGCTGATCCGCGACTGGGCCGACGAGGAGGGCTGGAATCCGGGGGACTCGGACCGGTTCGCCTTCGCGGTCGCCGACCCGGAGGGGTTCCTCATCGGGCGGCTGGACGGCGAGCCGGTGGCCTGTATCTCCGCCGTGCGGTACGGCGGAGGCTTCGGCTTCATCGGCTTCTACATCGCCCGGCCGGCCGTCCGCGGCCAGGGCTACGGCATCCGGCTGTGGCACGCCGGGATGGAACGGCTCGACGGGCGGCTCGTGGGCCTGGACGGGGTCGTCGACCAGCAGGACAACTACCGTAAATCAGGCTTCCGTCGGGCATGGAACAACTTCCGCTACGAAGGCACCCCGCAGGGCGGCGACGACGGCGCGGTCGAGATCGTGGACGCGGGCACCCTGCCCTTCGGCCGGCTCGCCGCCTACGACCGGCGGTTCTTCCCCGCGCCGCGGGACGCCTTCCTGTCCGCCTGGACCGGGCTGCCCGGCCGCACCGCGCTGGCCGCGGTCCGGGACGGCCGCATCGAGGGCCTCGGTGTGATCCGCCCCTCCAGTGCCGCCCACCGGATCGGCCCGCTCTACGCGGCCACCCCGGAGGTGGCGGCGGCTCTGCTGCGCGGGCTGGCCCGGCACGCCCCCGACGGGCTGGTGTCCGTGGACGTACCGGACGCCAACCCGGCGGCCGGCGCGCTCTTCGAACGCCTCGGCCTGGCCCCGGCCTTCGAGACGGCGCGGATGTACACCGGCCCGGCACCGGGCCTCGCCCTGACGGAGCTCTTCGGGGTGACCAGTCTCGAACTGGGATGAGGATTCAGCCGTGTTGACGGTGGATCGGTCCTGGACTCACGTGCCCCGATCGCTGCCCAAGCGGTTCTTCCGGCCCGGGCACGCCCTCAACATGGACGGCGGCAACCCCCTGTGAGACCTGTGAGCCGGGCCGGACGGCGGTCGCACGGCGCCGCCCGGCCCACCGCTTCACGAGGGGTCAGAAACCGAACAGCACGCCGGAGGTGTTTCGCAGGCCGCACGGATTGGCGAAGGTGTACGTGTAGCTGAGCCGACGGCCCTGCCACACCCCGACGGCCGACACCGTCATCGGGTTCCACTCCCTGGTACAGACGGCGTCGGCGGCCGGTGCGGCGAGCGGGTCGAGCTGCGAGCCGTTCGCACGTAACTCGGCGCACGCCGCGGCCGGGTTCGGGTGCGTCCCGCCGGGCGCCGGCGAGCAGACGAGGGTCACCGCGCGCATGACCGTGCCCGTGTCGGCATCGGGCCCGGCCGTCACGCTGAGCACCAGCGCGGACGGCGCGTACAGGCTCTCCGTCCCGGTCGGTGCGGCTCCGGCCGTACCCGGCCAGGCCAGCGCGGTGAGCGCGGTGAGCGCCATGGCGGCGGAACCGAGCCCGAGACCCTTTGCGATGGACCGCATTTCGAACACTCCCTTGGGTTGGTGTTTCGGATAGCGGACGCAGTCTTGCCGACCCGAGCCCTGAACGCCCGTTCGGACCCCCATTTTTCGTCACCGATCGTGTACGAATGACTGCAGACCGCAGCCGTGCGCGCGAGCTGACCTGTGCGGGAACGGGCCGCCGAATCGGCCGAACACCGACCGGGACACCTCCCCGAAACCTGCCGCGCCACGCCCGTGATCTGCCGGGACGGGGTCTGGACCCCCCTCCAGGGGTAGGGCCGGCCCCACCCCGGGGACACGGCCTGGGCCCGCTGTGCCGCGCCGCCCGCGACGGTTGGCTGGGGGGCATGGAAAACGACGCGATCCAACTCAAGGACGTCACCCGGGTCTTCGGAGCGGGCGACCGGGGCGTCACCGCCCTCGACCGGGTCTCCCCCGACTTCCCCCGGGGCACCTTCACGGCCGTCATGGGCCCCTCCGGCTCCGGCAAGTCCACCCTGCTGCAGTGCGCGGCAGGACTCGACCGGCCCACCTCCGGCAGTGTGCGGGTGGGCGGCACCGAACTCGGCGGGCTCGGCGAGACCCGGCTGACCCTGCTGCGCCGCGACCGCATCGGCTTCGTCTTCCAGGCCTTCAACCTGCTGCCCGCCCTGACCGCCGAACAGAACGTCGCCCTGCCACTGCGGCTGGCCGGCGCCACCCGGTGGCAGGTCCTGCGGCTGGTGGCGGGGGAGTCCCTGCTGGTCGTCCTCGTCGGCACGGTCACGGGGACCCTGGTCGCCGCCCTGAACCTGGCCGGGGTCCGGGCCGCACCGGGCCTCCTGGACGTCAGGAGCGCCCTGATCATCCCGTGGGGCGCCCTCGGGGCGACGTCCGGCGCCTGCGCGGCCGTGGCGGTGGTCTCAGCGGTCGTCCCGGCCGCGCTGTGCCTGCGGCGCAGGGCGGTCGAGATGGCGTGCGTGCGTGACTGAGGGCTGAGGGCCAAGGGCAAGGGCCAAAGGCCGCTCAGGCGGTGCTGCTGAGGCGGGGCGCGTACAGCTCCAGCAGGCGGGTGCGGGTCTGCTGCAGGCGCATCGCGAGCACGCGCCCGACCCAGTGCCCGATCGCGGAGCCGAAGGTGGGATCGGCGTCCATCAGCATCCGGACGGTCGCGGCGTCGAACTCGTACGCCCGTACCGGCGTCATCGCCTCCGCGCCGAGCTGCCACACGTACGGCGGGAACAGCCAGGACCAGCCCACCAGCTCACCGGGGCCGAGGCTCTCCACGGGCGCGGGCCGGCGGCCGGCGACGGGGATTTCCAGGGTCACGGTGCCGGAACGCACGATCCAGAAGGAATCCGCCCGGGTGCCCTCGTCGAAGATGCGCGCGCTCTCCGGGAAATTGACCTCACGGGCCTGGGACATCAGCCGCCCACGGTGCTCGGTGGACAGGACGGCGGCGATCCGGATGGGGGAAGGTGTGCTCACGACGGCCTCCGATCACGACCCCCCACGACGCTCCTGCTCTCCCAGTGTCGCCGAAGCCCGCCGAATCGCGGCCGGACCGGACACGGTTTCTTCCGCGCCCGGTCCGGGAACGGGACTCCAGAGCCCTTCTGTGCCCCAGGGCTCAGGGGGTGTCCTCGGCATTCGCCTCCAGGCAGGCCAGCTCCATGGCGTCGAGGACGGCCTCGTGGCTGCGCCCGCTCAGCTCGGCGACATTCTCGATCTGGGCCGTCGCCCAGGCCGCCAGTGTCATCACCAGCACCCGGAGTCCGTCGGTGCCGTGCTCGGCCAGGACCGCGTCGGCGACGACCATGGCCTCCTCGGGGACCTGCTCGGGCGGTTCGAGGCCCGCCAGACCGCGCAGCAGGGTGAGGGTGCGGCGGGAGATCTCCGGCGTCATTCCCGCCAGCCGCATGTCTTCGTCGTCGTCCATCCGCCCCGCCCTCCGGTGCCGTGCCACATCACCTCAGGGCACGGTAGAGGGGAGCGGCCCCGCGCGGGGCCGTTTCGTCAGGGTGACGGTGCGTGATCGGGCGCCGACCGGCTGAATCCGGCGGGCGCGCCGTCCGGGGCCGGCCGTCGGCCGACCGCGCCGGAAAGCGTCCCGCATTCGCCTTCCCCCGGAAGCGACCCACCGGTAACCTGCCCGCGGCAGCCGCCCGCCGGGACGGCCGATTTCCGGCAGGAGCGAGATGAAGAGCCTGTTACGCGCGGTCCTGTGCGCCCTCCTGCTGGTGGCCGGCGCCCTGTCGGCGCCGTCCGCACAGCCCGCTCACGCCGCCGCCGCCCCGCCGCCCGCGGCCGCCACGGGCAGCGCCGAGGCCTGGACCCCGCCGCTGTCCACCCGCGGCCGGTACATCGTCGACGCGCAGGGCAACCGCTTCCGCCTGCGCTCCGGGAACTGGGACGGAGCCCAGGGATCCTGGAACGGCTCGGGCGACCGCGACGACCCCGCCACGCACCACAGCGGGCAGAACGCCCACGGCATCCCGATCGGCCTGGACCGGGTCCCGCTGCCCACCCTGCTCGCCGACTTCCGGGCCGCGGGGCTCAACAGCATCCGGCTGCCCTTCTCCAACGAGATGCTGCGCGACACCGCCCCCGTCCCGGACTCCGCCGTCGCCGCCAATCCGGCCCTGCGCGGACGTACGCCCCTCCAGGTCTACGACGCCGTGGTCGCCGCCCTCACCGACGCCGGTTTCGCCGTCATCCTCAACAACCACACCGTCACCACCCGTTGGTGCTGCGGCCTCGACGGCAACGAGCGCTGGAACAGCGGCCGCTCCACCGCCCAGTGGGCCGACGACTGGGTCTTCCTCGCCCGCCGTTACCGTGACAACGCGCGCGTGGTCGGCGCCGATCTCTACAACGAGGTCCGCCGCGACGTCTTCGACGACCCCAACTGGGGCCTCGGCGACAACCACGACTGGCACGCGGCCGCCCAGGAGGCCGCCGACCGCATCCTCACGGAGGCCAACCCCCAGCTGCTGATCGTCGTCGAGGGCATCAACTGGTTCGGCCTTCCCGTGGACGGCTTCCCGCACGGCCGCCCCACCCTCACCCCCGTACGCACGCTCTCCCACACCCTGGTCACCTCGAACAAGCTGGTCTACTCCGCCCACTTCTACGGCTACACCGGCCCCCGGCACAGCGGCGCGACCGGCATCGGCGAGACCAGCGACCTCCGCTACCAGGACATGACCGCGGCCGAGCTCGAACAGACCCTCTACGACCAGGCCTTCTTCGTGTCCGCGGAGACCGGCACGCACTTCACCGCCCCCGTGTGGATCAGCGAGTTCGGCATCGGGGCCGACGAGAGCGGCACCGCCCCGCGCGCCTGGTTCGACCGGCTCACCGGGTACCTGACGCGCTCCGACGCCGACTTCGCGTACTGGCCCCTCGTCGGCTGGAGCGCCACCGCCCAGGGCACCCCGGGCGGCGACACCTGGGCGCTCCTGCGCTACGACGCGACCGGCCGCCGCTCCGGCGTCCTGGACCCGGGGGACTGGCGCACCGCCCGCTGGTCCCCGCTCACCACCACCCCCGGCCGCACCGGACCGGTCCCCGCCACCCCCGCCTGGTACCAGCTGACCACGGACCACCGCGACCACAACGCCTCGCTGAGCACCCGGGCCACCGGGGACTGGGACAGCGGGGCCCGCAAGGCGGTCTGCCCCGACGGTGCCCGCCTCACCGGGCTCGCCCACACCGGCGGCCGCGGCCTGTGCACCACCTCCGACCTGCGCGCCCCGACGGGCGGGCACACCGTGGTCCGCGACGAGGGATACGTCCCGGCGGGCGGCGACTGGGCCACCGGGTACACCAAGTTCCAGTGCCCGGCCGGCCAGTTCCTGACCGGGTACAGCCTGCGCGGCGAGCGGGTCTCGGCGGCGCTGTGCGCCCCGGCCCGTACGGCGCTTCCCACAGGCGGCCGGACGGTGTGGTTCGACCGCGGCGACAACCGCCCGGCGGGCGGCCCCGGCGGCGACTTCGGCTACGGGAACTACAAGGGCCAGTGCCTGTCCACCGAGTACGCGGCGGGCATCGCCTTCACCACCCGCGCCGCCACCCGCCCCTCCCCGGCCGCGCTGCTGTGCCGTCCCCTGCCGGGTCCGGCCGCCGGCTGACACGGCCCGCCGCGGCGACGGCGGCGAGCGCGACGAGGATCAGGACCGCCGCGACCAGGAAGGTGAACCGCATCCCGGTGGCCACGGCCCCGGCGGGCGCCGAGGCGATGTCGGCCGTCGCCGACGCGTGCGCGAACACGGCGCCCATGAGGGACGCACCGGTGACGAGACCGAGATTGCGCGAGAGGCCCAGCATGCCGGAGACGACGCCCCGCCGGTCCGGGCCGACGTCCGCCATGACGGCGGTGTTGTTGGCCGTCTGGAACACCGCGTAGCCGGCGGTCACGACGGCGAGCGGGACGACGTACCCGAGGACTCCGAGCGAAGCCGGAGTCATGGACAGGGTGACGGCCCCGGCCGTCATCGCCAGGAGCCCGAGCAGGGTCATGCGCTGCGCGCCGAACCGGTCCGCGAGGCGCCCGGCGGGCATCCCGGTCACCGCGGCGACCAGCGGGCCGGCCGACAGGACGAGCCCGACCGGGGCCTCGTCGAGCCCGAGCGTCCGGGAGAGGTAGAACGGCCCGACCACCAGCGTCGCCATCATCACCGTCGACACGAGCGCGCTCGAGGCGAGGCCTGCACCGGTCACCGGATCGCGGAGGAGCTCCCGTCGGATCAAGGGGGAGGCCGCTCTCGCCTCGGCGCGTACGAAGAGGGCGACCCCGCAGGCGGCGGCCAGCAGCAGACCCGTGTTGAGCGGGCCGAAACGGCCGCCGCCGAGGGTCATCGCGAGCGCGTAGGCAGCGAGCGTCAGCGCGAGCAGCAGCGTCCCCAGGTGGTCGAAGCGGTCCCGGGTGACCCCGCTTTCCCGCCGGTCGGCGGGCAGATGGCGGTGGGCGAGCAGGAACGCCGCGATGCCCAGCGGCGCGTTGACGAGGAAGAGCGCCCGCCAGCCGAACCCGGCGAGCAGGGCCCCGCCCAGCGACGGACCGAGAGCGGTGCCCACCGCGGACATCGTGCCGAGCAGCCCCATGGCGCTGCCCGTCCGCTCCTTCGGGACCGTCTCACCGACGAACGCCATGGTGAGCGCCGTCATCACGGCGGCTCCCAGGCCCTGCGCCGCCCGGGCGCAGACCAGCAGCCAGAGCGTGGGCGCGGCGGCGCACAGCACGGAGGCCGCGGTGAACAAGGAGATTCCCGCCAGGAGCAGCCGCCGGCGGCCGACGAGGTCGCCGAGGCGTCCGACACCCACGACCAGGGTGGTGACGGCGAGGAGATAGGCGAGGACGATCCACTGGACCTGCTGGAACGACGCGGAGAACACCTGCGCCAGGGTCGGCAGGCCGACGTGGGCGATGCCGGTGCCGAGCGAGGACAGCAGCACGGAGAGGGAGAGACCGGCGAGCGCCCACCGGACCGAGGGCCGGCGCGCGCCGGCGGCTGCGCCGTCCTCGCCGGTGGTGCGGCGCTGCCGGGGTCCGGTCGCGGAATCACGGTGTGGACTGCGTGGACTGCGTGGACTGCGTGGACTGCGTGGGCTCATGCCCGGAGGGTGCGGGCGCCGGATGGCGGACGGCAAACCTTGTTGCCGTTTCCGGGACGGCCGGATGCAATGGCCGTATGGACGACAAGCCATCCCCCCACCGGGCAATCCTCGACGAGGTCGCCCCCCGGCTCAGACGGCTGCGCGCCCGGCGCGGTCTCACCCTGGCCGCGCTCTCCGAGACGACCGGCATCTCGAAGAGCACCCTGTCCCGGCTGGAGTCCGGGCAGCGCCGCCCCAGCCTGGAACTGCTGCTGCCGCTCGCGGCCGCGTACCAAGTGCCCCTGGACGACCTGGTGGGCGCTCCCGAAGTGGGGGACCCCCGGGTGCGGCTGACCCCCCGCACCCTTCCGAACGGCGGCACGGCCGTCCCGCTGACCCGGGGCCCGGGTCCCCTCCAGGCGTACAAGATGCTCATCCCCGACCGGGGCGGCGAGCCGGATCCGCGGACGCACGAGGGCTACGAGTGGCTGTACGTGCTGGAGGGCCGGCTGCGCCTCGTCCTCGCCGAGCACGACCTGGTCCTCGGCCCCGGCGAGGCGGCCGAGTTCGACACCCGGCTGCCCCACTGGTTCACCAGCGCGGACGGGCGGCCGGTGGAGATCCTCAGCCTCTTCGGGCGGCAGGGCGAGCGCATGCACGTCCGGGCGAAGCCCCGCGCGTGACGGCGGGGCAGGTGTGCCGGGCCGGCGTTCTTTCGCATCCGATACGTCAAGTGGGATGAATCGAGCCGCGAATCGCTCTAGGGTGCGCCCGTAGGCACGGCTGTGGACTGCTGTTCGGTGGTTTTCGGCCATGACTCACCCGGCCGCACCCTACGGCCGTACCGCACACCGAACTGGGGGATTCATGCGTAGATCCCGAGGGCCGGCGGCCGCTCTCGCCCTGTCCCTGGCCGGCACCGCCCTGGGGGTGGGCCTCGGCCTCGCCACGCAGGCGGCGGCGATCACCCCGCCCGTCGCGTTCACCGCCGACCCGCTGGCCACCTGGCAGCCCGACGGCGTCGTCTGGGCCCTCGCCGAGGCGGCCGGCCAGGTCTTCGTCGGCGGCACCTTCTCCACCGTGCGCCCGCCCGCCGGAGGTTCCGGAAGCGAGCGGTCGGCCGTGAACTTCGTCGCGCTCGACGCGGCGACCGGCGCCCCGACCTCCTGCGAGCTGTCCTTCACCGTCGGCTCGGGCAGCGCCACGGTCCGCGCGCTCACCCTCTCGCCGGACAAGGCGACCCTGTACGTGGGCGGCTACTTCGGTGCCGTCAACGGCACCCCCGTCTCCAGCCTCGCCGCCGTCGACGTGGCGAGCTGCACCGTGAAACAGGGATTCCGCCCCGCCTTCGCGGCCACCGTCCGCGCCCTCGCCGTCACCGGCGACACCGTCTACGCGGGCGGCGACTTCCTCAGCGTCGCCGGCCAGCCGCGTCAGCGCTTCGCCGCCGTCGGCGCGGCCGACGGCGCCCTGAAGCCCTTCACCGCCGACGCCGACGAGCCCGGGCGGGCCGTCGAGGTCACCCCCGACGGCAACAACGTGGTCCTCGGCGGCGACTTCTTCACCGTCAACGGTACGAACACCCACGCGCTGGCCGTCGTCGACGCGACGAGCGGCGCGCTCACCAAGTCGTACGCCGGATTCATCGAGACCAACTCCGTGGTCAAGGACATCGCGACCGACGCCACCGGCTTCTACACCGCCAACGAGGGCACGGGCGGCGGGGTCTTCGACGGCCGCATCGCCCTCAACCTCGGCGACTTCGGCCAGCGCTGGCGCGACACCTGCCTCGGCGCCACCCAGGCCGTACTGCCCTACCAGAACGTGCTCTACAGCGCCTCGCACGCCCACGACTGCTCCAGCGTCGGCGAGTTCCCCGACGGCCAGCGCCACCACCTGCTGGCCCAGCCCACCAGCGGCACCGGCAAGCTCGGCTGGGCCCCCGACACCAACGACGGCATCGGCGAGGGCATCGGGCCGCGCGTGATGGCGGTCGGCTCCAAGGGCGGCGTGCAGTACCTGTGGGTCGGCGGGGAGTTCACCACCGTCAACGGCGCGGCGCAGCAGAGCCTGACGCGGTTCGCCTCCACCGGGGACACCGGCGCACCCACCGTGCCCGTGGCGAGCGCGGTCAGCTTCAGGCCCGGTGAGGTCCAGGTGCGCTGGCGCACCAGCCTCGACCTCGACGACAGCGCGCTGACCTACCGGATCTACCGGAACGGCGCGGCCACGCCCCTCGCCACGGTCACCGCCGACTCGCTGTTCTTCAAGCGGCCGCAGGCCTCCTGGACCGACACCACCGCGGCGGCGGGCCAGTCGTACACCTACCGGGTGACGGCCACCGACGCGGCCGGCAACACCAGCGCGCTGTCCGCGACGGCGAGCGTGACCGTCCCGACCACGGTGGAGGGCTACCCGAACCAGGTCCGCGCCGACGGAGCCCAGCAGTACTGGCGCTACGACGAATCGGCCCTGCCCTTCGCCGCCGACTCCTCGGCCGGCGGCAACCGGAGCGGCACGCACCTGAACGCCCCCGCCCTGCGGCAGACGCCCGGCGCGGTGTCCGGCGCGAGCACGGCGATCGGCTTCAACGGCACGGACACCCAGGTGTACGGGGACACGCGGCAGACCGTGGGCGGCGCCTACACCATCGAGACCTGGTTCAGGACGGACACCACCCGGGGCGGCAAGCTCATCGGCTTCGGAAACAACCAGACCCGCGGCAGCAGTCAGTACGACAAGCACATCTACATGACCAACAACGGCCGGCTGGTCTACGGCGTCTACACCGGAGCCACCCGCACCATCACCACCCCGGGCTCCTACAACGACAACCAGTGGCACCACGTCGTCGCCACCCAGGGCCCCGGCGGGATGACCCTCTACGTGGACGGCGCCCAGAAGGGCACCCTCGCCGTCACCACCCACGAGAACTTCTCGGGCTACTGGCACGCCGGCGGCGACAGCCTCGGCGGCTGGCCCGACCGTCCGACGAGCGAGTACTGGGCGGGCCGGCTCGACGAGACCGCCGTCTATCCGACGGTGCTCAGCGCCGCGCAGGTACAGAACCACTACGCCCTCGCCACCGCCCCGGCCGACTCGGTGGTCCAGGTGACCGCCGCGGAGGACACCTACGCCAACGCGGGGGCGCCCGCCACCACCTACGGCACCTCGGGATCGCTCGCCGTGCGCGGCACCTCGTTCTACGCGAGCTACCTGCGCTTCGACCTGCCCGCCGCGCCCGCCGGCACGGTGCTGAAGTCGGCCGCGCTCAGCGTGAAGACGAGCACGCAGAGCGGCGCCGGCACCACGGACACCGTCTCGGTCGTCCCGGTCACCGGTTCGTGGAGCGAAGGCGGGACCACGTACAACAACCGCCCCGCGCTGGGCGGTCCGGCGCTCGGCATCTTCGCCGGGATCCCGGACGGTTCGGCGGTGCACACCACCGGGCTGACCACCGCGAGCGTCGCGGCGGCGCTCGGCGGCAGCTACGGCCTGGCGCTCAGCAGCACCGGTACGGACGCCCTGTGGCTGTGGTCCTCCGAGGCTCAGGCGAACGAAGGGACGCCGCAGCTGACGCTCACCTTCGGCGCGCCGTGACCTGACGGCCCGATGGACAAGGGGGCGCGGGACAGCCTGACGGCTGCCCCGCGCCCCTCTCGTCTCAGCCGCGCGCGTCCACCACGGCGAGGAGCTTGCCGCTCGTCGGACTGCGGTCCAGCGACGCGCCGTCCACCGCCTCGACCGCGAGCTCCAGCAGCCGCTCCGTCACCGCCGACCGCAGCTCCGGGTAGCCGGCCAGGAAGACCTCCCGCAGCCGCTCGGGATCCGTTGCCGCGGCCCGCTCCACCCGTACGGTCAGCAGCTCGCGCGCGTCGGCGGAGTCGAGCCGGATCTGCAACTCGCCCCGGTGGCCGCCGTGTTCCTCGGCCAGGTCCAGGAAGCGACGGTGGTTCAGGAAGTACGTCGCCACCCGCATCACGTCGCCGGTGCGCCCCCGCAGCTCGAAGCGCGGTGCGTGCCGTCCGCACGGACAGCGGCCCGGGACCTCCCGGCCGAGGTCACCGATCACGTACCGGCCCAGCTGCTGGCCGCGCCGGGCGTGCGTGGTGAAGACCAGCCGGCCCGTCTCGCCCGGGACCACCGGGCGGTCCTCGGCCAGGTCCAGGATCTCCATCGTGTGGAGGTCGGCGTGCAGGTGGTGGACCCCGCCGGAGCTCTCGGTGCACTGGTAGCCCAGCGGGCCGAGGTCGGTGCTGCCGTAGGTGATCGAGCGGACGGCCACGATGCCGAAGGTGTCCTTCAGGGTGCGCTGCTGCTCCTCGGTGAAGTGCTCGCCGCCGTAGAACACCTTGCGCAGGCCTCCGTACGCGCGCAGCGCGTCCTCCTCCGCGTGCAGCAGCTGCCACAGGTAGGAAGGCATACCGAAGAGGGTGTCGGCCCCGTGGTCGATCAGCGCCTGGGCCGTGGCCCGGTGGTCGGGGCCCGCCGACAGCGGCAACTGCACGCCGCCGAGCCGTTCCAGCACGGAGAAGAAGCTGATGAAGCTGCCGTACATGGCGCCGCAGTAGAACAGGTTGGCGGTCCGGTCCGAGGCCGGGTCGTAGCCGGCGGCCAGCAGGCCGCGGGCGGCGGCGTGCATCTGCGTGTCGTAGTCGTCGTAGCTGAAGACCGACAGCGCCGGCGCGCCGGTACTGCCGCCGCTGCGGAAGTACAGCTCGGCATCGGCCCGCGCCAGCCGGCGGGCCGGCTCCTGTACGTCCTCCTTGCCCAGCAGCGGTCCCGCGGGAAGCGGCAGCACCACGGGCCGGACCAGGTCGTCCAGGCAGGCGGTGGTGGCGAACCGGGCCGGATCGGCCTGGACCGCGACGCGGCGGCTGTAGCGCTGCAGGGCGTAGACCCCGTCGTGCGGCTCACCCGCGTAGCTCTCCAGCATGGCGCCGACCGGCGTGACCCGGGTGACGCCCGCGGCCAGGGCGGTGCGGGAGAGCTCGGCGATGTCCGTCGCGCTGCCCGCGAGGCCCGCCGTCTGCAGATAGCGGCGCATCGGCCGCAGGGTGGCGATCAGCCGCTTGCGGGGCAGCGGCTTGACCCACACGCTGCGGTGCAGCGGCGAGGCGGTCAGCGGGGACCGGGTGTCGGCCATGACCCGCCACGAGCCGTCGGGAGCGGCGAACACCCGGGTCAGGCCAAGGTGTTCCTCCAGCCGGGCCATCAGCTCGGTGGTGGTCAGCTCGGCTGCCTCCGCCGGGTCCGGCTCGCCGGCCGCAGTGCCGGCCGCAGCGCCCGCCGCCGCCGCCGTCGCCGGCGGCCGGGCGGCGAGGACCGCGGCGAAACGCTCGGCGAAGCCGAAGACCTCGTCCTCGTCCTCGGTGTCGAGATAGACCACCTGCGGGCTGGAGCACGCCTCCTGCTCGTGCAGGCAGACGTCGTCCGCCAGGGCGTCGAGCGTGCGGGCGTCCGACCAGGCGTCGGCCGTCAGGTACGCGAAGGAGACCCGGTGCCCCCACTCCACCAGCCGGCAGCCGGCCGGCACATGCGCCGCCACCCCTTCGACGGCCGCTTCCCCGCCCCAGACGGCGACGGCGTCCGCGGGCGCGCACATCAGGCGCAGCCACTCCTCCCGGGAGGAGGGGAAGCGCAGGACGACGATCCGCGCGGCCAGTGCGCCGCTGGGGTCCAGGGCCGCGAGCTCCGCCATCAGCTGCTGGGTCAGGAGGGTGTCGTCGCTGCTGGTCTTGAGCACGTTGACGTTGCCGGCGAGCAGGCCCTCGACGATGCTCAGCGGCGCGACCGTCGCGGCATTGCCCGGAGCGATGTGGGCGACCAGGCCGACGGGCGCCCACGCCTCGTAGACCGTCTCGCGCGGATCCGCCCGGTTCAGCCGGCCGGGAGTCGCGCTGCCGAGCTCCCGGCGCAGCTTGCGGGTCAGCTCCCGCCGGCCGAGGAGGCCGCCCAGCTCGGCCAGGACGGCCGGGTCCTCACCCTCGGGCAGGTGCGCGGCGAGCCGGGCCCGTACGGGATGGCCGGGGTCGCACAGTGCGGTGGCGAGGGCGTCGCACGCGGCCAGGACGGTCTCGGTCTCCAGGCTCTCCGCGAGCGCGGTCTCGACGGCGGCCGGCAGTCCGGCGAGCCGCCGGCCCGCCTCCTCGTCGCCGATGAACTCGCCCTGCCAGTAGTGGTGGTGCACGCTCACGGTCACGCCATTCCCTTCATCAGTTCCGCTGCGGCCACCGCGCAGCTGCGGTTGCGGCTCACCCCGGCACGGCCGTGCACGGTGAACCAGGGGGTCTCCAGCTCGCACCCGCATGCGCTGCCGGGCCGGAGCGAGGCGAGGTCGCCCATGACCACGCTCTGCGCCGGCACCGAGGTGATGTACGGCGACACGAGGTGCAGGTAGCCCCGCTCCCCGTAGGGCAGGGGTTCGAGCGTGCGGGTGGACCGGATCGTCACCCGCGACCAGACGGGGGCGTGCAGCCGGTGGTGGTCGCACTCGATGTACGGGATGCAGTGCTCGACCGACCCGAAGGTGTCGCGGATCCGCTCACCCGGAATGCCGAGCTGCTCGGTGACCCGGGAGTACAGCTCCTCCTTGCCGATGCGCCGGTCGGCGTGCCCCTTCCAGCCGCCGCCGAGGACGACAAGGGAGCCCTCGGGCAGGCGCAGCGGAGGCAGCCCCATGGCCCGCATCCGCTCCAGGGTGAAGAAGAGGAAGGCCGGGAAGCCGAGGATGCGGACCGGGGCGTCCTCCTGCTCGAAGCGGCGCAGTGCGGCGATGCAGCCGAAGGGGTCGAACTCGTGCTCGCCGCCGGTGTTGCGCAGCGCGTACGCGACGCTGCGCGCGGGGGCGAAGTCGCACAGGTAGTTGTCGGTGAAGGCGGTCCCGAGGTTCAGCGAGGGGGCCGGCTCGTAGCTGTAGAGGAGGTAGTTGACCTCCTGGTCGGGGGTGATCCAGCCGTTGCGCTCGAAGATCCGGGCGACCATGCGCTGGGCGGAGCGGATGGTCCACCGGTCGAAGAACATCTGCGACTTCTGGCCGGTGGTACCGGAGGAGGTCAGGTGCAGCTCGACGTCCTCGCGGGGGACGGAGAGCACCTCGTGCCGCTTGAAGAAGTTCGCGTGGACGAGCGGCGTACGGTACGGCTCGGCCGGGGGAGTGGCCTCGTACAGGGAGCGGAAGAACGCGGAGCGCTCGGTGTGCCAGGCGTTGGTCTCCGCCATGGCCGCGGCGAACAGTTCGTCCTGCTCGGGCCCGAAGGCGTACGGGTCCGTCAGGTCGCACAGCTCCTGTACGTGCGGCAGCAGGGCCGGGTCGGGTACGGAGACCGGCGCAAGATGGGGGTTCATGGGGTCCATGGGGCTCATGAGGCAACCTCGGATGATGTGGGCAGGTGTGTCGACGCCCAGGCCGACACGTAGCAGTCCAGGTACGGCTGGAGGGGCGGTTCGACGGCGACGCCGCGGAAGTCGATCCGTTCGCTGGAACGGGACAGGACGGCGTAGTCGTGGAAGCCGTCGCCGTCCGCGCGCATGGCCGGGTAGAGGGCCCCGGCGACGAACCCCTGGGCGAGGAAGGCCGAGAGGGCCTCGTGGTGCGCGAGCGGCACCAGGGCCTCGACGTAGCCGGCGCCCGCACGGGCCAGGGCCCGGGTGACGGGTTCGAGGTGGGCCGCCGCGGCGGCCGGGTCCGGGTGGGCCGTCAGCAGGGAGCCGTACCCGCCGGCGCGGTTGAGGTAGGCGTAGACCTCGAACCGGCCGTCTTCGGGGGTGAGCAGCACGTTCGGGGTGTGCAGCGGATAGAACCAGCCCTCGGCGCCCGGGAACCGCTCGCGGAAGCGGCGGCGGACGAAGGCCGGTGCCTCGATCACCTCCAGCCGTTCGGCCGCCGCGTGCGGCGCGGGCGTTGGGAGCGGGCCGGCGGCGGCTCTGACCCCGGGGTAGCCGATGCCGAGCGCGGACTCGGAGGTGCGCAGCAACGGCAGCAGCGGGGCCGGAACTTCGGTGACGGGGATCCGGCGGTCGAGTACTCCGGCGGCGTGACGCGCGTAGAGCGCGAGGCTTTCGCGGCTGCTGAGATCCACCGCGTTGGGCAGGATGCCCAGCGGGCGGAAGCCGTTGCGGGCGACGACGCGCTGCGGACCGGCGCTGACGGTGCGTACGGTCGCGTACACCGAGTCCAGGCGGCCCGTGTCCAGCATCCCCGCGCACAGGGCCTCGGTGAGGGCGGCGGCCAGGCCCGCCGAGCGGTGCTCGGGGTGCACGGCGATGCCCTCCAGGCGGCCGGTGCGGCTGCCCGCCTCGCCGTGGATGGCGGCGGACGCGGTCAGGGCCCCGGTGCCGGCGCAGCGGGTGACGAGCCACAGGGAGTGCGGGTCCGCGATGAGCCGGGCCATCTCGGCCGGGTCGGTGCCGAGGGCCACGGGGTAGTGCGGACCGTAGACGGCGTAGTAGAGCTGGCGCAGTTCGGCGATGTCCGCGCGGACGGCCGGGGCGATCACGGGGCTCATCGCTCGCCTCCGGTCGGCGCGGGTTCCGCCACGGCCGGGTCGGGCGTACGGGACCCGAGCAGGGCCAGCGCACAGGCCGCCGGGAGCAGCCCGACGCCTTGGACGAGGCAGAGCGTCTGAGGGGAGAGGAAGTCACCGGCGGAGCCGAACACCAGGGACGCCACCGGCAGGGAGGCACCCAGGACGGCCTGCATCACGGCGAAGAAGCCGGGCTTGTCCGCCGTCGGCACCATCCGCTGGAACAGGGCGACGAAGCGCACGCTCACGGCCCCGGCGCACCAGCCGGCCACGGCCAGGCAGCCCGCGACGACCGGGCGCTGCGCGAACAGCCCGGGCAGCGCCAGGGCGAGGGCCATCAGGCCCAGGCACCAGGCGCCGGCGACCGTGGGCCGTCCCGGCACGCGGGTGCCGGTGAAGGCGCCGACGAGCGCACCGGTGCCCAGGGAGGCCTCCAGCAGGGCCACGGTGCCGCCCCCGCCGAAGAGGACCGACCGGGTGTAGAGGGGGATGACGACGAACACGGCGGCGGTGAACAGGTTCGCCGCGGTGAAGCAGATCAGGATCCGCCGTACGGAGGGCAGTTCGGCCAGGATGCGGCGGAGCGGGCGCCGCCGGGGCGGGGCCGCCGCGCCGTTTGCGCCGTCGGCGCCGTCCGCGGCGACGGTACGGAACCGGGCGCTCGCGACGAGCACGGCGGCGCCGAGATAGGCGGCCGCGCAGCCGGCGGCCAACCCGGCCACGCCCGCCCGGTCGACGGTCAGGGCGCCGAGCAGCGCTCCGGCGAGGCCGGCCAGGGACTGGGTGGACAGCTCGAAGCCGGTGGCCGTCTCGATGTCGGCGTCGTCGACGAGTTCGGGGACCGAGGTGGTCAGACAGGGGTCGAAGAACGCCTGGCAGGTGGCCAGGGCGAGGCCGGCGGCGTACACGGTGGTCAGCGGCAGGCCGCCGCCGTACGCCCACAGCGCGAGGGCGGCCGAGGCGGCCCCGGCCACGGCGGCGCTGGTCCGCAGTACCGAGCGGTGCGGGAAGCGGGCGACGGCCCCGGCCACGACGGGCGCCAGCGCCACGGCGGGCAGCGTGCAGACCGCCATGAACAGCCCCGAGGCCAGCCCCCGGGCTTCGGGCACGGCGTAGGCGACGATCCACCAGGACACGCCGACCTGGAACATGCGCACGGCGGCCTGGGCGAGGACCTGCCCGAGCCATACGGCGCCGAAGGCACGGTTGCGCAGGACCAGCGGAGCGCTCCGGCGGCCGGACCCGGTCCGCGGCTGCGCCTGCGTATCCGTATCCGTATCCGTATCCGTCTCGGCCATGTCGGTCATGGGTGAGGCGGTCATGCGGTCGGCCTCTCGTCGAGGACGCGGACGAGCTTGCCCGAGCGCGGATTGACGGCGAGGTCGCGGTGGCGTGCCCACTCCACGGACAGCGGGTGCACGAACCCGGCACGCACACTGTCCGGATACAGCGGCCGTACGGTCTCCAGCTCGGTGACGACGGCCTGGGCCAGTGCCTCGCGGCTGCCCGCGACCTGGTCGCCGGCATCGTCACCGGGGGCCGTCGCCAGTCGCAGGACGAGCCCGTCGCGGCCGTCCCAGCGGCGAACGACGAGCTGCATGCCGACCACGTGGCCCTCGGTGTCCGCCGCGGCCACGGCGTCCTGGGCGTCCTGCGTGTAGAGGGAGACGGGGCCCACGCGCACACCCTCCTCGGCGCGCCCGAGGATCCTGAAGTGGCCGGGCCCGGTGCCGGTCCACTCGGCCCGGTCGCCGGCGGGGTAGCGGATGATCGGCATGAGACGGCGGAAGAGGCTGGTGACGACGACCCGGCCGGGCCGCCCCGGTTCGGTGATGGGCTCACCGGTGGAGTCGTCGAGGATCTCGACGATCGCGTACGGGGTGAAGGCTCGGTGCACCCGGGCATCGGGGCCCGGCACCGGGCGGCCGAGCAGTCCCGCGTCGACGCTCGCGTATCCGACCGAACGGACCTCGGCGCCGGGGAACGCGGCGGCCAGCAGCCGCCGTTGGTCGTCGAAGAGGGCCTCGCCGCCGAAGAGGAGCAACTCCACCGAATCGAGCCGGACACCGGACGAGACGACCTGCTCGGCGAGCCGGCACAGGGTGGTGGTCGTGCCGGTCAGCACCTGGGCGGCGAGATCGCGCAGCGTGGGGATCGTCGATTCCAGCGGCGCGCCGCCGCCGATGGGCAGGCGGACGTTGTCCACGGGCGCGTGGGCGAGCGAGTCGAGGACGAAGAGGAAGCTGGCGTACAGCTCCCCGGCGTAGAAGAGGTCGGCGACGCGGTGCCCCGGGCGCAGACCGGTGTCCACGAGCCCCTGGCCGAAGGCGGTGACGAACGTGCGCCACTCGTCGCGGGTGTAGACGGAGAACTTGGGGGACCCGGTGGTGCCGCCGGTCTTGTAGACCGTGGCCTCGCTGAGCGGGCCGGTCAGCACGCGGCTGTCGTGCAGGGCGTTGGCCGCCCAGAACCCCTCCTGGTCGACCACCGGCAGGTCGGTGAGGCGGTCGACGTCAGGTGGCAGGGACGCGTAGAGGTCGCGGTAGTAGGGCGAGTTGTGGCGGGCGAAACGTATGAGGTCCGAGAGCTGCTGGGCGGACATGAGCCTTTGCCTGGATGACGGGAACGGGAACGGGAACGGGAATCACGGCGGGGCGCGGCGAGAGACGGAACTCGCCTGCGGAGTCGGGCCGGTGTGAACGGGGGACCCCCCGGCGCCCCCGTCTCCCTCTGACGCACGCCGAAAGCTGACGTGCAGTCATGATGATGAAACATCAGTCCCGTCATCGCCAAATTGGCCGCATATTTACGGACAGTGGGACAAAGTTCAACAATTTTTCCGCTACGGCACCCCGTTCAGTTGCCCGTGGCGGGAGCCCCCTCGTTGCGGCGGAGGGCGTCACGCAGCCGGGCGGCCTGGGCGACCAGGCGCGACGAGCCGCCCCGGGCCGCGACGGCGCCGAGCCCGGCCGGTTCGGGCACCGCCGCCCCGCACTGTTCCACGCACTCGGCAGCCGTCGACAGGAGGTCCCCGGCGCCACGGGGATCGGCCGTCCCCGTGAGCAGCGCGGGCAGGGCGGCCGCCAGCACGGCCCAGGTCGTCGCGTACGCGCCCGTCGCGGCGAGGGTGCGCAGCGAGTCGGCGAGCCGATTGGGCTTGACCGTGCCCAGGGCGATCAGCTCGGCCAGGTCGCGGCCGAGGCGTACGGCGTCCAGCTCACCCTGGGCGGCGAGCGTCAGGAGCGCGTCCACGGCCCTCAGCCGGTCCTCGGGGTGCCGGGAGCCGAGCCCGGTGGCGACCGCCAGGTGCAGGGCCGGGCCGGCCGGTCCACCGGCCGCGGCCAGCAGGGGCAGCGCGGCGGCCCCCTCGCGTGCTTCCTGGGCGGCGCCGGCCGTGACGACCGGGAGACACCAGGCGGCCAGGGCCTCCCGGTCCTCGGGCAGGACCGCGATCAGCGACGCATCGTCGCGACCGTCCCAGCAGCGGTCGGTCGCCGTGCGGGCCCCCGCCAGCTCGTGGAACCGGTGCGGGAACTCGCGCACCACGGTCGTCCGCTGCGCCGTGTCCAGCACGAGACGCGCGGGCGTTACGCCGCCCCACCGGTGCTGCACCGCCGGCGCGGTACGGCGGGTGACGGCCACGGGCCGCCCGGCATCGCCGAGCCAGGCGGCCAGCCGGTCGCCGGCGGGCGTGCCGAGGGCGGCCGCCCCGGGGACGGCGGAGGCGTCGCGGCGGACCCGCAGCAAGGCCTGGGCGAGGTCCGCGGGTGCGGGGTTCTCACCGAGACGGCCGTACTCGGCCAGGCGGGCGACCAGCACGCGCGGGTCCAGCGAGCCCGTCTCCACGGAGGGCGTGGCGAGGAGGAAGGGCAGCGGCCGGGACGCGATGCGCCGCGCGGCCTCGACCACGCGCGCATGGGCGGCGGCGCCGATCGCGGTGTGGTGACAGTCGCTGCGCCAGGACGCGAGAGCCGGCTGCGGTGTGCCCGTCGGCGGCGCGTCCAGGACGCACGCGGCCACGTGCTCCAGACCGGGCAGCTCGTGCGTGTAGTAGCGGGACTGCTCGGGGTCCAGCCACCAGCGGTCCGCCAGCGCGGGGCGCAGCGCCTCGGCGAGTGCCGCGCGGTCCCGGTACGTGTGCCGTACCAGCCCGTCCAGGGCGCGCTCGAACTCCTCGACGGTGGCGGTGCGCGCGTTGACGACCGCCGCGACGAGCTCCACGGTCTCGGCGACCGTCTCCGGCGCGGGGGCGAGCGGGGCCGGGACCGGGAGCGGCGGCAGGATCTCCCGGTAGGGGCCGGACTCCCCGGCGGGAGCGGCGGCCGCTCCGAGGAGCTCCACCGCCCGGGCCCGGTGGACCGGACTCAACAGGTGCGCCCGGTCGGCGAGTTCGGCGCGCAGTCCGGGATCGTCGGTGAGGTGGGAGGCGACCAGCTTCAGCGCCCGTTCCTGGATGCCGGTGTCCGCGTGCCCGAACGCCTCGGCGACCTCCGGCAGCAGCTCGGGGGCGGCGGCCGGGTCGCGGGTGAGTTCCCTGCCGATCAGTACGAGTTGCGAGCGGACCAGCTTCTTCTCGGGGCGGAAGAGGACGGCGGCCGACATCTCGGCGAGCCGGCGGGGGGTCAGGTGGCCCGCCGCGGCGAGCCGGGCGAGGGTCTGCTGGGCGCTCCCGGCGACGGCGGAAGGGGCGTCGGCGGCCAGCGCGATCCAGTCGGCGGCCCGCTCCCGCTCCTCCTCGGCGGTCGGACGCAGGGCTTCCAGGATCTCCTGGTAGGGCTTCAGCTGGGCGGGCTTGCCACCGCGCAGCAACCGCGCGGTGCACCCGTCCAACAGGACGGTTCGGTCCAGGTGTCCCTCGTCGGCCAGGACGGCCAGCGCCGTCGGCCAGCTGCGGGGGTCGTCCGGCTCCCAGCGCGAGGCAAGGACGCCGACCGGTTCGGCGGTCTCGAAGAGCCTCGGGACGAGCGCGGTGAGGTGGGGATCGCGGCGCAGGGCGACCACGAGAGGCGAACAGGACGGCCCCATGGACGCCGCCCAGCCCTCGACGCAGCCGTCGGTGGTGGGCATGGGACAGCCGGCGAGCCGGACGAGTTCGCTGATCAGCGGGTAGTCCTGTTCGGCGGTGGCGGACCGGGCGGCCAGCCGGTGGGCGAGGTCGCCGAGCCACTTCGGATCCCGGCCGGAGAGCAGGTCGAGCAGCGCGGCGGTCGGCGGCTGCGGCCTCCAGCGGCGCAGATCGGCGGCGCCGATCCAGGCGGCGGCCGCCGCCGCCCCGGTGGTGCAGCCGGCTCCGGCGACCACCAGGGCCGGGCTCATCCGGTTCCGGTCCTGCCAGCGCTCCCACCGCGAGGAACGCAGTTCGCCGCGCAGCCCCTTCAGCCCGGCGAGCAGCGCCCGGCGCTGTGCGGGTTCCAGCGGCTTGAGGAGACCCGGCAGCTCGGCGGTGCGGCCCGCCCGTACGGCTGCGAGGACGTCCTCGGTGATGTTCTCGGCGGGGTTCTGGGCGGGGTTCATCGTGCGGCTCCGGAAGGGGCAGGGGTGGCGGAGGCGGTGGAGGCGGCGGCCCGCAGGGCCATCCGGGTGGCCAGTGCGTGCTTGCAGGGGCCGCGGCGGCCCCGGTGGTCGGCCCACCACTGGCAGGTGCAGCTGAGCGCGCCGCCGGACTCGCGCACCCGGTAGCGGCGTTCACCGGAGGACACCACGGCGGTACCGGGCCCGTCCAGGGTGACCGCACCGGCCGCCAGCAGGGCGCGGGCGGCGACCAGTCGCGGGTTGTGACGTTCGGCGCGGCCGGCGTCGTAGGGGAGTTCGCGGTGGAAGTAGGCGGCTTCGGCGATGTCGTAGCCGACCCGGCCGGCCGTGCCGAGGCGGGTCAGGGCCGCCCGTACGCGGTCCACCGGGAGCCCCGACTGGTCCGCCAGATCGGCCGGATCGATGCGCGGCTCCCAGGCGAGCAGTACGGAGATCAGCTCGGCGTCCCCGGCCGCCGCGTCGGTGGCCAGGGCCTCCAGGACGCCGCCCTCGCCGGAGAACCCGCGGGAGGCCTCCGGGGAGAGGGTGAGCGTGAGCCGCATTCCGGGCAGGGTGACTTCCCAGGCGGAGGCGGTGGGTTCCGCCCCGGCCGGCGCGGGACCGTACACGCGCAGGCCCGTGGCATGCCGCAGCACCCGCTGGAGGGCGGCGAGACGCTCGGGGCCGGGCAGGCAGACCGCGCCGGGCACCGGCCGGGTGGCGGGACGCAGCGTACGGCCGGCGGGAACCACCCACAGGGCGCCGCCCGTGGCGCCGCCTCCCACCGCGGTACGGGGCAGGGAACGGAGGAAGCGCGCCGCCTCGGCGGCGGTCAGTTCGGCCCGCAGGTCGAAGCCGGTGGTGACGTGCTGGGACTCGGCGAAACCGCGCAGCCAGCGCTCCGGCAGCGGAACCTTCTTCTCCACGACCGGCCCGCCGAGCGTCGTCACCGCCATCTCGTCGGGGCCGACCCGCAGGTGCAGCGGGTCGTCACCGCTCAGCCGGGACAACGCCTCGCGCAGCGGGTTGTTGACGTCGACATTGGTGGTGCCGTGCCCGGTGTCGGCGCCGCGCAGACCGTCCGGCAGTACGTCGAGCCGGGCGTACACCCCGCAGCACCCCGAGAAGGACTCGAAGCGCAGCCGGTCGCCGTTGCCCGTGACGACCGGGTCGAGCGAGGCGCGCAGGGTGCGCCGGTAGTAGCGGGCCGCGGCCACGTCCGCGACGGCGAGCAGGGCTCGCGCGGCCGCCTGAGGGGTGCTCAGGAACCCGGCGAAGAACTGGGGATGGGCGTCGGCCCCGGCCGGGGTCAGACCCCCCGCCGTCTCCAGGTTGAGGGCCTGACCCGTCCCGGCGGCGGTCAGCGAGGAGGGGCGTGCGTAGGCGAAGGTATGTGCGGTCCGCGTCATGTCCGAGACGCTAGAGGGACCCACTGACAACGGCCGGCCACGAGCGGTGAGGCGGCGAGCAGCCCCGTGCGCGCGGGCCGGTGTCCGTACCGCGCCGGGTGCGCCCGCGTCGTCGCCGGGTGCGCCCGCGGCGACGACGCGGGCGCCGAGTCGTCAGGCCGGCTGGACGGTGATGGTGCAGAGGCGCTTGGTGGCCCGGGTCAGGGCCACGTACAAGTCCCTTTCCCCACCGGGGCGGGCCGTGCTGATTTCCTCGGGGTTCATGACGACGACCCCGTCGAATTCCAGGCCGCGTGCTTCGGACGCCGGCACGATGCGTGCGTGGTGAGCGATGCCCTGGGCCGTCAGCTCGCTCACCCTGGTGTCCGCGCAGACCACTCCCAGAAGCTCGCCCGGGTGCGCGGTGCTCTGGGCGCGGAGTTCCGAGACGACGGCGGTGACCAACCCGTCCGGAGGTGTGGTCACGGTGCGAGGGCTCTCACCGCTTCGCAGTGACCGTGTGGGCTTCTGGTCCGGAGCGATCCGCGTGAGCAGGTCCCGGACGCTCTCCAGGATCTCCTGCGTGGTGCGGTAGCTGACGGTCAGGTCGTGCAGTTTGAACCGCGGTCCGACATGGGGGCTCAGTGCTTCCTTCCAGTCGCGTGCTGTCGCGACCGGGCCTGCCTGGGCGAAGTCACCCACCAGCGTCATCGCCCTTGCCGGGCAGCGGCGGACGATCATCCGCCACTGCATGGCGGTCAGTTCCTGCGCCTCGTCGACGACGACGTGCCCGTACGTCCGCTCGGGGGAGCCGTCGACCAGGCTCGCCGCCTCGTCCAGCAACGGCACATCGGCATCGGTCCACGGGCCGTCCGGACCGCGCAGCAGAAGGGACCGCTCCTGCGCGGTCAGGCGGGGCAGGTGTTCGGCGAGAGCGCCGGCGTTCGTCAGGAGCGCCTTCACCAGGTCACCGGGTACCAGCCGCGGCCACAACACCTCGACCGCTCGCTCGACGCCGGCGTCGTCGAGGAGATCGGCTCGGATGGCGTCCAGGTCAAGCTCGTGGGCCGGCCCTGCATCGGGCGCACCTTCGGCACGGCGCTGGGCGGCTCCCGTGAACCGGTCGAGGTTGAGGCCCGTCATCCTTTCGGCATCGGCGTCGATCCGCTCCAGGAGGTCGCCCATGTCTCGGTGCATCGCGTCGGTGACGGCGTCGACCAAGAGCTCTTTGAACACCTGGCGCGCGGGGTTGTGCCCCAGTACGGCTGCCACGGCGGCGTCGCGTGCCGTGGCGACTTCCTCGCCGGAGAGGCGGACCAGCTCCTGTCCGACCCGCACGGTGAAGTCACCGGCGGGGGCTTGGTGGACGCGCAGCAGGCCGGCCAAGGCGTCGGCGAGGTCGGAGCCGCCCTTGAGCCGCGCCGTATCGAACGGGTCCACCGTGTCCGTGGACACTCCGGCCAGTTCCGGGCAGGTCGCCAGCACGACGTCGTTCTCTCCGAGCGAGGGAAGGACCTGGGAGATGTAGTCGAGGAACCGGGCGTTCGGGCCCACCACCAGGACACCCTCCTCCGCGGCGCGCGGGAACGCGTACAGGACGTAGGCCGCCCGGTGCAGGGCGACCACCGTCTTGCCGGTGCCGGGCCCGCCCTGCACCACGGTCACCCCGCGGTGGGCGGAGCGGACGATCTCGTCCTGCTCGGTCTGCAGCGTCGCGACGGCCGCGTGCATCCTGCCCGTACGCCGTGCCGACAGGGCCTCGGTCAACGGGCCGTCCCCCACGACGTCCTCGTCGGTCGGGGCGGTCCCGTCCAGCAGTTCGTCGCTCACCGAGATGACCGTGCGCTCCGCGAGGCGCAGGTGCCGGCGCCGCCGCAGGTCCATCGGGTGGACCGGTGTCGCCTCGTAGAAGGGCCGCGCCGCGTTCGCGCGCCAGTCCACGAGCAGAGGCAGGTCATCCTCCTCCGTGTGCAGTCCGATCCGCCCGATGCGCAGGGCCGTGCCATCCGTCCGGTCGATGCGCCCGAAGACCAGCCCCTTTTCGGCGCCCTCCAGCCGGCCGATTTCCTTGGCCAGACGCTCGGCGGCGATTTCTCTCTCGTATGCCTCGCCGACGCTTTCCGCCGGGGCCTTCAGCACACTCGCTCGCTGTACTCGCGCTTCGGAAAGCCGCTCGGTGAGCAACTCGTATAAGGAGGACACGTAATCCCGCTCCGATTCAACCGCACGCACAGCGGGATCGTTCATCTTCGACAACAGGGGACTCCTTCGATTCGAGCCACACCATACGGTCGAAGTTCCCTGAAGATAAGTCTTGATTACTTGGTGAAGATATGGCCCTACGATTGAATCCATGACGGCTGGCCGTATATCGCCAATTGCGCTCCCGATGCCCGCCTGTCTTATGGCGAGCCCGCCCTTGGATACCGGCGATGTTTTGCCGCGCTCGGGAAAAGGGGGAAGATCCGGCGAGGCGACCGGCGCCATCGAGCTCACCGCCAGGGGGCATCTGGTCGCTTCGTCCGGCGACCCGACCGAGGGGGCCCGGCGGCGGCGATCCCATCAGATCCGATGACGGCTGCCGCCGAACCGGAGCCCGCCGAGCGCGCCTCGGCTTTTGGGCTTACCCCGGCGCTGCCCCCAGGGTCCCTCAGCGGGACCGGATCTCCCCCAAGTCGTAGGTGAAGGTGTACGCGACGGAGGTGTCGCCGTGGCGGTAGGTGAAGCCTCCGGAGCCCGTCAGTCCCGCCAGGTCCCCGGTGCCGGAGCCGGGCACCACCTCGAAGCGGCAGACCGTGCCGCCGGCGTCGAAGCTGCCGCGCTCCTCCAGTACGAAACTGCCCTTGCGGCCGTCGAGGCTGCCGGAGACCAACTCCATCCCGCTGTAGGAGCCGAGGTTCTCCCCGGTGTAGGCGATCGTGTAGTCGCAGGCGGTCTCAGCAGCCGCGATCCCACCGGTGAAGGCGTTGTTGACCTGGGCGTGGGCGAGCCGCGGGACGGCGTCCACGGCACCGACGGGGCTCTCCTCCCAGTTGGCGAAGGTGAAGCGGCCACCGGTCTCTACGGGCGTGGGCATGACGGTCCTCCCGGCAGGCCGGACGGTCTCTCCGCCCGGCGTGCCCCCAGGCTGGCAGCCGTACCTGACACCTTCTGTCAGGTACGGGGGACAATGACGCCATGCGTGCCGACCGGCTTCTCTCCCTGCTCCTGCTGCTGCAGAACCGCGGCCGGATGACCGCCCCCGCCCTCGCGGCCGAGCTGGAGGTGTCGGTACGCACGATCCACCGAGACATCGACGCCCTCGGCGTCTCGGGCGTCCCCGTCCTCGCCGACCGCGGCCCGGCCGGCGGGTACCGGCTGGCCGACGGCTACCGCACACGCCTCACCGGCCTCACCGACACCCAGGCCGGCTCCCTCTTCCTGGCCGGCGCCCCGGGGCCCGCGCAGGAGCTCGGCCTCGGCGCCGATCTGGCCGCCGCCCAGCTCAAACTCCAGGCCGCGCTGCCGGCCGCACTCGCCGTACGGGCCCGCCGGATCCAGGACCGCTTCCACCTCGACGCGCCCGCCTGGTTCCGGGAGGCCGACCCCGTCCCGCATCTCGCGCAGATCGCCCAGGCCGTCTGGGACCAGCACGTGCTGCACACACACTACCGCCGCTGGCGAGGCGAGGTGCGGCGCGAGCTGCATCCGCTCGGTCTCGTCCTCAAGGGCGGCATCTGGTACCTCGTCGCCGAGGTCGACGCAGCCGTACGGACCTACCGGGTCTCCCGGTTCCTGACGGTGGACACCGCGGCGGAGCGCTTCGAACGGCCCGCCGGATTCCAACTCGCCGCGTACTGGCAGGAATCCACCAGCCGCCTGGACTCCGTACTCCACCAGCAGACCGCCGACGTACGGCTGTCCCCGCGCGGACAGCGGCTGCTGCCGATGCAGTTCGGGGCGGCGGGCACCAGGGCGCTCGCCGATGCCGGCCCGGCCGATGCGGACGGCTGGGTCCGGCTGCGCATCGCCGTCGAGTCCCAGGCCATCGCCGTCGGCGACCTGCTGCGCCTGGGCACGGAGGCCGAGGTGCTCGGCCCGCCCGAACTGCGCCGCGCCCTCGCCGAGACGGTGACCGCGCTGGCCGCACGCTACGCCTGACGCGGGACCGGGCCCGCCCGCCCCGCGCACCTCGTAGGGTGGGCCGTCAAGATCGGACACCGGGGGAGAGGGAGAGCGCACATGGAGATCGAGCTGCGCGAGACGATCGACGACGACCTGTCCGTCTTCTGGGAGCAGCTGACGCACCCGGGCCTCCAGCAGATGGCGGCCATCACCAGGAAGTACCACTACGACCGGGGCCACTTCGACACGCACTGGGCGAAGGTGCGCAACGACCCCGCCGTGATCCTGCGTACCGTGCTGGCCGACCGGGTCGTGGTCGGTCACGCCGCCGTGTTCGGGCCGCCCGAGGAGCGCGAGGTGACGTACGTGATCGGCCCCGAGCACTGGGGACGGGGCATCGCCACCCGGGCGCTGACCGAACTGATCCGGCTGGAGGACACCCGGCCCCTGCACGCCGGGGCGGTGGCCGACAACGCGGGTTCGATCCGGGTGCTGGAGAAGTGCGGGTTCATCGTCACCGGCCGCACCCGCGACTTCGCCGAGGCCCGCGGCCACGAGGTGGACGTCGTCCTGCTCACCCTCGGCTGACCGGGCGCCCGCCCGGCCCTCCGGACCCGCCCGGCCCGTCCGGGGGCTCCACCTCCAGGAAGCGGCGCCGGCGAGGTCCCCGGTACAGCAGGCACACCCAGCCCAGCCGTTCCAGCACGGCCGCGCACGCCGTCAGCCGCTCCTGCTCCTCACCGGCCGCGCCGCCGCCCGCCGGGCCCAGCCAGGTCACCTCGGCCCGCCCGGGCTCCGCTCCGGCCGCCACGCGGTAGCCCGTCCGCGTACGAAGCCCCTGCGCGTCCAGCGCCGACGGCACGATCCCCGCCGCCTCCAGTGCGACGGCCACCGCGCGCGGCGGCTGCCGTACCTCCCACGGCGCGGGAACCGCCGCGCCCGCCGGGCCGTTCACCAGACGGCGGATCTGCAGCAGCCCCTCGTACGCGGTGCGCAGCTCCGCCTGACGCCCGCCGGGCGCGGCCGCCGGGCCGTCGCCGGTCGCGGGCTCGAAACCCTGCCCGGGTACCGCCATCACCCACCACCCGTCCCGCCCGTCTGAGTACCTCACACCCAACGGCCTGAGTATCCACCCCGATTCCCCGACGGCGCGCCGCTGGTCGAATGGGGACATGACTTCAGACGCCCCGAGCGGCCGGGCCGCCCGCCCGCGCATGCAGCACGTGACCACCGCCGGATCGGCCCTGGCCGTGGCCCTGGTCCCGCTCGTGGTCGGCGTCCTGTTCGCCAAGGCGATGGCCGCCGACCCGATGACCCCGGTCAACGCCCTGATCGCGGGCGGCGGCCAGCGGGCCGCGCTGCCCCGGGGTGAGTGGAAGCGGCGCGGCCACACCACCGTGCGCAGGCTGCGTACGGCCCGGCGGTGCGCCCGCGCCTGCGGACGCCGCCCCTGAGGAGCCGAAGCTCCCCGGGGGTGTGGTGGGGGTGTCAGGACGTGGCGGCCAGGGGTTCCTGGAGTTCGGTGACCCACTGGTCCGGGTCCTCCGGGCAGGCCAGGGTCAGTTCGCGCGCGTACCCGGCCGAGCGGTGCCCGTGCGCGTCGATCCACCGCGCCAGGGCCTGCGCCGTCGGCAGCACGCCGTCCATCGAGCCGCGGTGCACCACGGTCGCGGCCCGCTCCACCGCCGGCAGCGTGACGATCCGTACCTCACCCCCGAGGTCCTCGGCGCGGACCGAGGCCGCCACCGGCAGTCCGGCGTGGACGAGGACCCCCGCCGCGGAGCCCGTGCCGGGCGCGTCCTCGTAGTAGGCGGTACCGGGGCCGGTCGGGACGACCCCGGCCTCCTCGATCCGGCGGCACAGCTCGTCGTAGAGCGGGCCGATGACCGGACCGATGTCCTGCGGTTCGTAACTCCCGGCCGTGCCGGTCAGCTCGGCGAGCCGGACGGGCGGAAGGCTCTTCACGACGATGTCGTCGGCAGGCATGGTTCCCTCGTTCTCGATGGTCCGGAGCCTCGCCTCGACCTGGACCAGCCGGGCCGCCGCGGCGGCCATGGCGGTCTCCAGCTCGGCCTGCCGCAACCGCAGCATGCCGCGCAGCTCCTCCGGGCCCACCCGCTCGCCGAGGATCGTCCCCACCTGTTCGAGTGAGAAGCCGAGTTCCTTGAGCGCGATGATCCGGTTGAGGCGGGCGAGCTGCCCGGCCTCGTAGAAGCGGTAGCCGGTGAAGGGGTCGACACGTGCCGGGCGCAGCAGTCCGAGGGCGTCGTAGTGACGCAGCATGCGGACCGACACCCGGCCGTGCTTGGCGAAGTCTCCGATGGTGAACATGACGCTCTCCACTACAAGGTCTGACACAGGGGGAGGGTCAAGCGTCGCACCGGGGACGGACGCGTCGGTCAGCGGCCGTACTGCCGCAGACACAGGTCGACGATGGACGGCGGTACCGCGCCCTCCGCGGCCGCGCACAGCTGGTCCAGGCGGGGCGGCGGGGCCGGCCGCCGCCGCGGACGGGCCGTCGCCGGCCCGGGCACGCGCTTGCGCCGGGGAGGCGGCGCCGCCTTCGCGGCCCGCTCGCGCGAGGGCTGTGGCTCCGGAGCCGCCTTCGGGACCGGCCTCGGGTCCGCGACCGCGTCCGGGTCCTGGGCCGCGTCCGGAGCGGGCGCGGCGGCCTCCGGCAGGGCTCCCAGCGGGAGGGCCGGGGGCGTCGGGACCTCGGGCGCCTCGGCCGGCGGTACGGATCCCCGTACGGGAGCCGGAGCCGGATCCCGCGGCCCGACGGAGACACAGCCGGTGCTGGCGAGGAGCACGACGAGGGAGAGGGGCACGGCACGGCGTAACTGCATCCGACCACCTTGCCGTACGGCAGGGCCGGCCCGGTTCCCCTCTCACGCGTGCGGGTGACACCGGCCCGGCGGGAATGTCCGGGGCGTGTGGGAAATTGGAACGGCAGTACGGATGAAGGGGGAGGCGCGACCCCCGGCTCCCCGTGCCGCCGTGTCCTGCCTGCCGACCGTCCGTACGGAGTACCCATCCATGACCTCAGCTGCCGCGCCCGGCAACGATCCCGCGCCGCCCCCCGCGTCCGGCCCGCCCGGAGAGCCCGAGTCCATAGCCGGGCCGGGAACTCGATCCGCACCGGGAGCCGCACCCGCACGGGGGAGCGGACCCGCAGCGGGGAGCGGCGCCGCTCCGTGGAAGGGCTGGGCGGCCGTCTGCGCCGTCTCGCTCGGCATCTTCTGCCTGATCACCTCCGAGCTGCTGCCCGTCGGACTGCTCACCCCCGTCGGGGCCGCCCTCGGCGTGTCCGACGGGACCGCCGGCCTGATGGTCACCGCGCCCGGGCTGGTCGCCGGATTCTGCGCGCCGCTGGTCACCGTCGGCGCCGGCCGGCTCGACCGGCGGCTCGTGTTGTGCGTGCTCATCGCCCTGATGGTCGCCGCCAACCTCGCCGCCGCCCTCGCCCCGAACTTCGCCGTCGTACTGGCGGCCCGCCTGCTCGTCGGCGTCAGCGTCGGCGGATTCTGGGCCATCGCCGGCGGACTCGCCGTACGCCTCGTCCCCGAGCGCCAGGTCGGCCGGGCCACCGCGCTCGTCTTCGGCGGTGTCCCCACCGCCTCCGTGCTCGGCGTCCCCGCCGGCACCCTGCTCGGTGAACTCGGCGGCTGGCGCACCGCCTTCGCGGCGGTCGGCGCCCTCGGCCTCGTCACGCTGACCGCCCTGCTCGTGCTGTTGCCCCCGCTGCCGGCGACCCGGCACATCACCTTTCCCGAACTCCCCGCCCTGCTCCGGGAGAACCGCGCCGTGCGGGCGGGGGTCATCGTGACCTTCCTGGTGGTGACCGGGCAGTTCGCCGCCTACACGTTCGTACGGCCGATCCTGCAGGAGGTCTCCGGTGTCGACGCCGAGTACATCAGCACCCTGCTGCTCGGCTACGGCGTCGCCGGCGTCGCGGGGAACTTCCTGGCCGGGGCCCGCGACGTGTACCGGACCCTGCTCGTGGTCAGCTCCGCCCTCACCGTCATCCTCGCGCTGATCGCGGTCCTGCCCGGGCCGGCCGTCGGCACCGCGCTGCTGCTGGCCTGGGGGCTCGCGTACGGAGGGGTCTCGGTGAGTGTGCAGGGCTGGATGATCAAGGCGGCCCCGGAGGCGCCCGAGTCCGCGTCCTCGCTGATGGTGGCCATGTTCAACTTCGCCATAGCGGCGGGCGCGCTCTGCGGCGGTCTCGCGGTCGACGGCATCTCCGCACCCGCCGCCCCGCTCGGCGGGGCCGCCCTGATGCTCGCGGCCGCCGCCACGGTGTGGGTCACGGCGATCCGCCGCACCTCCCACACCCTCGGCTGATGGCGGGCCGCGGCGGGAGCGGCCGCGCCCGACAGATCGGATGGACGGGGGCGGATCGGACACCGGGCTTGACCCGGCCCCCGTCGGAGGGCAAGAGTGCGCCGATCAAGAATCACAGCTTGAGCCGCACTTCGGAGATACGCCAGATGCCCAGATCCGTTCGCCCGTCGATCGACCCGGCCGAAATCGGCGGCTCTCCGGCACACAGCACACACAGCACACACAGCGCACTCGGCACACTCGGCACGCCCGGCGCTCCCGCTGCCGCCGGTGCGGCCCCGGCTCCCGCCGCCCGGCGGCACGGAGCCTGACGGACCGGGTGGGGGCCGGCACCGCACCGCCGCGCCGGCCCCCGTCCCCGCCGGGAGACCACCATGCGCCAGGACCCTGATGAGAGCGGGATCGTCCCCGACGACCACCTGCTCGTACGCCCGTACGTCGCCCCTTCGGGCCCACCGCCCCGGTCGACCGCGCCCACCTGGCCGCAGACCGGCCCCCTCACCTTCCCCGGCCCGGCGCACGTCCAGGAACCCGGCGTTCCCGCCGCCGTTCCCGCTCGCGCCGCCGCCCCCGCTCCCGCCCCGGCTGCCAGCCGGGGCGCCGCCCGTGGTCACCGCAGCCCGCTTCCGTTCGCCGTCCTGACCCTGCTGGCGCTCGCCGCGGTGGGCGCCCTGGTGCTCCTGCTGGGCGGCCCCGACCCACAGCCGCCCCGGGCCGGGGCGCCCGCCGAGCTGTCCGTACCGATGCTTCCGGGGCGCCGCCCGGGCTCCGTCGGCGAGGCCGACGTACCCGGCCCGATCGCGTCCGCACCGTCCCCCTCCGCCCCGCCCTCTCCCTCCCGGGAGCCGGGCGCGTCCGCGAGCCAGAGCCCGAAACCGCCGTCCTCGCCCAGCGCTTCGGTCCCGAGTCCGCCGAGCTCGTCCGGAACGCTGCGGATGGGCGACAGCGGCCCCGAGGTGCGCGCCCTGCAGGAGCTGCTCCGCGCGCAGGGGTTCACGTACGTCTCCGTCACCGGGGTCTACGACAACCAGACCAAGCGCGGCGTCGGCCAGCTGCAGCGCGACCGCTCCCTCAAGGGCGACCCGCCGGGCGTCTACGGCCCGGCCACCCAGGCGGCGATGGGCTGACCGCCGCAGAGCGCCGCGGACCGCGCGGATCAGCGGCCGCCGGAGACCCGCAGCACGGTGCCGGTCGTGTACGAGGCGTCCGCGGAGAGCAGCCAGGCGATCGCCCCGGCGATCTCGTCGGGCCGACCGGGCCGGCCGAGCGGGATCCCGGCCGCGGCCTTCGCCGGACGGTCGGGATCGCCCATCGCCGCGTGCATGTCCGTCTCGATGATGCCCGGCGCCACGGCGTTGACCCGGATCCCGTCCGGGCCGAGCTCCTTGGCGAGCCCCACGGTGAGCGCGTCGACGGCCGCCTTGGTCGCCGCGTAGTGCACGTACTCCCCGGGGCTGCCGAGGGTGGCGGCCGTGGAGGAGACGTTCACGATCGCCCCGCCGTCGGCCTCCGCCATGTCCCGGGCGGCCCGGCGGCAGCACAGCAGGTACCCGAGGAGGTTCACCTCCACGACCCGCCGCAGGTCCTCGGTGCGGGCCTCGGCGAGCCGGCCCAGCGGGCCGGTCACGCCGGCGTTGTTCACGAGCCCGGTCACCCTGCCGAGTTCGGCACCGGCGATGTCGAAGAGCCGCTCGACGGCGCACTCCTCGGAGATGTCACCGCGCACGGTCACACAGCGGGCCCCGGCGGCCCGTACCCGCTCGGCGACGGCCTCGGCCGCCGCCGCGTCGCGGGTGTAACCGAGCGCCAGATCATGCCCGTCGGTGGCCAGCCGCAGACAGGTCGCGGCACCGATGCCCCTGCTGCCACCGGTGACGACGGTGACCGGACGAGCTGACATGGGAGCCTCCTGTGGGACATGGAACGCGGAACGTGGGACGGAAGGGCGCCGGGGCGCCGGGCGGGGCGGGCGGGCAGGCTAACATCGTGATATTCGCTGGACCAGCGGAAATGGCGGGAAGCAGAGTGGTCGTCACCGACGCGCCGCACCACCGGGCGTCGTCCGAGTCCCTGACCACTGTTGGAGCCGTCCCATGTCGACCCTGCGCGTCACCGCCGAGGAACTGACCGTCCATGAGCACCCGAACGCGGATGCGCTGGAACTGGCCCAGGTGGGCCTGTACCGCGCCGTGATCGCCAAGGGCGCCTACCGCACGGGCGAGTTCGCGCTCTACATCCCCGAACAGGCCGTGCTGCCCGCGGACCTGATCGAGGAGCTCGGCCTCACCGGGCGGCTCGCCGGCGGTTCCGCCGACCGGGTCAAGGCGGTCCGGCTCCGCGGCGAACTCTCGCAAGGGCTGGTGTGCAGGCCGCGCGCGCTCGCCGACGTCGACCTGGCCCGGGCGGCCAAGGAGGAGACGGACTTCGCGGAGCTGCTCGGCATCACCAAATGGGCCCCGCCCATACCCACGACCATGGACGGCGACGTCGAGGCCGCCGCCGACCTGATGCCGTGGGTCGACATCGAGAACCTCCAGCGCTACCCGCACATCTTCGAGCCCGGCGAGCCGGTCGTCCTCACCGAGAAACTGCACGGCACCGCCTGCCTGTTCACCTACGTGGTCGAGGGCGAGCGGTCCTACGTCTCCTCCAAGGGGTTCGGCTCGAAGGGACTGGCGCTCAAGGAGGACGAGCGCAACCTCTACTGGCGGGCCGTACACGGGCACGACGTGGCGGCCGTCGCGGCGGCCCTGGCCGACCGCCTCGGCGCGACCCGGGTCGGGATCTTCGGCGAGGTGTACGGCAAGGGCGTCCAGGACCTCTCGTACGGGACCGACGTCCGCACCGCCGACACGCCACCCGGATACGCCGTCTTCGACGTCTCCGCCGAGATCGACGGGCAGACGCGCTGGCTGGACCCGGCCGCCGTGCTGACGGACGGTGAGCTTCCGCTGGTGCCGCGGCTGTACGAGGGCCCGTACGACCTCGACAGGGTGCTGGAGCTGGCGAGCGGCCGCGAGACCGTCTCCGGGAAGGCCGCCCACCTGCGCGAGGGCGTCGTCATCCGGCCGTCGGCGGAACGGTACAGCCCGGTCGTGGGCGGCCGCGCCATCGCCAAGGCGGTCAGTCCGGCGTACCTGACCCGCAAGGGCGGCACCGAGTACGAGTGAGCCCTCGCGCTCTGCCGCGCCGCGCCGCGCCCGCCCCGCTTCGTGGGGCGGGCGCTTCGTGCATGGTGGGATGGGCCGGGGGCGGGTTCCACCAGCACACGGAGAGGCCGGGTACATGTCCCAGTCGGGCGGCAGCAGCCAGGAAACCATGCGGGCGATGGCGTACGAGACGTACGGCGGGACGGAGGTGCTCTCCGAGACCCGGCTGCCGATGCCCAAGGTCGGACCCGGTGAGGTCCTCGTCAGGGTCAAGTGCGCCGCCGTGAACCCCGTCGACTGGAAGATCATGGCGGGCGGGCTCGACCCCCTGATGGACGTCGTCTACCCGGTGGTCCCCGGCTGGGACGTGTCCGGCACCGTCGAGCGGGTCGGCATCGACACCCCCGAATACGCCGAGGGCGACGAGGTCATCGCGTACGCCCGCAAGGACTACGTGCACGGCGGGACCTTCGCCGAGTTCGTCACCGTGCCCGTACGCGCCCTCGCGCACAAGCCCGCCTCCCTCGGCTGGGCCGAGGCCGCCGGACTCCCGCTCGCCGGGCTCACCGCCTACCAGCTCCTCACCCGCCTCGGCACCGGCAAGGACGACACCGTCCTCATCCACGGCGCGGCGGGCGGGGTCGGCTCCTTCGGCGTGCAGATCGCCCGCGCACTGGGCGCCCGGGTCATCGGCACCGCCTCCCCGCGCAACCACGACCGGGTACGCGAACTCGGGGCCGAACCCATCGAGTACGGGGACGGACTCGCCGCGCGCGTACGGGCCCTCGTACCCGACGGTCCCACGGTCGTCGCGGACTTCGTCGGCGGCGTCGGCGCCGTCACCCGGGAGGTGCTTCACGACGACGGCCGGCACGCCTCCATCGCCGACCCCAGTGTGCTCGGGGCGGGCGGCGAGTGGATGTGGGTCCGCCCGGTAGGCAGCGATCTGGCCGAACTGGGCCGGCTCGCCGACAGCGGACAGCTGAAGGTGCCGGTCGCCACGACCTTCCCGCTGGGCGAGCTGGCGGCCGCCTTCGAGCTGAGCCAGGGCGGGCACACGGCAGGGAAGATCATCATCGAGATCTGACCCACGTGACGTACGACCCCTGACGCCTCACGCCTCACGCCTCACGCGTCACGCCTCACGCCTCACACCAGGTCCGGCACCTCGCCGCCGGCCGCCCAGGAGACCTCGACCCCCGGCAGGCCGGTCCGCCAGGGGCCGGCCAGGGCGGCCAGGCGCGCCGCGTCCGGGGGAGCGGCGCCGAGGCCGATCGCGTAGCGGGCCAGGGCCGGGCCCGACGCGAAGGGCCGGGGCCAGGCGTGCACGTCCGTGACACCGGCCTCCTCCAGCGCGCCGAGCAGGGCCCGCAGCCGCCCCCGCACCCGGCCCAGGGTCTCCTCGAACTCCCCCGCGGAGGCCGCCCGTACGGTCACCACCGCCCAGGCGGCGTGCCGACGGTGCAGCGGCGGTGGCCCCGGGGCCCACCCGCGGTCCGCGGGGCCGGACTCCAGCAGTTCCCAGGCCGCGTACAACTCCTGGACCAGCAGGTCCCGCAGGCCCGGCCCGACCTGGGCCGTGCAGCTGCGCACCGGCTCCGAGGGGGTGAGGACCGTGACCGCATCCGGCTCGTCCTCCGCCTCGCCCGGCCCCGCCGCCGACAGCGCGACGGGCACACGCCAGTCCCAGGCGGCCCACCTGCCGAAGAACTCGCGCAGCAGGGCATCGGGCGGCAGCGCCCCGGCCTCCTCCACCGTGCGCGCCGCGAGAACCGCCCAGACCAGCCCGGGCAGCCCGCCGAACGGCGCCGAGTCCAGCCCCCGGGCCCGGGCCCACGCCTTCACCCGCCGCGCCAGCCCGGCGAACGCGGCATGCCGCTCCGCCCCCACCCGTGCCCGTACGGCATCGGCGTCGCTGACCGCGCTCAGCGCGAGCGCGGCCGCCTCGCCCAGCTCGGCCCGCCGTGCCACCGCGTGCGCCGGAGCCGGCCCGTCGGTGGTCACCGCGACCAGATCCACCGACAGCCCGCCGACGCGGAACCGCAGTCCCGGCACCCGCGCCCCCGTCACCTCGCGCAGCCGCCCCGCCTCGGGCAGCGCCGCCGCCACCCGGTCCCGTACGAGGGCCGCATCGGCCGGACCCGGCAGCACCGCCACCAGGTCCAGGTCCGACTCGGGAAGCGCGCAGCCCATGCGACGCGACCCGGCCAGGTGCACCTCCGCGTCGCCGAGGGCGGCCCGGACGCGTGCGGTGACCGACTCGGCGTCCTCCTCCCGGATCACGGGCCCCGGTCCTGGCCCGGTCCGGTCCGCCGCCTTCGTTTTCGTCTCCGGCTCCGTCTTCGTTTCCGGCTCCGGGTCCCAGCGCACCTCGCCCGTCCCCAGTGCCACCGTCGCCCGGACCCGCATCGGCCCGTCCCCGCGACGCGAGAGCACGGCCAGCTCCCCGACCCGCGCGGTCAGCGGGCCCCCGAGCCGCGCCGCGAAGGACGCGACCGCGCGCTGCGGGTCCTGGCTGCGCCCCAGCGTCAGATGCGGGGTGTAGCCGTGGCGGTCACCCGCACGCCCCCGGCAGCTCGGGAACCGTTCCGCCAGCGCGCGCCGGAGCTCCTGCCACGGCGCCTCACCGGCCGCCGCCGGGTCCAGCCAGACGGTGGCGTCCTCACGGTGCCCGAAGCTGTGCACACCCTCCAGCCGGACGGCGAACGGCCCGGCCGCGGCGGCCACCTCCGCCAGGAGCGGTACCGCCTCGGCGAAGGAGGACTCCGGCACGAAGCCGAAGAGCAGGTTCACGTGCGCGGGCCAGCGCCCGGCCTGCGGGTCGAGCTCGTGGCGCAGCTCCCGTACCGCCTCCGGCAGGGGCGGCGGAAGCCATGCCACCGCCGTCCGCGCCGTCGCCGGTACGTCAAGGCGCGCGGGCGCGCCGCCCCGTTCCGCGAATTCCACCGTCGCCTCCACACCGAAGTGGTCGGAGATGAACAGTCCCTCCGGGGCCGGTGAGTCGCCGCGCAGCGCGGCCCGGGCCACCCGCGCCGTCGTGGACCGCAGCAGGATCCGGTCCAGCCGGGCCGACCGGCCCGACAGCGAGCCCACCGCGGCCAGCGGATTGGCCACCGGGTCGAAGGTCGGCGTGTCGTCCGCCGCCCCGTGGACGTCGCTCCAGGCGTCCCGCATGCCGAGCGCGGCCGCCGGCCCCTCGACGCCGTGGCGGCCGTCGTTGAAGTCGCCCAGCAGAGCCACCCCGGCCTCGATGCCGCCCAGCCCCTCGGCGAGCCGGGTCAGTTCGACATCCCGCCGGACGTCGCCGTTCTCGGTGTGGTCGCTGGTCAGGTGGGTGTTGGCGACGACCAGGGGGCCGGCCGCGGTGTCCACCGTGACGGCGGTGACCGCCTTGTGCGGGCGGAGCAGATGCATCCCCGCCTCCCGCACCGGAAGCCGGCTGAGCACCAGCAGCCCGCACTCGGCGACGTCCCGGCCGCCCGGATCCGTACCGAGGGTGTACGAGGCCCGCACCCACGGCGCCGCCAGCAGCATGCCGAGCAGCTCGGGTTCGACCTCCTGCAGCGCGATGACATCGGCATCGGCGGCCGCCAGATCGGCCAGCAGCAGCGGCCTGCGCCGGGCGGTGGAGATGCGCGGGGCGTCGTACCGGTCCCAGAGCGTGTTCCAGGTCAGCAGCCGCACCGAGGGCGCGGCGGCGGCCGTGTCGCCTCCGGGCACCGGGTCGGCGGGTCGCCAGGCGCCGCCGCCCGCCGGGTCCCACGCGTGCGGGGTCCGGGCGGTGAAGAACGGGGCCCGCAGCAGCCGCGGATCGCGGACCCGGCCCGCAGCGGTGACATCGATCCGGTCCACGCCCGTGGCACGGTCCCACACCAGCTCACCGTCCGCCTCGACGAACAGCACCCGGTGCCAGGGGATGTCGCCGCCCGGCACGAAGGAGGGCAGCGGGACCCGCTTCGGCGCGGCCCCGCGCTGGAGCAGTCCGAGTACGAACCGCGCCGGATCGAACCGGGAGTCCCAGCGGACCTGGTGGTAGAGCTCCTCGCTGGTACGCATCAGTACTGTCCCCGTCCCCGTCCCCGTCCAGGTCCCCGCCCCGGTCCCAGTCCCTGCCCGTGTCCCTGTCGGGTGTCCGCGAGTCCGGCCGTGAGGCCGCCCGCCGTGTCCTCGACGACCCCGGCCGCACCGATGTACCACGTCCGGTGCGCCTGGCCGGCGTACGGCGGGCTGAACCGGCGCACCTGCGAGGTGAGCACCTGCGGCGGCACCGGATGCGGGCGCACGCCGTTGCGCCGCACCAGCTCCGCCTCCTCCACCAGCACCACCGCGTGGGTGACCAGCGCGTCACGGCGCCGTGCGACCGAGCCCGCCAGGCCGCGCTGCTGGTCGGTGAGCGAGGTGGCGTCCCACACCACCGTCCCGCCGCGGGCCAGGGCCGCGTCGAGCCGGTCCAGGCCCTCGCTCAGCACCTCGGGGTTGGCCCCCTGGTCCGCACGGGAACCCCTGGCCGTGCGCAGATCGTCAAGACTGATGTACGCGTCCACACCGGGCAGTTCGCGGCCGAAGGTGCTCTTCCCGCTGCCCGAGGGCCCGCACAGCTGCACCATCCGGGGAAACGTTCCCTCGCGCCACTGCCACGTCGCCGCCACGGCTTCCTCCACCGCGGAACCCGAGATCCTGCCCTGCGCGAACGCCCGCCGGGCCTCCGCCCAGCAGCGGTCCGCGGCCTCCGCGCCCAGCCCGGCGAGCGCCTCGCCCAGCCCGGCACGCAGCGCCTCCAGCGGATCCGGGCCGAGCAGCCCGGCCTCCTCGGCGCACAGCGCGGACCACTCCGCGCACTCCCGTGCCGCCGGCCCGTCCGCCAGCGCCCCGGCGAGTGCGTGCAGCACGCCGAGATCGGCCGCCGCGGCCATCCGGACCAGCCCGGCCCGCCGGTCCTCGTCCGGGAACGGCCGCTGCAGGTACGGGTACAGCCCCACCAGGTCGGCGACCCGCCGCGCGAGCGCCATCCCGCCCGGGCCCGCCGCGATCCGCGCCGCGATCCGCGCCGCGATCCGGGCCCGCGGCTCGCGGCGGAGCACGGCCGCCAGGACACCGGCCAGCCGGTCCTCCCCGGTCCGTCCCGCCCCGTCGATCCGGGCCACGACTTCGGCGACCTCGTCCGCGTCCGCGTCGGCGGCTCCGGTGGTGTCGGTGGCGTCGGTCCCGCGCATCCCGAGGGCGGCGGACAGCCCCGGCACATCGGCCCCGGCACCCGAGCGCACCGCCCACAACGGGGCCGCCGGCCCCAGCCCGTTCGGCACGACCTGCGCGAACATCCAGTGCGTACTCGTCTGCACATGGCCGCCCCGCACCCACTTGGCCACGCACCGGCCGAAGTCCTCGCGCGCGAAGCCGGCCGCCGTCCGTACGACGTACCCCTCCTGGCGCGCCGTGTCGAGCTTCAGCCTGCGCAGCGCGCGCTCGTCGAAGGCGCCCCGCCACAGCACGCGCGGGGTGGGTACGCCCAGGCCACGCAGGAACCGTACGGTCCGGTCCCAGTCCAGGCAGTGCTCCCCGTCCCACACCGAGAACCCGTAGAACCAGCTGTCCAGGTCCTCGTACGGGATCGAATGCCGGGCGTAGAGGTTCTCCCCGCACACCCGCCACCCGGCCGGGATCCCGGGGCCGATGCGGCCCTGGAGGCCCTTGACCCACGCCCGCGAGGGGTGGTGCGCCGAGTCGAGCGAGCGTGCGTGCAGGCCGTCCGCGTAGAGGGTGGTGTTCTCCCCGTCGAGCTTCTCGGTCACCACGACCTCGCGTCCGGTCAACCCCGCCAGTCCGACGGCCCGGACGTCGTCCGCCGCCGCCCCGGGGGACCAGGGGAGGTGCGGCGTACGGGGATAGTGGATGCGCATGATCCGCTCCTGCTCGACATCGGGTGCCCCGTCACTGTAGGTAGCCCGACCGGACGCATCCACCCAATAACCTTTCCGCAGGCCTTCCGCAGGCCTTCCCGGCCGCTCAGTGGGCGACGGTGAACCGCCGGCCCGCGTGCGCGTCGCGCTCGATCTCGTCGACCAGGGCGACGGCGAAGTCCTCCGTCGAGATCCGGCTCCGGCCCTCCTCGTCGACCACCAGGCCGTCGAGGCCCAGCCGGTACGTGCCCGTACGCTCGCCCGGCGCGATGTGCGCGGGCGGGCTCAGGCAGGTCCAGCGCACCTGCTCCACGGGTACCGTGCGCAGGAAGTCCAGGGCCTCACCGTGGGCGTGCATCACCGCCAGGACGGCCGCCGGGACGCCGGACTCGTCCAGGACCAGCGGGCCGCCGGGGGTGCGCAGCGACCCCGCCCCGCCGACGACGACCACCCGCGGCGCGGGAGCGTCCGTGCCGAGCGACCGCACCCCGCCGATCAGCGACTTCGCGGCGGTCACGAGGGTGGTGGGGTCCCCCCGGCCGGGTCCGAAGGCGCTGACCACCACATCGTGCCCAGCCACCGCCGCGGCCACCGACGCCGGATCGAGGACATCGCCGCGCACCAACCCGATCGCCCCGGCCCCGGCCCCGCTCACGGAGTCCGGGAGGCTCGCCGGATCGCGGACGACGGCCGTGACCTCGTGGCCGCGCCGGAGTGCTTCGCGCAGCACCCGGGATCCGACGGTGCCGGTCGCGCCGAAGAGGGCGATCTTCGTCATGGCGACTCCCTGGAGGTGGAGGGCTGTACGGGGCTCCGGTCGGGTCCCGTCCGGCCCATCCAAGCGAACCAGCCCGCCACCCCCGGGCAGCCGGGCCGGGGCCGGTCGGATGAACCGGTCCCCGGGAGCCGCGCGACCGTCAGCGCGAGACCGGCACCGGCACCGGAACCGGCACCGCGGCGGCCAGCTGGCCGGCCGCCGCGAAGTGCAGCCGCTCCAGCCGGGCCGCGTACGGCCAGCCGGCCGCCCGGTAGAAGCACAGGTCGCTCGGGATCGGCACGGCCCGCAGGTCCGCGGCGTGCGTCCCGTCCGGCAGCTCGGTGGCCGCCGCGAGCAGCGGGTCCGCCGAACCGGCCCACTCGCCGACCGGGGCGGGCCGCGGCCACGGCTCCCCGGTGTTGGGGAACAGCCACCGGGTGTCCCGGGCCATCCGCGCGGCGAAGTCGGGGCCCGCCGCGGCCCGCCGGGCCAGCCGTGCGAGGGTCAGCAGCAGGTCCGGCAGGGACTCGGCGAGCAGGGCCAGCTCCGGATACTCCCGCAGGCTCTCGCCGTCGCCGGGCACGGATACGACGTACCCCCACCGGCCGGTCGCCGGGTCGATACGGATCTGCGCGAGGGCGTGGCCGCGCCCGTGGCCGATCCGGGCGATCGGCCAGTACGAACCGTCGCCGCCCAGCATGCGGTGCAGCTCGGGGTCCACCGCGTGCTCGGGCGCCCCGGGCAGCAGCCGCAGCGCCGGAAGCCCCGCGATCGCCACCCCGCCGATCTCCCGGAGCACGGTCCGGACCTCCTCGGGGACCGGGACCGCCCAGCCGTCCATGACGGAGTCGGCGCAGCCCGCGTCGAGCACGACGAAGCCGGGGCAGCCGTCGGCCAGTTCCCGCAGCTCGGCCACCGCACGCCGGGCGGCATCGGCCGGCACGCGGTGGCGGCGCACGGCCCGGCCGAGGAAGTCCCCGCTGACCACGCTGCGCAGCAGGAGGGCCCGGCCCTCACCGACGATCTGGAACTGGACCTCGCTGCTTCCCGTGTCGGCCGTGTTGTGGAAGGTGGAGAAGTACGGTTCCCAGTCCACGGCGCACGGATAGCCCGGCAGGCCGTGCAGGTCGACGAGATCGGTGAGCGGGTCGCCGCGTCCGACGAGCGCGACGAGCTCACGGTCGAGCCCCTCGCGACTCTCGCCCCCCTCAGCTCCCTCGGCGAGTTCGACGGTGGAGGTGGCCGGTACGGAGAACTTCCCCCTCGGCCGGTCCGCCACCCCGTCCGTGAACCGTTCGGCGAACCCGGCGAGCCAGGCGGTGAAGTCCGGTGCCTCGACGGTGACATCGGGGTCGGCCCCCCAAGGGTTGACGGCCACGACGGGCCCCCAGCCGGCGGCCCCGACCCCCACGATCAGCGAGCCCTCGCCGAAGTCCGTCTCACCCAGGGTCCAGCAGCCGTCCGCGAACACCTCACGGCCGCGCGGCCCGAAGCGGTACTCGTGGTCCTCGGTCTCCAGGCCGCCGATCTCCCGCAGAACGCCCCGCACCTCCTCGGGCACCGCCACGGCCCAGCCGTCCAACTCCGCGTCCGTGAACCCCTCGAACAGCTCCAGCTCGTCCGGCCGCTCCCGCGCCAGCTCCTTCAGCGCCCGCACGGCATCCACCGCCGACGGCCCCGCGTCGTACATGCTCTTGGCTCCCCGTGTCGTCTGTTCCGCGGCTCCGAGGGTATCGCCGCGGCCCGCCCGGGCATGACCCGAGCTCAGGGAGCGAGGAGTGTGTGGACGACCCTCGCAAGTCTGCGCGCCTCGTCCACCGGGTGCCCGTCCGTCCTCACCGACGGGGACTGCCCCTCCGGCCGCTGACCGGCCGGCACCGCCGCCCCTGTCGCCCTCAGTGGCAGAGGGCGACGATGGACGGATGCACGGTGCCCTTGGCGGCCTCGCACAGGGCGGCCATGTCGTACGAACGCTGCGGCGCCGACCGGGGCCTGGCCACCGTCGGCGGCCGCTTGCGGGGCTTCGCCGGGGCCGCGGGCTTCGGCTGCCTGGCGGGCTGCCGGGTGCGCGGGGGCTGCGCGTCGACCCGGCGGGGGCGACGCGGCCGCTCGGCCGCGGCCGGTACCGGTACCGGTGCCGGCCCGGCCTCCGGGACCACGCGCGGAGCGGGTGGTGCGGGCGGCGTGGGCGGCGCGGGCGGGACGGGCGGCGAGGCGGGTTCGGGGGAGGTCGGCAGCGGGCTCAACGGCAGTGCGAGGGGTGTCGGTTGCCGGTCCTGCGCACGGGCCGCCGCCGCGGGCGCCGGCCGCAGCGCGTCCGGCGGAGCGGCGGGACGCACCGTCACGCACCCGGTGGCCAGCACGAGCGCGGCAAGGGTCAGGGGCAGGGCGAGGCGCAGCTGCATCCGCCCACCCTGCCGTACCGGCGCCGCGCGAGCCGAACCCGTCACACGGACGGGTGACGGCGCGCGCTCAGGCCCGGCCACGCCCCCGCGTGGCCAGCCGGAGCAGGTGTTCCACCGGGCCGCGGCGCAGCGGGCTCTCGGCCCAGATCCGCTGCCAGGCCCAGGTCAGGGCCAGGGCCGCGCCGCTGAAGGCCAGCCAGGCGGACCAGGACGCGGCGCCGTGCGCCGGACCGGCCAGCACCAGCGCGTGGACGACGTACGCGCTCAGGGCCATCGCCCCGAGCAGCGTGAGCGGACGCAGCAGCCGCGCGCCCACCCCGTGCCGCGCGGCGAGCGCGCACAGGCCGATGAGGGCGCACCCCACGCCCGCGTTGCCCAGGGTCTCCAGCGGGGTCTGGCTGTAGGGATCGGCCACCAGCAGCCAGTCCCAGGAGGTGCTGGGCACGGCGCCGTACTGACCCTGCAGCACCTCCCGTACGGGATCGGCCGCGCCGAGGGCCTCCGGATGGTGCACGGCGATCGCCTCCAGCAACCGCTGCCGGGCGCCGAACACGTGGCTCGCGAGCCACGCGGAGCCGTACCCGGCGACGGCGGCCACCGTGCCCCACACCGCCATCCGCCGGGCCACCGGCCGCTCCCGCACGTCGCACAGCCGGGCGAGCGCCATCCCGGCCAGCACGTACGGGAAGTAGGTGGCCAGCGGATACGCCCCGGTGAGCAGCAGCTCCAGCAGCACCGAACCCAGCCCGGACCAACTGGCCAGATCGGCGGCCTCGGGGACCAGCCCGCGCCCGGACGCCTCGTACCCGAACACCGGGCCCAGCAGGAACGACAGCAGCGGGCCCGCCACCACCGAGACGCCCGCCACGGCGGTGAGCACCGGGGTGGACAGCCGGGTGAAGGGCTCGGCGGCCAGGAAGTACACGGCGAAGAAGGCCAGGATGACCAGGATCCCGGGCCAGAGCGAGGCCAGCCACACGCCGAGTACGGCCAGCAGCGCGCAGCGGATCAGCAGGGGGCGCCAGCGGCGCGCCCAGCCCTGCGGGCGCTGCGCCGGGTCCAGCCCGCGCTGGGCGAGGACCAGGGAGAAGCCGGCGAGCAGGGTGAAGAGGGCCGGGGCACGCCCGTCGGCCGCGACGAGGAGGTAACCGGCGCCCTCCGGCTCGGGGCTGGGGCCCACGTGCACGGCGAACATGCCGAGGACGGCCAGTCCGCGTACGGCGTCGACCCCGGCCAGCCGGCCGCCGGACCCCCCGGCCGGGGCCGCCCCCGAGCCGAGGCCCCTCACGCGCCGCACGTCACACGGTCGCGCGGGGTGTGACGGGTCTTCATCGTCTCCCGCGCGACCTCCTCGCCGGCCAGGAGCGGCCCGGCGGCGTACAGCCCGTCGAAGCCGGCGACCGCGGCGCCCGCGGCCGCACCGGCGGTTCCCGTCGCGGTCCACCTCCTGCCGGGTTCCGCCGGGGTGCCGGTGCCCGTGGGGGAGGCGCGTCGCATGTGTGGGTCTCTCCTGGGTCCGGGCGGGTCCGTGCGGTCCGGGCGTGCGTGCGGTAGCGCGTGCAGTAACTGCGGTGCGTGAAGACTGGTCGGACCGGCGGCTTTCACGCCGCCAGTCCGCATCCGGAACGTACCAGGGAGTACATAACCAAGTAATAAGGAGGTATAGGGGTGGCAAAGGCGCGGGGTGCCGGTGCGGGGGCGGCCGGGTCGCCGGGGGCGGCCGGGCCGCCGTAACCCGGGAGCCGTGCCCGCTGTTGCACAGGCCGGCAGGTCCACCCACGGTGAACGGAGTCCGATGCCGCAGCTGACCGACCAGAGCGCGATCGACGAACACGAGCGGGAGCGGACGGGGACCTGGATGACCCCGGCGGAGTACGGGGCCTCGCGGGCCGCCGTCTGGACCGCGGCCGTCGTCCTCGTCACCGACACCCGCGGCCGGATCCTCGTGCAGAGCGTCGACTACCGCGCCGACCGGCTGCTCCCCGGCGGGGCCGTGGACGCCGGGGAGGCACCGTCCGCGGCGGCCGCCCGCGAGCTGCGCGAGGAGCTCGGCGTGGACGGGCGCTACCCGCGCGGGCTCGCCGTGGACTGGATCCCGGCCGGCACCCCCGGCTTCCCGCCCGAGATGCGCTTCCCCGGCGAGATCCTGCACGTCTACGACGGCGGCACCTGGACCGCCGACCGGATCGGGGCCGTCCGCCTCCCGGCCCAGGAGATCACCGGCATCCACTTCGCCGAACCGGCCGACCTGCCCGCCCTGATGGATCCCGGCGACGCCCGCCGCGCGCTGTCCGCCCTGCGCGCCCGCGTCAACGGCTCCGGCACCGCCCTGCTGGAGGACGGCCGCCCCACCGCGCCGACCGCCCTCGACCGGCTCGGGGTCCTGCGCACCCGGCGGATCCCGCAGCACGGTGCCTGGCACCCGGGCCCGGTCCCGGAGCGGCTGCCCGTACGGGACCTGTCGGCCTGGCTGTTCGCCCCCGACGGCCGGGTCCTGCTGCTGATCTCCCGGGCCACCGGCGCCGCCCACCTCCCGCCCCCGACGGCCGCAGCCACCGAGGACGCCGTCCCGCTCGGCTACCGGTACGGCGAGCAGGGCGCCCACGCCCGCATCACGGCCCGCCTCACCGGCCTCTTCCCGGGCGCGGGCGCGGATCCGGACCCGGACACGGACACGGACACGGACACGGACACGGACCCGGGCGCGGATCCGGACCCGGAGTACGCACGCCTGCTGGCCACCCCCGAACAGGTCCGCGAACTGAGCGACTGGGGGCGGGCGGGCCACGACGAGCTCGCGGCGGTCCACGCCGCCCGCGCCCGTCTCGGCCTCCCCGTCCCCGCCCGCACCCCGCCCACGGAACTCCCCGGGGAGGCCGCGCTCCGCTGAGATGTCAGTGGCGCCTCCTACCGTCGAGGGCATGGGATTCACCAGCGCCTGGTCGATCAGCTGCCACGAGGACTCCGTGATCGCGGACCTCGCGCCGCGGACGGCGGCGGCCATCGAGGCCGACCGCACGTGCCCGCGGGCCCGCCGCCGCTGGGCGGCCTGGCAGCGCGCCCCGCTTCCCGACCACCGCACCTGGTGGACCGGCACCCCGGCCGAGGGCGAGGCGATCCGCTCCTTCCAGGACCTGACCCGCCCCGGCCGCCACGTCGACGACCTGTGCGCGTTCTCGTTCGTGGACGGCATCTGGGACCGGCAGCCGGACCAGGAGCTGATGTTCGTCTCGGTGCAGCGCAAGGCGTACCCGGTCAGCGCGCTGTTCCACGCCATCGGCCCCGAGCGCGCGGCCCTGCTGCCCGGCTGGTGCGGGAACTTCGTGCTGACCGCCGCCGAGGTGCGCGGGGAGCTGCCCGCGGTGGAGCGGGCTCTCGGATTCGCCGCCGGCGAGCGGGAGCGGGAGCGGGTGCAGCGGCAGATCTGGCTGGACACCGAGCTTCGCGAAAGCGTTCTGGACGGCCCGGTCCGCACCTGGCGGGCCGCGGCGCAGGCCGGCCTCGGGCTGTGCGGGCTCGCCTTCCACGTGGAGTGACCGCGGTCCGGGGCGGCGCGGGCGGGCGTACGGCCCCGCCCCGCGGCCACCGCCATGATCGGGAAATCCGGCGTCCTCGGTCCGCGGTCCCGCAGCATGGGGCCATGAGCGACAGCGCGATCACCTACACCCTGTACATCCAGGCCGACCCCGCCAGGGTCTGGCAGGCCCTCACCGAGCCCGCCTTCACCCGCCGGTACTGGGGCCTGAGCTTCGAGACCGACTGGGCGGTGGGCTCGCCGATGGACTGGGTCGAGCGGGGGGCCCGTACCAGTGACCCCGAACAGGTGGTCCTCGGCTGTGTCCCGGACCGCCTGCTCTCCTACACCTGGCACACCTTCACCCCGCAGTGGGCGGCCTCGGTCGGGATCGGCGAGGAACTGCGGGCCGAACTGGCGAAGGAGCGCCGTACGAAGGTGACGTACGAGATCGAGCCCGTCGGCGACACCCTCGCACGGCTGACCATCCTGCACGAGGACTTCGAACCCGGCGGAACGCTGATCGGCATGTGCGCGCGGGCCTGGCCGATGCTCGCGTCCAGCCTCAAGACCCTGCTGGAGACCGGGGCTCCGCTGCCGGAGGCGGAGCAGGAGGCGGGCGAGGTCTGAGGCGTCGCGCGGAGAGCCGGTACGCGTCCGTGTCCGCGCCCCCGGTCGCCCCGAACGGACCGGCTCTCCACTGTCCCCCCATCCCAACCGCCGTGCCCCGCACCGCACCTGAGATCATGTGTACAGACCACGAATCAGGAGCGCAGACATGGCACTGGAGCACCACCGCGTCGTCATCACCGCCGCCGGCCGCGACTTCGGGCGTACCCTCGCCCTCCGTTTTGCAAGCAGGGGCGCCGAGGTCCACCTCTCCGCCCGCACCCTCGAAGCCGCCGAGCGCGTCCGCGAGGAGATCCGCGCCCAGGGCCACGACGCGGACCGTGTCCACGCCTACGCCTGCGACCTCACCGATCCCGCGTCCGTACGGGAGTTCGCCGCCGCGGTCGCAGCCCGCACCGACCACGTGGACGTGCTCGTCAACAACGGCTCCCGCTACCAGCACGGCACGGACCTGCTGTCCGCCTCCGACGAGGACGTGACCGACACCCTCGCCTCCGGCGCCACCGGCACCGTCCTGGCCACCAAGGCCTTCCTCCCGCTGCTCCTGAAGTCGGCCAAACCGGACATCGTCACCATGGTCTCCGGCTGCGGGGAGGCCGGCCACCACCGGTCCGACGCCCACGCGGCCTTCTACGCCGCCAAGAGCGCCCAGGCCGGCTTCACCGAGATCCTCTCGCGCAGGCTGCGCGACCAGGGCGTCCGCGTCATCTCCCTCTACCCGCCCGACTTCGACAACCACGACCCGCTGTCGGAGTCCTGGGAGGGCGCGCCGCGCACGGCGAAGGACCCGCTCACCTCGCAGTCGCTGGTGGACTGCATCTTCTTCGCGATCGGCCAGCCCCGCGACTGTTTCATCAAGTCCTTCCACTTCGAGCAGGTCTGACGGTCATGGGACGGACGCTGACGGAGATCCTGGACGCGGCGGCCGAGGGGCGGTTCCCGCCACCCGACGGCCGCACGACCGTGGTTCCGCAGGAACACCGGCGCGACGCGGGCGTCATCGCCTTCACCGCGCACTCCGTGGTGTTCACCGACGAGGACCCGGACTGGGTCCACGCCACCCTCGCCGCCCTCGACTGCGACGCGCTGGCCGCCACCATGAACCCCCGGTTCCTGGCCGCGCTGCTCGACCGCACGGGACGCGGAACCGACACGATCGACCTGCTCACCGTGGCCGGCCCGCTGCCCGGCGCACCGGCACTGGAGCTCGTGGAGACGACGGACCCCGACCACCCCCGCGTACGCAGGGCCCTGCGCCGCCGTGACGGCGTACGGGTCTGGTCGGCGGCCGGGGGAGTCCTCGTCCTCGGCCGCGGTGTCGCGGGCCGCTGGGAGGCGGCGGTCGAGGTCGACGAGGGCGTACGCCACCGCGGACTGGGCCGGGAGCTGGCCCGCGCCGCCCGCCACCTCGTCCCCGACGGGCAGCCGGTCTGGTCCCAGCAGGCGACCGGCAACGCCCGCAGCATCCGAGCCTTCCAGGCCGCGGGCTACCGACCGGTCGGTGCGGAGGCCCTGATGCTGGCTCCGCACCGCTGAACAGGCCCTGACGGCACCCTGACCGCCGGCTGCCCGGGGAGGTCGTGTGGAATGGGTGCCATGCGGAGAGGAAACGACCAGCAGCGACCCGCCACGGGCATACCGGCGCGGGACCCGATGAACGGCCCCGACGCCGACGCGCCTCCCGAGCACTGGCGCTACGCCCGCCACCTGGAGTCCCTGGCCGCGGCGCCGGGCCCGGGCGCGGAGAGCGAGGCGGAGGTCGTGGCCGAGGTGCTGCGCGATCCCGACCGGGTGATGGCCGAGAGCGCGGTGGTCACCCACCTCGACCGGCGAGCCGTACAACTGCTCGCCGACGAGGAATTCCCGGCCTGGGCCCGGGCCATGGCCGCCGCCCTCGCCGGCCGGGCCTTCCCCGAGCGCCGGCTGCGGGAGTGGGTCCTGCTCAAGGCCGCCACCCGCGACGAGCCCTGGTCCGCCGAGGAGCTCACCGCCGCCTCCGACTGGTGCCAGCGCACCGCCCTCCGCCTGCTGACCTCGTACGAGGCCCTCACCCTGCTGGCCACCGACGCCCGCACCCGCCGCGTCCGCAACGCGGCCGCCGAACGCCTGCGCCGCAGCACCGCGTTCTGAACCGGCAACCGGCAACCGGCAAGGGTCCAGGACGTCGTGGTCGATCCCGCGCGCCACAGGCAGGGAGTCGGCCGGGCCTTGGTCGAGCACCTGAAGCGGCCCTACTCCTACTGCCGCTTCTTCCTCCTGTCCGCGGACCACGAGTCGTCACCCGAAGGCAAGCGCAAGCAGCGGGGCGAGCTGCGGCGTCGTGACCCGCGCCCGGGCACGGGCCCTGTCGGTGGGGTGTGGTGAGATGGCCGTACTGTGCAGTCCGCCTGGTGGGAGGCCGTATTCATGCCCGTGTACCCGTCGCTGACCCGTGCTCTGACGGAGGCGCTGGTCGATGTTGTGCGCTTCATCGAGGGCTGCGACGACGAGCAGATGGATCAGGACGACGAGCAGATGGATCAGGACGACGCCGTCAGAATGCTGGAGTGGGTGGGCCACCTGATGAGCCGGCTGTCGGGCGACCAGCGCGGCGAGTTCATCGATCTGCTCGGGAAGATGGCCGGGGAGGAGGACGATCCCGCGCGCCGTGAGTTCCTGCGGGAGTTCCCCGAAGGCTTCGGGCTGGTCGAGGAACCGGTCTGACCTGGCCCCCGTGCGCAGCGGGGCGGACCCGAGCGGTGTGACGGAAACTACGTGTCCGCCCCGGCGTTCGCGGACGTAGCCTCGGGGCGTGCTCCAACTCGTCCTCGCCGTCTTCGCGTTCACCGTGGCCGCCGCCGTGTACGCGGTCATCGGCCTGCGGTGGTGGCGGCGGGCCCGGACGCGGCGCACGATCCTCGGGCTGGTCGCCGCCCTGGACCTGGAGCCGTACCACGTCGCCGCGTTGAAGTCCGAGGAGGCGGCCGCCGAGCTGCTGCTCGATGGGTACCTCGACATCGACGGGGCCGGGGCGGCGCGGCTGACCGAGGAGGGACGCGAGCCCGGCCGGACGCCGCCGGCCCACCCGCTGCCCCCGCCCGGACGAGGACGACGACTGGACGGACGACGACGACTGGTGGGCGGACGCGTACCACTACCGGACCTCCGACGATGAGGATGACGACGACGAGCCCGACGGGAAGCCCCTCGGGTGACCGGGCCGCGTATCGGAAGTGGGTCTTCCACGTCAGCTCATGCGGCGAGGTGCCGTCGGACGAACGGTGCCGTGACCAGGGCAAGTGTGGTGAAGGCGACCAATCGTTGGAGGCCGGGCTGAGCAGCGAGGCTGCTGCTCTGGACGCCGTAGGTCGCGTACCAGTTGGCGGCCAGGTCGGTCGTCAGGATGACGCAGGCGAGATCTGTCCCCCGACGCTTGCCGCAGATCAGAAGCGCGGCCGCGAGCGGGTCGAGGAGCGCCAGCGAGGACCAGTAGAGGTTGAGCCACCCCGGAGCCCAGTCGTAGGCCTGAAGGCCGTGGTGAAGAAGGTCGGTGGCATGCACGACGGCGCCGACCAGCAGGCCGGCCGCAACGGCGCACACCACCATCACCATCCGGAGTGGGGTGCGGTGCATCCAAGCGATCACGCCACCGATCGTCGCAGCCGCCGGTGTGTTCCGTCAGGCGGTTGGCCGTCCGCTGCGGAAGCGACCGTCCTCGGCGCGGCGATCGAGGCACGGGCGACCGGTACGGAAATCGGTTCACCCCGCCGTGGTGCACCCGGGAAGATCGCCCCATGACCACAGACTTCACGGTGCGGCCGGCCCGGCCCGCCGATGCGCGCCGACTGGCCGAACTGCGCTGGACGTTCAAGCAGGAGGACCACGAGGGGCAGCCACCGGCACCGGCTCGGCCCCTGGAAGAGGCCGAGCGGTGGATCCACGAGCGGCTCGGCAACGGCCACTGGCTGGCCTGGGTCGCGGAGACCGGAGACGACATCTGCGGTCACGTCTTCCTCTGCCTGGTGGAGAGGGTGCCCGAGCCGTACAGCGACAACGCCCCGATCGGCTACGTGACGAACTTCTTCGTCACGCCGCCCCGACGGAACAGGGGAACCGGCTCGGCGCTCCTCGAAGCGCTCGCACTGCACGCACGCAGCGCCGGAATCGACACCCTGATCGTCTGGCCGTCGGATCGCAGCAGCCCTCTCTACCGGCGCTCCGGTTTCCGGCCGCAGGAGGAACTGCTGGAACTGCCGCTCGAGACCGGATGAGATCCGCTTCCGACGACATCGAGCGGCTGCGCCGCCGGCCCGAGGCACACCGCACGGGGTACGCCGGGCAGGAATCATTGGCCGATTCCGCTTACATCTCGTCACACGTCCATCCAGGGCTTAAGGTGCCGTTACCCGGCCGGGTATCAGCGTGAAAACCGATGCCACTCCGCTGGAGGATGACTCTCCGTGTTGCACGTTTCACAAGCTTCCGTCACCACCCCCGACGGTGAGCCGGCCCCGCTCGTCCCCACCGAGTACGGCGAGGTCAAAGGCTGGTTCGCGGCGTACGACCAGGTGCTTTTCGACTGGTTCCTGACACGTCAGAACAGCGGCGAGGGGCAGCCGGGCGACCTGCTGGAGCTCGGCGCCTTCATGGGGAAGAGCGCGATCTTCCTCGGCCGGTACCTCCAGCCCGGTGAGGAGTTCACCGTCTGTGACCTCTTCGACTCGCCCGCTACGGACGACTTCAACATCGCGGAGAACCGCAGCTCCTACCCCACGCTCACGCGGCGCGGCTTCGAGACGAACTACCTGGCCTTCCACGAGGCGCTGCCGACGGTGATTCAGGCCCCCACCTCGGTCGTCGCCGACCGGGTCAAGCCGGCGAGCTGCCGATTCGTGCACGTCGACGCCTCGCACCTCTACGAGCACGTCGTCACGGACATCGCGTCCTCGCGTCTCGTCGCGACCCCGGATGCCGTGGTGGTCTTCGACGACTACCGCTCCGCGCACTGCCCCGGCGTCGCGGCCGCCGTCTGGACCGCGGTGGTCACGGGCGGGCTGCACCCCGTCTGCGTCTCGGCCTCGAAGCTCTACGCGACCTGGGGCGACCCGGCGCCCCACCGGGCGGCACTGCTCGCGTGGCTGGAGGAGCGCACCGACCTCTGGCACGGCGTGGACGTGATCGACGGCCGCCCCCTGATACGCATCGGGGACCATGGGGTGGTCGCGCCGGTGTCCCCGCAGCCGCTGAACCCCGCGCCGCGGGCGGAACCGGCGCCGGTCCCCGCTCCCGCCGCCGGGCGCAAGCCCGGCGTCCGCTGGCGCAAGCTGGCCAAGGACCTGCTCCCACCCGTGGTCACGCGCGCGATCGTGGCCCGGAACCGCCGCCGCAGGGGCTGACACCGAAAGGGCTGACACCACACTCCCGGACCGGATCCGGTCCGGTCCGGGGGGCGTACGCGTGTCAGACGCCCCGGCGCACCCGGGCCGCGCGGCGGGCCTCGGCCTGCTGGCGGGCTTCGATCGTCTTGCGGGACTCCTTGCCCCGGCCCGGGCGGGTCCCCATGCCGCGGAAGGCCAGGTCCGGGCCCGAGGGCTTGCCCTTGGCGTCGGTCGGCGCGGAGCCCGCCAGCGGGACCCCGGAGGGGGCCTTGGCGCCGGTGATGCGGGTCAGTGCCGCCTCGCCGGAGCGCACCTGCGTGATCGTCGGCCGGATCCGGGCGTCGGAGAGCAGGCGGACCATGTCCCGGCGCTGGTTCGGGGTGACGAGGGTGACGACCCGGCCGGACTCGCCGGCGCGCGCGGTGCGGCCACCGCGGTGCAGGTAGTCCTTGTGGTCGGCGGGCGGGTCGACGTTGACCACGAGGTCGAGGTCGTCGATGTGGATGCCGCGCGCGGCGACGTTCGTCGCGACCAGGACGGTGACGGCCCCGCTCTTGAACTGCGCCAGGGTCCGGGTGCGCTGCGGCTGCGACTTGCCGCTGTGCAGGCCCTCCGCGCGCACGCCCATGGCCCGCAGGTGCTTCACGAACTGGTCGACCCCGTGCTTGGTGTCGAGGAACATCAGCACCCGGTTGTCCCGGGCCGCGATCTCGGTCGCCGCCGAGATCTTGTCGGCCGCGTGGATGTGCAGCACGTGGTGGTCCATCGTGGACACCGCGCCCGCCTGCGGGTCGACGGAGTGCGAGACCGGGTCCTTCAGGTACTTCCGGACGAGCTGGTCGACATTGCGGTCCAGGGTCGCCGAGAACAGCATCCGCTGTCCCGCGTGGTGCACCTGGTCCAGGATCTCGGTGACCTGCGGCATGAAGCCCAGGTCGCACATCTGGTCGGCCTCGTCGAGCACGGTGATCTTCACGCGCTCCAGGTGCACGTCCCGTCGTCCCACCAGGTCGCTGAGCCGCCCGGGGGTGGCCACCACGACCTCGGCGCCGGTGCGCAGGGAGCTCACCTGGCGGCCGATGGACAGCCCGCCGACCACGGTGGCCATCCGCAGCTTCAGGGCCGCGGCGTACGGCTCCAGCGCCTCGGTCACCTGCTGCGCCAGCTCACGCGTCGGTACGAGGATCAGCGCCAGCGGGCGCTTCGGGTCCGCCTGCTGCCCCGCCGTACGGGCCAGCAGCGCCAGGCCGAAGGCGAGGGTCTTGCCCGAGCCGGTCCGGCCGCGGCCGAGGACGTCCCGGCCGGCCAGCGCGTTCGGGAGCGTCGCGGCCTGGATCGGGAACGGCTCCGTCACGGCCAGCGACGCCATGGTCTCCACCAGCTCAAGGGGCAGGTCGAGCTCGGCGAAGGACTCCACCGGCGCCAGCGCCGGCACCTTCGGCGCGTGCATCGTGAACTCACCCTGCGGGCCGAGGGTCCGGGGGGCCTTGGCGGGGGTCCGGGCACCGGCCTTGGCACCGCCCTTCACACCGAAGCGCCCATGAGCTGACGGGTTCCTCATGCAGGACCTTTCGAAACGGAGAGAAGGAGGGGAAGGAAGAAGTAGATGGTCAACCGCCCATGGTACCAGCGGGGGCTAAGCCTCCCCGGCGGTCAGTTCCCCGGACCGGACCTGCGCACAGTGCGCGCGGATCTCGACCGCCGCGCGGCCGAACCAGTCGGCGATCACGGCGATCTCGTCGGGGGTGTAGTCGGCGAAGAGGGTGGCCAGCCGGTCGTACATCGGCTGGTACACGGCGACGACCCGCGCGGCGGCCGTGGGGTCGGCCACCACCCGGACCCGGCGCCGGTCGGCCGGGTCGGGGACGCGCCGCGCGTATCCGGCGCGTTCGAGGCGGTTGAGAACCCCGGTGACGGCTCCGGTGGTGAGGTCCAGCAGTCCGGCGAGGTCACCGGCGGCGAGCGGGGTGTCCCCGGCGCCCAGGATGTGGCCCAGGCAGGTCAGATCGGTGACGTTGAGCCCGAGCAGCTGCGCCACCTCCTGCTGGCCGACGATGCCCAGGGCGACGTACTGGTCCATGCGCGAAATCGCCTCGCCGGCCGTGGCCGGGGGGCGGGTCTTGCCCTGCACCCAAACACTCCTTAGGATCTAAGTTACTTAGTGAGTGAGATGCTTACCTCGCGAAATAAGCTTCCCGCTTCCGAGCGTACTGCCGTCGGTCCGACCAGGGAGAACCATGAGCGCGCACGGCCAGGTAGACCTCGGCCACACGGTGGCCGGCTGGACCGGAACCACCCTGGCCCTGCTGGGCTTCGCGGGGGCGGGCGGTGCCGTGTGTGCGGCCTGGATCCCTGGCATCTGGATCGGCCTCGGCATCGTCGCCGCGGCCGGGATCGTCACCTGGCTGCTGCACCTCGCCGGGTGGGGCAAGCCCAGCGGACCCCGGCCGGAGGCCGACTGGGACTGGCGCACCCGGGACACCCGCGCCCACGCGGGGCACGCCGACTGCCTCGGCTGCCGCGTCGGCGGGCCGCGGCGGGCGCTCGCCGCAGCCCCCCGGCTCCGGTCCGCCGCATCGCTGCCCGCTGCGGACAGCGGCGCTTGAGCGGTGCCCGGGTCCGGCCGCAGCGGCCCGGCCCGGGCGCCTCTCGAAGGGCTCCGGGCGGAGCCGCTCCCTCTTTTCACGGACAAGGCGGCCAGAAGTTCGAATGTGCGCCGCGCCCCGGTTGGCCGCGTCCAGCGTGTGCTCCGGCGGACCGTTGGGCAGGATCGAGACGGCCGCGTGTGCGGCCCGCAGTGGAACGTTGTGAAGGATCAGCCAGATGGCAACAGGCATCGTGAAGTGGTTCAACTCGGAGAAGGGGTTCGGCTTCATCCAGCAGGACGACGGCGGCCCCGACGTGTTCGTGCATTTCTCCGCGATCGAGACCACCGGGTTCAAGTCGCTGGAGGAGAACGCGCGCGTCGAGTACTCCGTCTCCCAGGGCCCCAAGGGTCCGCAGGCCGAGAAGGTGGTTCCCCTCAGGTAGTCCACTTCGCGGGCCGGGCCCGTGACGCGAAGCCCCGCCGGTCCGCCCGGCGGGGCTTCGCGCGTTCCGGGCGGCCCGGCTACCGCGTCCGGGCCGCCTCCGGTCCGCCGTCGGGCCCGATCGCGCGGTGGAGGGCCAGGAGCAGCCGCCACAGGTGGTCCGCCAGAGCCTCCGGATCCGCCCGGATGTCCTCGTGCAGCCAGTCCGCGAGGACGCCGGTGAACGCGGCCGCCACCGCTGACGCGACCAGCTCGGGGTGCGGGGCGCCCACTGCCGCCCGTTCCGCCCGGGCCCGGGCGCGCAGCTCCCGGTGCAGGCACCTCCCGAGCGGGCCGCCGCCGCCCGGGAGGAGCAGGGTCCGGTAGAGCGGCGCCCGGCCGGCCGCCTCCGCCAGGAAGGCGGCCAGCGCGGCGGGCGGCCGGGCCGGGGGGACCGGCGACGGGCCGGCCTGCCAGGCGTGCAGGGCGTCGACCGCCGCGTGCACCACGTCCGCGCACGCGTCCACGGCGAGCGCGGTGAGGTCCTCGTAGTGCAGGTAGAAGGTGGCACGGCCGACGCCGGCCCGGCGGACCACGGCCGAGACGCTGACCTCCGCGAGCGGCCGGTCGGCGCACTCGGCCAGCAGGCTTTCGCGCAGCCGCCCCTTCGTCCGGGCCGTACGCGGGTCCTCCGGGCGGGGGTCGTCCGTACGCGGGTCGTCCGTACGCGGGTCGTCCCCGCGCGGGTCCTCCGGGCTCACGCGGCCAGCAACGCCGCGCCGAGGGCGAGAGCGCCGGGCAGGGCCTGGGCCACGAGGATCCGGCGGTTGGCGGTCGCGGCCCCGTAGATCCCGGCGACGATCACGCAGACGAGGAAGAAGATCTGGGTGGCGAGCGAGTCGATCACGAGCGACCAGACCAGTCCGGCGGCGAGGAAACCGTTGTAGAGGCCCTGGTTGGCGGCGAGCGGTGCGGTGAGACGGGCGGTGTCCGCATCGAAGCCGGACAGCGCGCGGCCCGGGGGCCGCTGCCACAGGAACATCTCCAGGACCATGAAGTACACGTGCAGCGCGGCCACGAGGCCGATCAGGATCGATGCGACCGTGTGCATGGCCGCCTCCACTTCTCAGGGTCGACGTACGGGCGGTTGCGCGGGTCGGCATACCGGCCGGTATTTCCTGGACAACTGTACAGGAAGTCCGCTGTCGGGCCTCGCGGCTACGCTGGCCCGATGACCGAGCAGGCACCCCGGCCGAAGCCCACCGGACTCCTCTACGCGGACTTCGGCACCGGGCGGCACCGTGAGAGCTCCCTCGTCCGCCACGCACTCGGCAGCGTCCACGAGGAGGAACTGGTCGCGGGCCTCGCGGGCGGGATCGGCTTCATGTACTTCGTCTTCGAGTACGCCGGGCACCCGCCCCTGCTGACGATCGTCGCGCAGGCCCACCCCGACCCCTGGGTGGAGGCCGCCCTCGACCGGCTCCGCGTCCCCTACGAGGTCACCCACAGCTCGCGGCCCCGCTGGGACCGCGTGCACGCCGCCCTCGACGCCGGACGGCCGGTGTTCTGCACCGTCGACCGGTCCCGGCTCCCCTGGCACGGCGGTGTCCCGGACGAGATGGCCGGCGCCGATCCGTACACCGTGGTCCTCGCCGGGTACGAGGGCGACAGCCTGTACGTGGAGGACGGGGCCCCGGCCGCGTACCGGATCGCGGAGCGGGAGTTCGGCGAGGCCTGGACCGGCCATCGCAAGGGCCGCCACCGGATGCTCGTACCCACCGGCCCCGCCGCCGGCGCCCCCGACATCGACGGGGCCGTGGCCGCCACCGCGGCCCGCCTCACCGGCCCGGTGCTGGGCAACAGGTTCGACGTCAACTTCGGCTTCTCGGGGATGGAGAAGCTCGCCGCCCAGTTGCGCGACGTCCGCACCCGGACCGGCTGGGAGCGCCGTTTCGGCTCCCCTGAGGCCTTCCTCGCGGGGACCCGGCGGCTGTACGCGTGCCTGGAGGAGGAGTGGACCGCGCCCGGTGCCACCCGCCCGCTCTACGCGGACTTCCTCGACCTCGCGGGACGGCCGGAGGCGGCGGCCCTGTTCCGCGACTCGGCCGGCAACTGGTCCCGGCTCGCGGAACTGGCGCGCGCGGCCGGCCCGGACACGGACGCCCCGGGGCGGCGCGCCCTCTTCGACGAGCTCGCCGGCCTGGTGGACGGCTCCCTCGCCCTGGAACGCCGTGCCGTCACCCTGCTCTGAACCCCAGAAGTCCCAGCACCCCCGGAACTCCCGGAAGCCTCAGAGGTGGGCGTCCAGGAACGCCCGGAACTCCTCGCGCGTCATCGGCCCCGCCTGGCTCGCGACCGCCTCGCCGTCCTTGATGAGCACGGCGGTCGGCGCGCCCGTCACCCCGTAACGCCCGGTCGGCCCGGGGCAGCGGGTCATGTCGGTGCGGACGGCGGTGAACCGCGTCCCGTACTCCTCGGTCAGTTCCCCGACGACGGCGTCCATCGCGCGGCACGCCTCGACGGCCTTGGGCCAGGTGCCGCAGAAGTACGCGAGGACGGGCCCGGTCGTCATCGAGAGGATGAAGTCGAACTCCTGGTCCTCCAGTGGCTGGTGCACCCGACGTGCCATGCGTGTCGCTCCTCGTTCGTGCGCCTCCCCGGATCGGGAGGGCGGCCCCCATCATCGCCGCCGCACGGGCCCGCGGCCGCCGGGCCCGTTGTCAGTGGCGGCTGTGAAGCTGAGCGGTATGGACGACAGGATGCTTCGGCGCCGGGTCTACGGCGCCGACCACGAGGACCCCGACCCCGGACCGCGACCCGGACACACCTACGGCGAGCTGGTCGGCGGGCCGCTCGACGGGCTCCTCCTGGACATCACCGGCTGGAGTGCGGCCCAGCTCGCCGAAGAGGCCAGGCTCCCCACGGAGATAGGGCGCTACGGAGCGGGCGGCCGCGCCCACTACCGCCGCCGCGCGGGGGACCCGGGCCACTGGGACTGGACGGGAGACAGCCGCTGACGGCGGGGCCCACCCCGGCGGTCGGCCCGGCGGTCGGGCCGGCCGCCGGTCGGCGACCGGTTCAGCGGCCTCAGGCGTCCCGGCTCACCTTGCGGGCCCAGAGCACCAGCGGTACCTGCAGCGGCAGCCGGCCCAGCGTCACGGCCCGCACGGCGGGGGAGCCGTGGCGCGCGTCGGCGGCCATCTTCAGGTTCGCCGGGAACACGCCGACGAAGAACGCCGCCGTGGCCAGCGCGGCCACCCGGCGGGTGCGCGGATGGGCGACCCCGGCGGCGAGGGCGAGTTCGGCCACCCCGCTCCCGTACGTCCACCCGCGCGGGCTGCCCGGCAGCGAACGGGGCACGATCGCGTCGAACTTCCCGGGCACGGCCGCGTGGGCGACCGCCATCGTGGCCAGGAGGCCGGACAGCAGGAGGGGGGAGGAGACGCGTGGCATCGGGGGATCCTCTCGAAGGTGACCGGGCCCGCGATCCTACTCGCGAGTAGCCGGGCGTGGGGGAGCCCTTCGAAGTCCGGCCGCGGAATCCGGGCCCGGCCGCCCGGGTGCCCCGGCCCGTCGGCCGGATGGGGGACCCCGGTGGCCGCCCCGGAAAAATCTTCGAAGAATTTCCCGGAGGCTGTCGATCCGGGCGTCTCCCGTTCGACGCAGGGGTGAGAGGCGGGGAGAGTCCCCGCCCTCCTGACCGAGGAGTCACCATGCCGCGCTTCCTGACGATGATCCGCATCGACGAGCAGGACCTGCCCAGCGACGAGTTCCCGCCCGAGTTCGAGCAGCGCATGGGCGCGCTGCTGGAGGAGATCACCAAGGCCGGGGTCATGCTCGACACCGCCGGGCTGCTCCCCACCTCCGAAGGGACCCGCCTCAGCTGGTCCGGCGGGAAGATCAGCTACACCGACGGCCCCTTCACCGAGACCAAGGAGGTCGTCGGCGGCTACTCCCTCACCCAGTGCAAGGACAAGGCCGAGGCCATCGAGTGGACCCGGCGGTTCCTCGAGATCCACCCGGCGGAATGGAAGGTGAGCGCCGAGGTCCGGGAGATCCAGGAGATGTGATCCCGGCGCGCCCGCGCCGCGTTTGCCCTGCCTCGTCACGGCTGCTCTGATGGGTGGCCGTGACGGCAGTGAGTGCGGCCCAGGCGGTCGAAGCGGTGTTCAGGATCGAGTCCGCGCGGATCATCGCCTGTGTCGCCCGCGTCGTGCGGGACGTCGGCATCGCCGAGGAGATCGCCCAGGACGCCCTCGTCGCGGCGCTGGAGCAGTGGCCGCGGACGGGGGTCCCGGACCGGCCCGGAGCCTGGCTCATGACCACCGCCAAACACCGCGCGATCGACCTCGTGCGCCGCAAGGAGACCTACGCGCGCAAGCTCGCGGAGGTCGGCCGGACCCTGGAGGACGTGCCACCGCCCGCCGAGCCGGCCGACCCGGAGGACATCGACGACGACCTGCTGCGCCTGATCTTCACCTCCTGCCACCCGGTCCTCGCCACCGAGGCCCGGATCGCGCTCACCCTGCGCCTGATGGGAGGGCTGACCACCCAGGAGATCGCCCGCGCGTTCCTCACCTCCGAGGCCACCGTCGCCCAGCGCATCGTCCGGGCGAAGCGGGCGCTGGCCAAGGCGGGGGTGCCCTTCGAGGTTCCGTACGGCGCCGACCGCGACGCGCGGCTCTCCTCGGTCCTGGAGGTCATCTACCTCGTCTTCAACGAGGGGTACGCGGCCACCGCCGGCGACGACCTCGTCCGCCCCGCGCTGTGCGAGGACGCCCTGCGCCTGGCCCGCGTACTGGCCGCCCTGATGCCCGAGGAGCCCGAGGCGCACGGCCTGGCCGCGCTGCTGGAGTTCCAGGCCTCCCGGATCGCCACCCGCACCGGCCCCGACGGGGAACCGGTGCTGCTCGCCGACCAGAACCGGTCCCGGTGGAACCGCATGCTCATCCACCGGGGCGCCCGGGCGCTGGGCCGGGCGGGGAACGGCCCGTACTCCGTCCAGGCCGCGATCGCCGGCTGCCACGCGGCGGCGGTCCGCTACGGGGACACGGACTGGCCGAGGATCGCCGCGCTGTACGGGCGGCTCGTCCGGCTGGTCCCCTCCCCGGTGGTGGAGCTCAACCGGGCGGTGGCCGTCTCGATGGCCGAGGGGCCGGAGGCGGCCCTGCCGCTGGTCGACGCCCTGGCCCGGGAACCGGCCCTGCGCGCCTACCACTTGCTGCCGAGCGTACGGGGAGACCTGCTGGAGCGGCTGGGCCGGACCGAGGAGGCCCGCGCGGAGTTCGAGCGGGCGGCCTCCCTCACGCACAACGCGCAGGAACGCACCCTGCTGCTGGGCCGCGCGGCCCGGCTCTGACCCGGTGGAGCGCCGGATCCCGGCGCCCCCTTGCCGGCGATGGCCCTCCCCGGCACGTGCCCGGCCGCGAGCACCTGCTCGCGGCCATGCCGACGCCGCCTGCGGCCGCCCGCCCGCGGCCACTGGGGCGGGCCGGCGCGGCGAGGCGGAGGCCTGGGTCGACGCGCTCTGGTCGACGTACCGCAGCCATCCGTGGATGGTGCGGGGCCCGACGGTCAGCGCCCCGGTCGGACCGAACGACCGCTCGCCCGCTCCGGCGCCGCCCGCGGCGAGCTGATCCCGCTCGCCACCTTCGTCTCCGGCGCCGTCCGCGACCTGGCGCGGATCGCCTTCGAACTCGACCCGGCCGGCGCCGCCTCGTACGGTCAGGTCCTCGCCGAGCGCCTCGACCCGGGGAACTTCCCCACGCTCTGCGCGCTCGCGGGCGAGCCGGGACCTCCTGACCTGCGCCGCCCTGCTCGTCTGCTGGGCCTTCGCCGTCGGGATCGCCGTGCTGCGGCGCACCTCGCCGACCGGTCTGCGGGCGGCGGCCCGGCCGGTCTGATCCCGGGGCCGCGGCTCAGCCGCGGCGAGCGAACGCGGCCACGTCCAGCGGGGTCCGCACGGACCGCCGCGGCGCGGTCAGCGCGATGGGCCGGCGGAATCCGCCGGACCGGGCGATCTCCTGGACGGTCAGGCGCAGCGCCTCCTGGAAGGCGCCCATGGTCCGGCGGGCCGCCGGGGTGTCGACGTAGAGGGAGTTCATGTGCAGCCCCTCCGCGTCCCGCTGGAACCACGAGCAGGCCCCGTTGGCGCGCGCCGACCACACGTGGGTGGTGGGCCGCCACTCGTCGTGGCGCTCCGCCCCGGGGCACTTGCGCATGTCGATGTACGAGAAGAAGTTCACCGGGTACGGCCAGGAGCGGGCGGCGAACTCCTCAGGCGCCAGCAACTCCCACGCCCGCACGAACGGCACGTCGAGATGGCTCATCATCTCGCTGAAGCCGGCCCGGACGGAGGCCATGACCTGGGCGAAGTCCCGGCCGGGCGAGGCATCGAACTCGATGGGCAGGGTGTTGACGAACCAGCCCACCGAATGCGCCCAGGTTTCCCGGCCGCGCTCACTGACCGGCATGAGGCCGCGGTAGACGCCCGGGCCGCCGGCCTCGCGCAGGCAGACGGCGACCGAGGCGAGCACCCCCATGAACGGCTTGCCGTCGGCCGCCAGGCAGGTCTTCTCGAACACCTCGGCCTCGGCGGCGTCCAGGAGGGTGGAGGCCTCGTTGACGATCGGGTACATCCGGCCCGGCTCGACACCGAGGTCGAGGGGGAAACGGGGGAAGAACTCGCCGGCCTGCCCCATGAACGCCTTCCAGTAGTCCAGGCGTTCGTCGCGGGCGTCGATGGCCAGGTAGCGGCGGCGCTGCTCCTCGGCGAAGTCGAGGTAGCTGGGGGCGGGCGGCAGTTCGACGCTCTCGCCGCGGCACAGGGCCTCGTAGCCCGTCGACACCTCGCGGGCCACGATCGGCATCGACATGCCGTCGCAGACGATGTGGTCGAAGGCGAGGTAGACCGTCGCGGAGTCCTCGCGCTCCACGGCACCCATGATGAACAGCGGCCAGGAGAGGGTGTCGATGCTCCGCTTGAACCGCTCGACGAGGAAGTCGCGCAGCAGGTCGGAGGTCTCGAAGGTGCCCACCTGCCGGGGTTCGAGGGACAGTCCGGCGGGGTCGAACGGCTCACAGGCCACCTCGCCCGCCAGACGGCGGAACGCACACCGCAGGACCTCGTGCCGTTGCACGAAGGAGAGCAGGGACTGCGCCAGGGCCTGCTCGTCCAGCGGTCCGGTCACTTCGAAGGTCACCGCGACCCAGGACGCGGCCGGGTCGTCGGCGGCCCTGCTCTCCTCGGCGACGGTGAAGTGCTTGTCCTGGTTGAAGGACGCCTTCCTGCCCACCGGGTCACCCGTGTCGGCGGCCTCCGCCGCCGTGGACCTGAGCCGCCACTCGACCACCCGGCCGGGTGCCATGTGGTGCATCTCCAGAGGAAACTGCCGCATTCCGTCATCCCTTCGCCCCCGAGTCAACCCCCAGGCCCTAACGACCCCCGGCCCGGGGAAGTGACGAATTCACTCGGGACGGGCCGGGGCGGGACGTCGGCGGGAGTTCACAGGGAGTTCAGGCGGACGGCCGTGCCGCGACCGCGGCGTCGAAGAGGGTCCAGCCGTCGACGTCCATCGAGGCGCCGGCGGGCTGCCACCCCTGGGCCCGGGCCGCCTCCATCAGGGCCAGGGCGGTTCCGGGTTCGTACAGGTTCAGGCTGCCGCCGTCCGTCCGGGCGACCTCTCCGGACTGCCCCAGATAGCCGCTCGGCGAGTACCGTCCGGGCTCCCTCTTCCGGAAGACGACGCGCAGACACCCCGGGGCCCCGGCCAGGTGGACGGTGACGGTCTCGCGGCAGTCCTCGGCAGGGCCGGTGGCCGGCCGGTGGTGGGCGTGCCGCACCGACCACGTGTACGTGTCCCCGTCCACCACGAGACGCCGGGCCTTGTCCGCAGGACGGGGCATCAGGACACCACCAGGGGAAGCGTGAGGGGCGGCGCGCCGACCGGCTGTGTTCGCATGGTGCCGGAAACTACCCGCCCGGTCACCGAGGACGCGAACGGATAAACGGAGCCCGCCCCGGAGCGCGGACCTATTCGGTGTGCAGGGCCGACGCGATCGTCATCCGGGCCGCCGACCGGGCCGGAACCAGCGCGCCGAGGACGGCGATCGCGACCCCCGCCAGCAGCAGGCCGGTCAACAGCGGTGCGTCCCAGACGTCCTTCATCGACTCCGGGAAGGCGACGATCCCGACGTTGTCCACGACCAGCCGGTGCGCGAGCGCCCCGAGGGGGATGCCGAGCAGTCCGCCGGCCGCGCCCACGCCCGCCACCGAGGTCACGGTCATCACCACGACCTGCCGGGGGGTCATCCCGATCGACTTGAGCATGCCGAGGTCTCTGCGGCGCTCGCGGGTGCTCAGGAGGACGGTGTTGAAGACGCCGAGCGACGCGACGAGGCTCAGCAGGACGGTGAACACCGACGAGAAGGTGACGACGGTGGTGGTGGCCGTGTTCCCCGAATCCGACACGGAGGCGCGCAGCCCCGGGTCGACGGCCTCGGCCGCCTCGGCGTAGGCCCTGGCATCGGCTTCGCGAGCCAGCCGCACCTCGTACTCGACCGCGAGGGCGTCCGGCGCCAGCGGCAGGAGGGTCTCCCAGGAGGCTTCCAGGGCCCGCGCGTTGCCCTCGATGAGCTCGCCCACGATGGTCGCGGTGGTCTGCCTGCCGTTCAGCGCGAGGGTGACCCGGTCCCCGAGCTGCAGCCCGCGCTGGGTCAGGAAGGCCGGCCCGGCCATGACCTCGCCGGCCGCCTCGGGCATCCGGCCCTTGGCGAGCTGCGTGGCGTACGAGGCGCCGGTCCCGCGGTAGAAGTCGGCGAAGGCGGGCCGGCTCTGCCCGACGAGGGTCACCTGGGCCAGTGCGCGGGCCCGTACTTGCGGCGCACCGGGCAGGGACCGCAGCCGTTCCTCGATCTGGGCGTCGCCGAGCACAGGAGGGGTTCTGCCGTTGAGCGGCCCCCCGGCCTCCACCCTGACCAGGGCACCGCCGCTCCCGCGTCCGGCCTCGCTGTACTTGAGCATCGTGCTGGTCAGTCCGGCCGCCAGGGTCACGGTGGTGACCCCGAGGACGATGGCCGCCAGGGTCAGCAGCGCGCGGCCGGGGCGGGCGAACGGCTGGCCGAGGCCCATGCTGACCGCGCGGGGCAGCCGGCTGCCGCCGAGGACGCGCTGGATACGCAGCCCGTGGGCCGTCCGGGGGGCGCTGCCCGCACTGATCGCCCGGGCCGCCGACAGCCGGTGCGCCCGCAGGGCCGGGACCAGTGTGGTGAGCAGGACCAGGGCGGGCATCCCCAGCAGGCAGACGACCGACACCCACGTGCCGACACCTCCGACGGCGGCCCGGCCCGTCTCGATGCCGGAGAACGCGACCCTGAGGACGGGCTCCGCCAGCGCGTTGCCGAGCAGGGTGCCGAGGGCGGATCCGACGACCGCTGGCACGGCCGTCATCGTCAGGTACACGGCGACCACCTGGTTCGGGGTGAAGCCCAGGGCCTTCAGCACACCAATGTGCCGGTACCCGGAGACGACCGCTCCGCTGACGACGTTACCGACGATCAGGGCGGAGACCAGCAGGCCGAGGACACCGAAGAGCGTCATGAAGGGGACGTAGGCGTCGGCCAGTGACGAGAAGGCCTCCCTCAGGTCGAGGTGGGTGTGCGCGCTGGTCAGCGACCCCTCGGGGAGCCCGGCGGTCGCCCGGGCCAGTGCGGAGTCCAGCTGCGCGTCCGTCGAGGAGCCGGTGAAGCGGTAGAGCATCTGAGCGGTGGCCGGACGAAGCGCGGTCATCTGCCCGGGCGTGACCCAGGCGTCCGCGGACTTGCTCATGCCCGCCGCGAATCCGACGACCGTCAGGGGCGCGGATCCGGGGACCTCCAGCCTGGTTCCCAGCAGCTCCGGGCCAGGGGAGCCGCCGGAGGTCCAGCCGACGACGATCTCGCCGGGCGCGGTCGCCCAGTGGCCCTCCAGGAGCTCGATCCGGTCCACCGGGCCCCCCGGGTCGGCCCGGCCCACCACCGTGAGGGAGCCGCCCGCCATCCACAGCCAGCCCGCGGGAACGTCCAGGACGCTCTGCTCGAACGGCCCGGCCGCGGCCTCCACCCCGGGCCGGCGGGCGGTCCGCGCGAGCTGCTCCGGCGAGGCCTTCGCCGTGTCGAAGGTCGCCACGGTGTGCGGGCCGCGCTGGGCGGCGTACGCCGTGTCGAAGGGGCTGGAGGCGGCGTCGAGCAGCCCCAGCGCGAGGAGGACGGTCGTCGTCGAGCAGAGCACGACGAGTCCGATGACGAACGTCTGGAGCCTGCGCCGCTTCACCGCCGCGCGCGAGGCCCGCCACACGGCGCTCACGCGGTCGCCTCCAGCGCGCTCTGCCGGGCGACCCGGCCGTCGGCGACCTCGACCAGCCGGCTCGCGCACCGGGTGGCCAACTGCGGGTCGTGCGTGACGATCAGCAGGGTCTGGCCGATCTGGTTGAGGTCGATCAGCAGGTCCATCACCTGCTCGCCCGACCGGCTGTCGAGGGCGCCGGTCGGCTCGTCCGCCAGCAGCAGCGCCGGACGGTTCATCAGGGCGCGGGCCACGGCGACCCGTTGGCGTTCGCCGCCGCTGAGCGTCGCCGGATAGTTGTTGCGGCGGCCGGCCACACCGAGCTCGTCGAGAAGCTCCAGGGCCCGGCGGCGCGCCTGCCGGGCGGGGGCGCCCGTCAGCTGGGCGGCCAGCGCCACGTTGTCCAGGACCGGCAGGTCGTCGATCAGGTTGAAGAACTGGAAGATCATGCCGATGTGCCGGCGCCGGAAGAGCGCCAGCCCGGTCTCGTTCAGCCCGCCGAGGTCCTGGCCCTGCACCTCGACGGTGCCCGAGGTCGGGCGGTCGAGCCCGGCCACCATGTTGAGGAGCGTGGACTTGCCGCATCCGGACGGGCCCATCACGGCCACCGCGTCCCCGGCCCGGATCTCCAGCGACAGACCGTCGAGAGCCTTCGCGTCGCCGTACTCCTTGTGCACACCGTCAAGCCGTACGACGACCTGCCGCGCAGTGTCATGATCAGTTGTCATGGCCCGAACCTAAGGCGGAGCCCGCGGGCGGGGCGTCGGCCCCCGGATGTAACCGTGCGGGCAGGTCATCCTGGGGATGTATGCCGGCCGTCCGGCACAATGGCGTCCAGGCTTACGGGGCGGGGGAGTTCGGGGTGGGGTTGGTCATCGCAGTGGTCGCGGCCTGCGTGCCGACGGCCGTGGCCGGCGCGCTCGGCGTGGCTCTGCTGCGAGCGCGGCGCGGCCACCGCGTGGCGCTGGAGGAGCGCGGCTGGCTGCTGGAGCGGGAGCGGGAGGGCGCGGCCCGCAGCGCCGTCGACGCCGAACGGGCCAGGATCGCGGCGGAGCTCCACGACATCGTCAGCCACAACGTGAGCCTGATGGTGGTCCAGGCCGGAGCCGCCCGCGAGGTGCTCGCCACCCTGCCCGAGGAGGCCGCGGCGGCGATGGGCGCCGTGGAGCGGGCCGGGCGGAACACGATGACCGAACTGCGGCACCTGCTGGGCCTGCTCGCCCCCGCCCAGGACGGCGCGGACGAACCGTACGAGGCCTCGGCCGCCACCCGGCTGGCGCCGCAGCCGACCCTCGCCCGGCTGAGCCCGCTGATCGACAGGTTCGCCTTCGCCGGGCTGCGGGTGGACGTACGGATATCCGGGGAACCGCGCCCGCTCCCGGCGGGGATCGACGTCACGGCGTACCGGATCATCCAGGAGGCGCTCACGAACGCGCTCAAACACGGGGACGGAGGCAGGACCGAGGTGACCGTGCGGTACCAGGAGCACGCGCTGCGCGTGGAGGTGCTGGGCGGGGGACCCAGTGTGCTGACGGGAGACGTGCCCGGGCCGGGACCGGCCGGCGGCCGGGCCGGGCCGAAGGCCGAGGGCACCGGGCGCGGACTGCTCGGCCTGCGCGAGCGCGTCGCCGTCTACGGAGGCGACCTCGACGCCCGCCGCCGCCTGGGCGGCGGCTACCGGGTGCGCGCCCGGCTGCCGCTGGAGCGGCCGTGACCACGCCGGACGTACCTGCCGTGCCGGACGTACCTGCCGTGCCGGACGTACCCGCCATGCCGGACGTGGCGGCCATGCCGGACGCGTCCGCCGCGCCTGCGCCCCGCGTGGTGATCGCCGACGACCAGGACCTGGTCCGCACCGGCTTCCGGCTGATCCTGACCGCCCGCGGGATCGACGTGGTCGGCGTGGCCGCGGACGGCGCGGAGGCGGTCGCGGCGGTGCGCCGACTGCGCCCCGACGTCGTCCTCCTGGACATCCGGATGCCGAACATGGACGGCCTGGAGGCCGCCCGGCGCATCCTCGCCGAAGCCCCGTACTGTCGGGTGATCATGCTGACCACCTTCGACCTCGATCAGTACGTGTACGCCGCCCTCGCCGCCGGGGCCAGCGGCTTCCTGCTCAAGGACGTGACCCCCGCGCACCTCGCCGCCGCCGTCCGTCTGGTCAGCACCGGTGACGCGCTGCTCGCCCCGTCGATCACCCGTCGCCTGGTGGAGCGCTGCGGCCCGGGCGCGGCCGCCGCGGACCCCGCCGCTGCGGCCGCCGTCCACCAGGAGCTGGCCGCGCTGACCCCGCGCGAACGCGAGGTGCTGACTCTGATGGCCACGGCCGCTCGAACGCCGAACTGGCGCGGGAGCTGACGCTGAGCGAGGCCACGGTGAAGACCCATGTGGCCCGCATCTTCGCGAAGTTGTCGCTGCGCGACCGGGCCCAGGCCGTGGTCCTCGCCTACGAGACGGGCCTGGTGACCCCCGGCTCGGTCACCGCTTCGCGTTCAGCACATCGTCCGGAGCCCGCGGGGTGAGGAGCCGCGCGGATCGCCGCGGCCTGTCAGGGCACCAGCTCCAGCATCACGGCGCGCGGCAGCGAGGGGTTGCCCGCCGCCTCCTCCGCCACCCGCCGGTCCTCGTCGGCGAGCAGCCCGGTGACGACCTCGGGCGCCAGCGCCGGGTGGGCGGCGGCCAGCGGCGCCGGGCCGTCCGGTCCGCCAGGCACGCGAGCAAGGCCGGGCCGGTCGCGTGGGGGTGCTTGGCGACCTCCTTGAGCACCCTCCGCACACCCGGTCGATGCTGCGTCAGGTACTCCAGCAGCGGACCGGACGCGTCCGGGTTGGCGGCCACCGAGGCGAGGACCTGCACCCCGTGCCGCGCGACCACGGCGCGCAGCAGCTCCTCGGACAGGCCCGGGTGCGGTGCGACAGCCCTGACCACGGCCGCATCGGGATCGGCCGCCAGCGCGTCGCGCAGATGCGCCGTACCTGGTTCTCCGGATCGGCGGCCAGTACGCGGATCAGCTCCTGGCCGATCCCGGGGTTGCGCGCGTACGCGGCCCGGACCCCGGGCAGCGGGTCGGCGGCGTGCCGGGCGTAGAGCGTCTGCGGCAGATCGGTGCGCTCGGAGAGCGCCCAGTTCAGGGTCAGTCCGGGGTCCTCGGCCAGGGCGAGGACGGCTTCGAGCGGGGTGGCGGGGTTGGACGCCGCCGCGAAGCGGACTTCGGGATCCGGGTGGAGGGCGAGGCGGGCGGTCACGGGTGAGGCCGTCCAGAGGGCCACTTCCTCCACGACCTCCACATCCGGGTCGGCGGCGAGCAGGTCCACGACATCGGGCGGCAGGCCGGGACAGGAAGCCAGCTTCCAGCGGACCCTGGAGTCCGGGTGCGCGGCGAGGAGGCGGGACCACTCGGGGTGCCCGCGGCCCTCGTCGATCAGGGCGACGGCCGCGTACGGCGTGGACGCGGGATCCACGTCGGCGGCGGTGAGCGTCCCGCGGTAGGCGAGTGACACGGCCGTGCCCTCCTCGTAGGCGGCGAGCGCCCGCACCTGGTCACGGCGCAGATCGGTACGGCCGGCCAGGTCGTGGAGCAGTTCGTCGGCGAAGTCCCGCTCGGGCTCGGTCCCCGCCTCCTTCAGTGCGAACGCCAGCAGCCGGTCGACCAGTTCGGGCGGCAGCGCCGGATTGGCGGCCAGTCCGCACAGGAGGTGGTTCACGGGCCCTCTCCGGCCGGTGGGTCCGCCGCGGTGGCGGCAGCAGCGGTCAGGGCGGCGGCCAGCGCCTGCGTGCAGGGCTGCGGGCGCCGCCGCCGGGGGAGGACCAGCCCGATGTGCCGGGCGGGACGCGGGGGTTCCACGCGGACCACGGTCAACTCCCGTGTCACAGAGGTCGCGGAGAGCGAGACGTGCGGGACCAGGGAGACCCCGACCCCGGCCGCGGCCAGGGTCTGCGCGAAGAAGTAGTCGGTGGTGGAGGCCGCCACCCGCAGGTCGAAACCGGCGAGCTCCGCGTACCGGCGCAGGAAAGCCTCCGTCTTGAGATCGACTCGGCGGCCTCCACCAGCAGCCGGCCGGGCTCGGTGAGGGTGACCCCGCGCGTGCTGCGCACCGCCACGGGGTGGCCGACCGTGCGCTCCAGCGCCGCGATGTGCTGCGAGACGGCCGAGGGGGTCAACAGCAGGGCACCGGCCGCCCGGTTGAAGCTGCCGTGCTCGGCCACCGCCCGAAGGACGCGCAGCCGCTGCACATCGATCATCAGTTTTCCTTACGACACGTTCAGTGGCTGGTCAGTACCGCTGGGGACGATACAACGGCAGGGTCGAACGCATGAAGCGGATTCTTGTCATCGGCGGCAGCCGGTACTTCGGAAAGACCCCGGTCACCCGGGCGCGTGGGGCGGGCGACGCGGTGACCGTCCTCAACCGGGGCTCCGGCGCACCGCCGCCCGGCGTAGGCCGTCTCGTCGCCGACCGCGACGACGAGGAAGCGCTGCGGGTGGCACCGGGCCCGCGGCTTCGGTCACGTCGCCGACTGGCTGCCCGGGCCATCGCCGAGACCCCGTGCGCCGACGGCTGACGCCGTCACTGGTCTCCGACGCGCCGCTCCAAGGGAGTTGCTACCGATGAGTTGCTCACACTGAAGGTCACGCTGCCGGCCCGGTAACGGTCGTCGGACCACTCGATCGGGCGGCCGGTGGCCGTCGCGGAGACGTGCCGCTGGCGCAGCAGCGGGCTGCCGCGCCGGATCTCCAGCAGCCGGGCGTCCTCGCTGCCGGCCGGAAGCGCGTCGATGAGGTGCTCGCCGTAGTGGGCGGTGACCCCCGAACCCTCGGCCAGGCTGTCCATGACGGAGCGGCAGTCCACCGGCAGTGCCTCGACCGCCGCCGCCACCCAGTCGGCGTAGGCGGTCCGCTCCACCATGGTGGGCTCCCCGTCGAGCAGCCGCAGCCGCAGTACGGCCAGGACCTCCGTACCGGGGGCCAGCGCGAGCCGGTCCGCCTCCTCGGCCGTGGCGGGCCTGCGGGTGCGGGACAGGAAGCGGCTGGCGGCCCGGTGCCCGAGCCCCTCGGCCCACTGGGCGAAGCTGTTCAGCTCGCCGAAGCTGTGCCGGCGTTCCCGGCGCAGGACGATGCGCCGCGCGCCCTGGCGGGAGCCGATCAGCCCCTCCGCGGCGAGGGTGGCGACCGCCTGGCGGACCGTCCCGCGCGATGCGGACCAGCGCGCCGCCAGGTCGCTCTCCGAGGGCAGGTGCGCCCCCACCGGGAGTCCGCCCGAGAGGATCTCCCGCCGCAGCGCCTCGGCGATCTCCAGGTACCTGGCCGTGCCCGCGCTCGTACTCATGCCCTTCGCCCCCTGATCGCCGTGTGCCGGCGGTGCCGTGCCGGAATCGCCGTGCACCGGTCTCCCATGATCATTGCAACAGGTTCTGTCACGGCTCCTTCCGGTCATTCTTCTCTCTTCTTCGAGCTGTGCTCCCGGGGACAGGCGCCGTTCACCGTCCGTACAGCGGGCCCGGGCGAACTGGAGCCAACTTGTTCAGACAAGTGAACCCACCTTCGTCTCCGGGAGAGACCGTGCTCAGTTCCTCCGCCCGTCGCGGTGCGGCCGTTCTGCTCAGCGCCGCCGTACTCACCACGCTCAGCGCGTGTGGTGCCGCCCCCGACCAGAAGTCCGGCGGCGCCAAGAACGGCGTGCAGCCGGGCGCCGCGACCTCGGTCGCCGACTTCGGCTCCTTGGAGGCCCTCGCCGCCGCCGCGCAGAAGGAGGGCGAGCTCAACGTGATCGCGCTGCCGCCGGACTGGGCGAACTACGGCGAGATCATCAAGGCCTTCGAGGCCAAGTACAAGATCAAGGTGAACAGCGAGAACCCGGACGCCTCCAGCTCCGACGAGATCGCCGCCGTCAAGTCCCGCAAGGGCCAGAAGCGCGCCCCCGACGTCCTGGACCTCGGGATCGCCTTCGCCCGCAGCGGCGCGGCCGAGAACCTCTTCGCCCCGTACAAGGTCACCGCCTGGGACAAGATCCCCGCCGCCCAGAAGGACGCGGACGGCCGCTGGACCAACGACTACGGCGGCTACGTCTCCATCGGCTGCGACGCCGCCCGCATCCCCACCTGCCCGCAGACCTTCGCCGATCTCCTCAAGCCCGAGTACAAGGGCAAGGTCGCCCTCAACGGCAACCCCACCAAGTCCGGCTCGGCCTTCGGCGGCGTCTACGCGGCCGCCCTCGCCAACAAGGGCTCCTTCGCCGACATCCAGCCCGGCATCGACTTCTTCGGGCAGCTGAAGAAGAGCGGGAACTTCATCCCGGTCGAGTCCACCCCGGCCACCGTCGAGAAGGGCGAGACGCCCATCTCCATCGACTGGGACTACCTGAACGCCGGCTACGCCGACCAGTTCAAGGGCAAGGGCGTCGACTGGAAGGTCGCCGTCCCCACCGACGGCGTCTACGCCCAGTACTACTCGCAGGCCATCAACAAGGAGGCCCCGAACCCGGCGGCCGCCCGCCTGTGGCTGGAATTCCTCTACAGCGCCGAGGGCCAGAACCTCTGGCTGAAGGGATACGCCCGCCCGGTCCTGCTCCCCGGCATGAGCCAGGACGGCACCGCCGACAAGGCCGCCGTCGCCAAGCTCCCGCAGGTCCAGGGCACCCCGGCCTTCCCCGCCTCCGAGGAGCTCGACAAGGCCAAGGCCACCCTCGCCGAGAAGTGGGACAAGGCCCTCTCCTGATGTCCTCCACCACCGACCCCCGCGCCGCCGGCGGCACCCGCCGCCGGCGGCGCGGCCCGCGCACCTGGCTCGCTACCCTCCCGCTGCTCACCTTCACCGGGCTCTGCTTCGGCATCCCGCTCGGCGCCATGGCCTACGGCGCGGTCACCCGCACCGACCCGGCGAGCGGCGCCACCCGGGTGACCGGTGAGCACCTCGCGCGCTCCCTCCAGGGCCCCTACCTCGGCTCCCTCATCGGCAGCGTCCAGCTCTCCGCCCTCACCGCCCTCGTCGGCGGCGTCCTGGGCGTGGTGATCGCCCAAGCCGTGGTCACCTCCCGCTCCGCGGGCCTGCGCAGCGCCGCGCTGACCGCCTCCGGGGTGCTCGCCAACTTCGGCGGCGTACCGCTGGCGTTCGCCTTCATCGCCACCGTCGGGATCTCCGGCGTCGTCACCCGGCTCGCCGACCTCACCGGCCTCGGCTGGAACCTGTACTCCTTCACCGGCCTCACGGTGGTCTACCTGTACTTCCTGATCCCCCTGATGGTGCTGGTGATCGCCCCCGCACTGGACGGACTGCGCCCGCAGTGGCGCGAGGCCGCCCAGAGCAGCGGAGCCACCGGACGGCAGTTCTGGCGCCATGTCGGCCTGCCCGTCCTCGCGCCCTCCCTGCTCGGCGGGTTCGTGCTGCTCTTCGGGACCGCCTTCGCCGCCCACGCCACGGCCGCGGCCCTCGTCGGCGGCTCCGTACCGCTGGTCACGCTCAAGATCGCGGACGCGCTGTCCGGGAACGTGCTCACGGGCCAGGAGAACGTGGCGCTCGCCCTCGGCCTCGACATGATCCTGATCGCCGGCCTGGTCATGGCGGTCTACCTGCCCCTCCAGCGACGGAGCGCCCGATGGCTGCGATGACCCCGACCACCCGGTACTCCGACAGTGCCCGGGACACCGGGGAACCGCAGACCGGGGCCCCGGCACGGACCCCGGCCCGCCGGCCCCGCCCCAGGATCTGGCGCGGAGCCGTCCTCGCCCTCGCCGGCGCCTACTTCCTCGTCCCGCTCGTCGCCTCGTTCGTCTTCACCGTGCACGTGCCCGGCCAGGGCATCACCTTCGAGGCGTACACCGAACTGCTCTCCGCCGACGGCTTCACCGAGAGCCTGCTGCTCTCCCTCGGCCTCGCCGCCGCGACCATCGCACTGTCGCTGCTGCTCGCCGTACCCGCGCTGGTGGCCGTACGCATCGGCTCCCCGCGACTGCGCCCGGTCGTCGAGGTCATGTGCATGCTGCCGCTGGTGGTGCCGCCGATCGCGCTGGTCACCGGAATCACCACCGTGCTGCGCTGGGGACCGGAACACCTGTCACGGACCCCGCTCTACCAGGCCTTCATCGCCGTCCAGAACGAGAAGTTCCCCGTCGTCCTGGTCCTCGCCTACACGGTCCTGGCGCTCCCCTTCGTCTACCGCTCGCTCGACGCGGGCCTGCGCGCCGTCGACGTACCGACCCTGGTCGAGGCGGCCCGCAGCTGCGGCGCGAGCTGGCCGTACGTCGTCCTGCGCGTGCTGCTGCCCAACCTGCGGGCCTCGCTCGCCGGCGCCGCCTTCCTCACCCTGGCCCTGGTGCTCGGCGAGTTCACCATCGCCTCCCTCCTCGGGTTCCAGCCCTTCGCCGTGTGGATCGTCTCGATCTCCGGAGCGCAGGCCCGGATGTCGGTGGCCGTCTCCATCCTCAGCCTCCTGATCACCTGGCTGCTGCTGATCGCCCTCTCCCGGGCCGGGACCACCCCCTCCACGGCCGAGGCCGCACCCGCCACCACCTCCCGCAAGGAGTCCTGAGCCCATGTCCACCACGCCCACCACCCTTCCCGCGGCCAGGACGCCGGCGGACTCCGACCGGCCCGCGGGCGCGCGCGTCGAGTTCCGCGGCCTGCGCAGGGCGTTCGGGTCCACCGTCGCCCTCGACGGGCTCGACCTCACCGTCGAACCCGGTGAACTCCTCGCCCTGCTCGGCCCGTCCGGCTGCGGGAAGACCACCGCCCTGCGCGTCGTCGCCGGTTTCGAGCAGCCCGACTCCGGCGAGGTCCTCGTCGACGGACAGGACATCACCCGGGTCCCGGCCAACCGCCGCGACGCCGGGATGGTCTTCCAGTCCTACAGCCTCTTCCCGAACCTGAGCGCCCGCGACAACGTGGCCTTCGGCCTGCGGGTACGCAAGGTCGGCGCGGCCGAGCGCCGCGAACGCGCCGCCGAACTCCTCGACCTGGTGGGCCTGCCCGACCACGGCGACCGCTACCCGCACCAGATGTCCGGCGGCCAGCAGCAGCGCGTCGCACTCGCCCGCGCCCTCGCCCTGCGCCCGCGCGTACTCCTGCTCGACGAGCCGCTCTCCGCGCTCGACGCCAAGGTACGGGCGAACCTGCGCGAGGAGATCCGCCGCCTGCAGCTCTCCCTCGGCATCACCACCGTCTTCGTCACCCACGACCAGGAGGAAGCCCTGTCGATGGCCGACCGGGTCGCCGTCCTGAACGCCGGGAAGCTGGAGCAGTGCGCCGCCCCCGCCGAGCTGTACGACCGCCCGGCCACCCCCTTCGTCGCCGAGTTCGTCGGCACCATGAACCGGCTGCCCGGCCGGCTCACCGACGCCGGACTGGTGGAGGTGGCGGGAGCCCGCCTGCCCGTCGACGGCCCGGTTCCCACGACGCCCCAGGTGCAGGTCCTCGTACGCCCCGAGAACGTCACCGTCACCGCCGACGCCGAGGGCACGGCCACCGTGGTCTCCGCCTCCTTCTTCGGCTCCGTGACCCGGCTCCACCTGGAACTGCAGGGCGGGGTGACCGTCAAGGCCGACCTGCCCTCGCGGGACGCCGGACCCCTGGTGCCGGGAGCGCGCGCCGCCGTGGGACTGGCCGAACGGCCCGTGCTCGTCGTGGCCGGGTCCGCGTGAGCGCCCTCGCCGCGGTCCTGTTCGACATGGACGGCACCCTCGTCGACACCGAGGTGCTGTGGTGGCGCACCACCGAGGAGATAGCGGGCGGCCTCGGCCACCGGCTCACCGGCGCGGACGCGCCGGAAGTCGTCGGCCGCGCGGTGGAGGACACCGCCACCCACCTCGTACGGGTCTCGGGAGGGGGAGACCCGGCCGAGGTGGCGGCGGCGCTCACCGAGAGCTTCTTCCGCGGGGTGGAGGCCGGGGCGCCGATGCGGCCCGGCGCCCAGCGGCTGCTGACCGCGCTGGAGGCGGAGGGCGTGCCCTTCGCCCTGGTCAGCGCGTCACCGCGGGTCGTCGTCGACTCGGTGGTCGGGGGCTCCCTGGCCCATGTCCCCTTCGCCTTCACCCTGTCCGCCGACGACACCGCCCGCACGAAGCCGCATCCGGACCCCTACCGGGAGGCCGCCGGGCGTCTCGGCCTCGCACCGCGGGCCTGCGTCGCGGTGGAGGACTCGCCGGACGGTGCCGCCTCCGCGGAGGCCGCCGGCTGCGCGGTCCTGGTGGTCCCGTCCCTGCTGGCGGTCCCGGCGTCACCGCCGCGGACCTTCGCCGAGTCCCTGGAGGAGATCACCGTGGCACGGCTGCGGCGCTGCCTGACGGCGGCAGGCTGACCCCCGGACTCAGGCCGGCAGGCCGAGGATGTCCAGGATGCCCTCCGCGTAGGCGGCGCTCCCGGAGCCCGGGTCGGCGGCGATCTCACGGCGGAAGCCGTCGATACCCGTACGGATGAAGGCGGCGCACTGCCCGTGCAGTCCGGCCTCGTGGGTGCCGCCGTCGTCCACCGTGCACAGCAGGGCCAGCAGGGTCCACAACAGGGCCTCGCGGGTCGCCCGCCGGGGCGGGTGCGCGGCCCACACGGCCATCAGGACACCGCACACCGCCGGGGCGGGCGGCTTCAGGTTCTCAGCGAAGAAGACATGCCCCTCCAGCGCGTGGAACGCGGAAGGATGCCCCTCGGCGGCATCCCGCACCGCGTCCACCAGATGGCCCGCCGAGCGGCCGCAGCCGCACTCGATGGACTCCCAGTCGTGCCGCGCGATCTCCAGCACCACGGCATCCGGAACCAGCGGGCTGCGCAGCACCGCGGACCGGCGCAGCAGAGCCTGCTGCCGCTTCTCGCTCCCCGTCATGGGGCACAGTATGAGGCCAGGTCGGAGTCGTCGGCGAGGGGGGTCGGAACCGGATCACAGGGGCCTTCGTCACAGACCCCGTGAGGATGAAACGAAGAATTGCGGCACTGCTGCTCGCCCTGCTCGCGACCCAGCTGGGCGCACTGGTCAACCCCGCCTACGCATGCGGGTGCGGGGCCATGATTCCCGACGGCCAGTCCCGGATCGGCGTCGACCGGGAGACCTCCGTCGTGCGCTGGGACGGCCGCACGGAGCAGATCGTGATGCGGTTCACCGTCGGCGGGGACGCCCACCGGGCCGCCTGGATCATGCCGGTACCGGGCCGGGCCACGGTGGAGCTGGGCGACGGCACGATGTTCGACGAGCTGGGCCGGCTCACCCGGCCCGAGCGCAAGACACGTGGCTACTTCTGGCCGCGCGACCGCGACTGGCCCTTCTCCACGAGCATGCGGGACAGCGCCGGGGCCCCGGCGCCCGGCGCCGCGGCGCCACCGGTCGGTGTCGTCGGCCGCGAGCAGCTCGGTGACTTCGACGTGGCGCGGCTCACCGCCACCGACCCGGACGCCCTGAAGAACTGGCTGGAGAGCAACGGCTTCAAGCTCCCCGACCGCCTCGCCACCGAGGTCAAGCCGTACGTGGACCAGCACTGGGAGTACGTGGCGGTACGGCTCGCCCCGCGCGCGGGGGACAAACCGCTGCGCGGCGACCTGGACCCGCTGAGGATCCGCTTCGACAGCGACCGGCTCGTCTACCCGATGCGGCTCTCCCGGATGGCGAAGACACCACAGTCCCTCGGCCTGTACGTACTCGCCGACCACCGCATGGAGCCCGCCTCCCCGATCGGCGGCTCCGCACCCGAGGTGACCTTCGCGGGGACCATCCACCCCGGGACCGGCCCGCTCGCCGAACTGGCGGGAGCCGAGCCCGTCTTCCTCACCGCCATCGACCAGCGGTTCCCCGTGCCGAGCCGCATCGACGCCGACCACGAACTGCGCGCCACCGCCAAGGACACCCCGTACCGCAGGGCGATCTACCACGACGAGCTGCTCACGGTGGGCGGCGTCCCGGTCTGGCTCCTGACGCTGGCGGCCGTCGTGGCGGCACTGACCGCTTCGTCCGTCGCGGTGCTCCGCATCCGCGGCCGCCGCCCGGGCCCGGCCGCGGCGTCCTGACCCGGACGACGTCACCCCCGCGCTCCGGCCCCGGCCCCGGCCCTGGCCCGGTCACGTCGGACGGATGCGGCGGACGGATGCGGCGGGTACTCACGCCGACCTGAGTACCCGTCCCGATATGCCGCACAACCCGTCCCCCTACGCTCTGACCATGCCTTCCGTTTGGTCCGTCTCCCCAGCCGCGCCGGCGCGCCCGAGCCGCCGCCCGCGTTCTCGTCCCGTCCTCGTGGCGCTGGCGCTCGGGGGTGTCATGTGCTGCCTCCTCGCCGGCTGGGGCGCGTACCGCTTGTGGAACGGCGCACCGTACCCCGAGGTCGATCCCCATGCCGTCGCCACACGGCTCGGCGCGGAGGCCGAGCGCGTCGAGAACGATCTGGCCCTGCCCGTCCGGCCCGGCTCGCCGCCCGACCGGATGGAGACGGACGCCTGTTACTACCGGGGACTGCGCTCCGTCGCCCACATCGACCAAGCCCGCCCGGACGTCCGCAGCTTCAGCGTCGAACGGGAGACCACCGGCATTCCGGAGGACACCGCCCGCACCGCTCAGGAGCGCGTCCGCTCCCGGCTCTCGCAGCAGGGCTGGAAGCTCATCAGTCAGAACATCTCCGACAGGGGCTTTCGATACGAGAACCAGGACACCGGCGACCAGGTCCATGTGGACTGGTACAAAAACACCGGGACGCTCGCCGTTCGCACCTACGCCCCCTGCGGGAAGATCCCCGACGGCTACCCCCTGTAGGTGCGCCGCCCGGCACACCTGATCCGCCTGCCCGCCGCCGCCACCCCTGCCGGGGTTGACGCGCGAGCGCCGGGACACCAGCCTTGCACCGGAGTTACCGAGAGGTAAGGGGAAAAGGGTGGTGTCCGTGGCAGAAGACGGCGTACGACGGGACGAACAGGACCGGGACGACGTGGAGTTGATATTCCAGGGGGTCGCACGCCAGGCCGAGCTGGTGCGCACCGGCAAGACCACCTCACGCGCCCTCGTCGAGGCCGCGCTGCGCCGCATCGCCCGGACCGATGCCACCCTCGGAGCCTTCCGCGTCGTCCTCGCCGAGCAGGCCCTCGCCGAGGCCGATGCCCGTGACGCGGCGGAGCCGACCGGTCCGCTCCACGGTGTCCCCGTCGCCGTCAAGGACGAACTGGACGTCGCGGGTCAGGTCACCACCTTCGGCGGCTCCGCCAACCGGACCCCCGTCACCGCCGATTCCGAAGCGGTACGCCGCCTGCGCGCCGCCGGAGCCGTCGTCATCGGCAAGACGACGATGCCCGAGTTCGGCCAGTGGCCCTTCACCGAATCCGCCGCCCACGGTCACACCCGCAACCCCTGGGACACCACCCGCACCCCCGGCGGCTCCAGCGGCGGCAGCGCCGCCGCCGTCGCGGCCGGACTGGTCGGGGCGGCCCTCGGCGGCGACGGCGGCGGATCCATCCGCATCCCGGCCGCCTGCTGCGGTCTGTTCGGCCTCAAACCCCAGCGCGGCCGGGTCTCCACCGCCCCGAACCCGCACCTCTGGTACGCGCTGGGCACCGTGGGGCCGCTGACCCGCAGCGTGGGCGATGCCGCGCTGCTCTACGACGTGCTCGCCGGCACCACCCCCACCGACCGCTGGAGCGCCCGCCCCGCGACCACCAGCTGGGTGGAGGCCCTGGAGACCCCGCCCGGCCGGCTGCGCATCGGCTATTCGGTCAAACCGGCCGTGCCCGCGGTGCGCCCGCATCCGGAACACGTCGGTGCCGTGCTGGAGTCCGTACGGGCGCTGCGCGAACTGGGCCACGACGTACGGGAGGTCGACCCCCGCTACCCCGACGCGACGGCCCCGTTCGCCGCGCAGTTCTGCGGTGGAGTGCGGGCCGAGGCCGACGCCGTCGAGCGTCCCGACCTGCTGGAACGGCGCACCCGGCAGACCCTCGCGCTCGCCCGGCTCGTCCCCGGGTCCGCCGTGGAGCGCGGGATCCGGGCGGGGGAGCGGCTGGCGGAGCGCGCCGACCGCATGTTCACCACCATGGACCTGCTGCTGACCCCGGTCGTCGCCGAGCGCCCGCGCCCGGTGGGCGCGCTGGACGGTGCCGGGCTGCTGACGGCGCTGGCGCGCTCACGCCCGATGGTCGCCTACACCGCACTGTGGAACGTCACAGGGCACCCGGCCGCCTCCGTCCCGGCGGGCCTCGGCGAGGACGGTCTGCCGCTCGCCGTGCAACTGGTGGGCCGCCGGGACGACGAGGTGACCCTCCTGCGCGTCGCGGCGCAACTGGAGGAGGTCCGGCCGTGGGCGCAGCGACGCCCCCGGCCGCCGTCCGCCTGACGGAAGCCGTCGGCCGTCCGCGGCCGTCCGCCGCCGTCCCCGTCCGCCCTCGGGGCTATGACCCGGTGGGGCGGCGGAGCAGGGCCGTCCAGAGGAAGGGCTCGCCGAAGAGCGGGGACTCGGCGGGCTCGTCCCGCATCCGGCGCAGTTCGACCTCGGTCAGGTCGCTGAAGATCGCCCGCAGGGACTCCGGGGTGTAGGCGAGTCCACCCTGGAGGCCCGCCTCGCGGTAGAACTCCTCGTCGGGGATCTCGGATCCCATCGCGCCGGCCGCGAAGCAGGTGAGCGCGAGATGGCCGCCGGGCGCGAGGGACCGTTCGAGGAGGGCGAGGTAGCTGATGCGGCGGTGGGGCGGCAGGTGGTGGAAGCAGCCCGAGTCGTAGATCAGGTCGTACGGGCCGCTCAGCGTGGTCGCGGCGAGGTCGAAGGCGTTCCCGCGGTGGAACCTGATCCGGGCCCCCGCCTCCCGGGCCCGCTCCTCGCCCCAGGCGATGGCCGCCGGCGACAGATCGACGGCATCCACCTCGAAGCCCAGGGAGGCGAGGTACAGCGCGTTGCGGCCCGGACCGCAGCCCAGGTCGAGGGCGCGGCCCGGGGCGATCAGGCCGCCTTCGAGGTACGCGACCAGGTTCTCGTCCGGCTTCGGCACGAAGAACGGGACCGGCTTGGAGCGGTCCGCGTAGAAACCGTCCCACCAGGACGCCCCGTCGTCCGTCCACCGGTCGGCCTCCGGTGCGAAAAGGCCGTCCAGCAGCTTCAGTACGTCCTCGACCGTGCGGATGTTCCGGTCCATCCGGTCCCCCTCTCCCGATGATCCAATTCTACTTCCCGACCGGTCGGTCGGGTCGGGATCGGGGGCGGGATGTCAGAGCGGCCGGGGAGGCTGCGTCCGCCAGAACGCGCAACTGTGCTCCGCCCCGAACGACGTGGCCGTCCGCGTTGCCGCCGGGTCCAGGGTGAGCACCGTGCCGGCTCCGGCACCGGCCGGCGGCCACGGGGTCTGACCCGCCACCACAGGGGCGCCGAAGCGGGCGAACCCCGCCCAGTAGCGCTTCATCCGGTTCCCGAGCGCGACCTGCACCGGCGTCAGCGGGCGCTCGCCCATCGTGAAGTCGTGCAGGTAGGCCAGCTCCGCACTGTGCGCGTTCGACTCGTCCAGGCCCGGCACCTGCGCGCCCGCCAGCGTCGGCGACAGCGGGTCGTCGAACTCGTAGACGTACGTCGGCACCTGGGCCGCGAACAGCTGCGCCGTCCACGCGGTGTGGCACGCGAAGGTCGAGTCCGTCATGACCGCGGACAGCGCCAGATACGGCGAGCCGTACTTCGCCACCGGATAGCGTGCGAGCACCTCGGGCCCGGCCGCCCCGTGACCCGCCAGGATCTGCGCCGTGTACTGCTCGGCGGTCAGGTACGGCTGCGTCAGGGCGACGAAGAAGCGGGCCTCGGAGCGGGTGCTCCCGATCAGCACCGGCACCTTGTTCCACGCACCGCTCCCGATGGCCTGCGCGGGAGCGACCGGAAGCAGCCCGTCACCGGAGGCCGGGCCCCGCGTGGGCAGCGTACGGGCCGCCTCGACCAGCGCCGCCCCGGAGGCGGCGCGCAGGCACGCGGCGACCTCGGCGGAAGCGGTGCAGCCCGCCCGCGCGGCGAAGGACCGCGCCTGTGTCTCGGCGTCCGCGCTGTCCGGCGTACCCAGCAGTGTGCACGGGCCGCTCTGCAGCACGGCCCGGTGGAACAGGCCGGCGGCCGGCGGGGCGGCCAGCAGCGCGCAGACGGAACCGCTGCCCGCCGACTGCCCGGAGATCGTGACGCTGCCCGGATTCCCGCCGAACGCGCCGATGTTCTCCCGGGTCCAGCGCAGCGCCGCGAGCTGGTCCATCAGCCCGAAGGACCCGGAGCGCAGGGAGTTCTCCCGGCCGAGCTCGGGCAGTGCGAGATAGCCGAGCTGCCCCAGCCGGTAGTTGATGCTGACCACCACGCTCTGCGTGAGGTCGGCCATGGTCCGCCCGCCGAACTGGGTTCCCGTTCCCTGGCTGTACGCACCCCCGTGCATCCAGACGACCACCGGGAGCCGGGCTCCGGGGCGGGCGGTCCGGGGCCGGTACACGTCCAGGTACAGGCAGTCCTCGCTGACGGCCGCCGGATCGCTCAGGCCGAAGGGCGAGAACTGCAGGCACGCGGGGGACTGCCGGGTGGCCTCCCGCACCCCCTGCCACCGGGGCGCGGGCACGGGGGCCCGCAGCCGTGCGTCCCCGACCGGGGGAGCGGCGTAGGGGACGCCGAGGAACTCCTGCGCGCCGTCGCGGGACTGGCCGCGCAGGACGCCCTGCGCGACGGTGACCACCGGGTGCGGTGATCCGCCGGACGGCGACGCCGCCGTCGCCGCGGGTGGTGCGGAGGCGAGCAGCGCCACCAGGGCAAGTGCGGTACCGAGCAGGGACCTTGCCGAGGGCAGCCGTTTCCCGGGCCTCTTCATCCGTCCTCCTGGAATGTCTCCGGTGCGTGCCGATGTCGTGCCGGGGTGGTCCGGTGTCGAGCCGGGGTGGTCCGGTGCCGTGCCGGGGGTGGATCCGGCCCTGTCCGGCCGGGGCGGAGCGGGGTGCGGGCCCCGCCCCGGCCGGGACCCGTCAGGGGCGGAGCCCGGCGATCAGTGCGGAGGTCACGGCCTGGTCGGCCGGCCCGGTGTTCCAGTCGGCGTTCATCGGGCTGACGGCGATCCGGGCGGCGGTCACGGCCTCGACGTCACCGCCCTTGGCGGCGGGCCGCAGGTCCACCTTGACGGTCACCTTCCACGTGCCGTCGCCCGCGTCGGTGAAGTCCGGTTCGAGCAGGGTCTGCGGATCCTGGAAGGTCGAGGACACGCCCGCGGCCGTTCCCTTGCCGTCCGCGCCGACCACCGGGTGGTTGACGTTCAGGCCGACGCCCTTGGGCAGCAGCGGCCCGGACCGGGCCCGCGTCCGCAGCCGGTCGATCAGCTTGACCGCGAAGTCGAGCGTCGGCCCCATCGCGTTGACCGTGGTGACCGGGTCGGGCGCGGTGACACCCCCGGTGCTCAGCGCGATGGACGGTACGCCGTGCTCCAGCCCGGCGACGGCGCCGCCGACCGTACCGGAGTGGGTGGCGAGACCGGCGACGTTGGGGCCGAAGTTGGTGCCCGAGACGACCAGGTCGGGGGCGTCCCCGGCGAAGACCTCGGCCAGCCCGAAGGAGACGGAGTCGCCCGGGCTGCCGTCGACGGCCCAGACCTTCGGCTCGGGGTGCTTCACCGCGATCGTCGGGGCGTTCGACATCTTCGTGCCGGCACCGCTCTGGTTGGTGAGCGGGGCGACGATCGTGACGTCGTGCCCGGCGGCGGTCAGCCGCTCGAAGGCCTTCCGGATGCCCGGGGCGTTGTAGCCGTCGTCGTTCGTGAGCAGGATCCGCAACGGGCCGGCGGGCGCGGTCTGCGGCGCGGCGGCCGCCGGGGCCGTGCCGGCCAGGGCCGGCGTGCACAGCAGCAGCGCGGCCAGCGGCAGAACTCGCTTGCGTCTCACAGGTTGCTCCTTGGGAGGGGAGGGAGTCGAGGGTGAGCAGGGGTGGGGACCGGCGGGCGCACGACCCTCGGCGTGCGCCCGCCGGAGCTGCGGACGGGCGGGCCCGGGGGAGGGGGTCAGCGCACGCTGCGGATCGGGAGGATGGCGAGTGCGCCGACCAGCGAGAGGGCCCCGCCGACGAGGAAGAGCGGGGTGTATCCGCCCAGGCCGGTGACGACGGCCGAGGCGACGAACGGGGCGATGATCTGCGGCCCGGCGTTCGCGATGTTGAGGACGCCCATGTCGCGGGCGGCGTCCTCGGCCCGCGGGAGGACCAGGGTGACGAGCGCGGTGTCGACGGCCATGAAGCAGCCGAAGGCGAGCCCGTTGAGCGCGCTGAAGACGAGCATGCCGGTCCAGGTCGGGCTGATCACCGGGACCACCATGACGAGCCCGGCGAGGGCCGCCGATACGCCGACGAACACCTTGCGGCGGTTCCAGCGGTCGGACAGCAGGCCGCCCACCACGGTCGAGACGGCCATCGCGACCATCGACACCGGAGTGAGGACGGCCATCGCGGCGGGCGGGGTCAGTCCCTCGGGCAGCGTGATGTGATCGCCGAGGATGTACAGCTGGTAGCCGACGACGGAGAAGTAGCCGAGGACCATCAGGGCCCGGCCGATGAAGGCCCACCGGAAGTCGTGGTTGGCCAGGGCCGAGAGGAAGGCGGCCAGTTGGGCGCCCTTGGGTCTGGCGGGCGCCTCGGCGGCGGGCTCGGTGCGCGGGACGTCCCGGCAGAAGACGCTGAGCAGCAGGGCGGACCCGGCGACGACGGCGCCGAGGACGAGGTAGCCGGTGCGCAGCTGGTCCGCGGTCTGGGAGGCGATGAGCACGCCGGCCGTACCGCCGATGGGCAGGCCGAGCCCGACCAGAGCGGACGCGGTGCCCCGGCGGGCGGCGGGGATCCGGTCGGGCACGATCGCGGTGACCGCCGCCTGGAAGACGTTCATGGTCGCCTGGATGAGACACCAGCCGATTCCGACGAGCAGCGCCGTGGTCGCGCTGCCGAGGGCGGCGAGGAGGGCGAGCGAGGCCAGGCCACCGCCGATGATCCACGGGTTACGGCGACCACTGCGGTCGGAGAGGGCGCCGGCTATGGGGTTGAAGGCGGTGGCGAAGACCGCGCTGACGCCGCCGATCAGGCCGAGTACGGCGACCTTGTCGTCGGGGGCGATCGAGGCGATCTGGGTGGGCAGCAGGACGGAGCCGACGCCCATGTAGAGCGCCATCATCGCCGAGTTGGCGACCAGCAGGAGGGGCAGGAGACCTCGCCGGGGGGCGGGCTCCCCGGTCGGGGGTACGGACGGTTCGACGACTTCGGGCGTGGCCATGACGACTCCTCGGGGGACGGAGCGGGGAGGTGGCGTGCGAGGGAGAGAGGGGCGGCCCATGAACGGGCGCGGGACGGCGTCGCCGTCGGGACGTGCGGTGGCGGACGTCGCTCGTAACGTGATGTTGTTACACGTGTCACCAAGTGCGGTGGACACTGTGTAGCACCCATTTCCGGGCTCCGCCAGGTCCTACGGCGCGTCGTTGTGCAGATCGTGACCGTCGGGGGAGTCGGCGTGGCATGACGTGTAACCACTCCTTCGCGGCCACCGGGTGCGGCAGATGTGTCGAGAAACCCTCTTGCTCTTGTGGCGGTCGTGACGCATCGGCAATACTCCGTGCCGCACCGCGACGATCCTGTCGTCGGCGGGTTTCCCGCCCGCCCCGGCGTCGCCGGGTGCCGTGCGCCGGCCGCCGCGTTCCCGTGACTTCCGGCCGCACCCCGCTGCCGTATCCCGAAGACGTTCCCCGATGACGTCCCTTGCTGACGTGCCCCGATGGCGCTCCCCGGCGCCCTCCCCTGCGCTCCACCGTCCCGTGCCTGCTCTCCGCGTGCCCCCACCGCTTGGGGAGACGACCGCGAAAGGCCCGCCATGTTCCCCTCGCCCTCCTTCGTGCCACCGTCCCGGCCGCCCCTGCCGGTCCGCCCGCCCCGCCATCACCTTCCGGCGGCCCCGCCGCGTCATGCGCTCGGCCTCGGGATCGCCCTCCTGGTCCTCGCGCTGCTGGCCGGGCTGCTGCTCCGGCTGGACCGGCGGCCCTTCTTCCAGGGGCTCGACGACCGCTGGGCGGCCTCGGTGAACGACTCCGCCGCCGGGGGATCCGGCGGCAGTGACGGCCTCGGCGGCTTCACCACCGTCCTCGACCGGCTCGGCGGCCCGCTCGGCATGGTCCTGCCGCTGCTGGTGATCGGCTGCCTGTGCGTCTACGGGCGCTGGCGCTCGGGGCTGTTCGTGTTCACGGTCACCGTCGTCGCCAACCTCGTCGTGCTCCTGCCCCTCAAGCAGCTGGCCGACCGGCCGCGTCCGCCGCACCCGCTGGTGCTGGTCAACGACGGTTCGTACCCGTCCGGGCAGGTGTTCAGTGCGGTGACGCTGGTGGTCGCCGTTGCGGTGGTGGTGTTCCCGCCGCGTGCGCGACGCTGGTGGTGGGCGTTCGGAGCCTCGTACGTCCTCGCCATGATGGGCAGCCGGACCTGGCTCCACGCCCAGTGGCTCAGCGACACCGCCGCCGGCGCCCTCGTCGGCGCCGGCACCTGCCTCGTCCTGTGGCGGGCCTTCGCTCCGCTGCTGGAGACGGAGTCGGAGCGGATGGCTTCGAACAGTCTGTGGCTGTGAGGCATCACCCCGGAGCTCGAATTATTGAGCAACATTGACGTTCGGCAAATTTACGCCATAGTCTCGATCGGCGGCGCGCACCCCGCGCGCGGCAGCGAGGAAGGAACGGCTCATGCCTCACTCCCCAGGCCAGGACCGGACGGTGGTGGACCTGCCAGCAGGCCGCCTGCGCGGCGCGAACGAGGGCGGGGTCACGGTCTTCCGGGCCGTTCCCTACGCCGCTCCGCCGGTCGGTGACCTGCGCTGGAGGCCCGCGCGGCCGCACGCCGGCTGGGGCGGCACGCGGGACGCCACCGCCGACGGCCCGAGCGCGCCGCAGATGTACACGGAGGGCGGTGACCCGGTGCTCGGCGGCCACGGGTCACCCCCCTTCGACGAGGACTGCCTGACCCTGAACCTCTGGACGCCCGCCGTCGACGACGCCCGGCGCCCGGTCCTGGTCTGGATCCACGGCGGCGGCTTCGTGTCCGGCTCAGGCTCGCTGCCCGGCTACTCGGGCGAGACCTTCGCGCGCGACGGCGACCTCGTCGTTGTGAGCATCAACTACCGCATCGGGCCGCTCGGTTACCTCTACCCCGGTGACGGGGACGGTGACGGGGACGGGGACGGGGACGGTAATGGGGAAGGCGGCGAGGGCGCCGAGGGCGGCAACTTCTGGCTCACCGACCAGCTCGCCGCCCTGCACTGGGTGAAGGAGAACATCGCCTCCTTCGGCGGCGATCCGGACTGCGTCACGGTCGCCGGGCAGTCCGGCGGCGCGGTGTCCACCGCCGCCCTCGCCGGACACCCGCAGGCCGAGGGCCTGATCCGGCGGGTGATCCTGCAGAGCCCGCCCTTCGGCCTGGACCTCCCCGGCCCGGCGGCGTACCTGGAGCGCACCGCGGCCTACCTGGAGCTGGCCGGAGCCAAGGATCTGGCGGAGCTGCGTACGCTGCCCTGGCCCGAGCTGATCGGAGCGGGCGCCGGGCTGTTCGCGCAGACCATGCGATGGGGGTACTGGCCGACGCCCTTCCTGCCCGTGATCGACGGAGTCACCCTCTGCGGCCACCCCGCCGAGGCCCTGCTGAGCGGGGCCGCGGCCGATGTCGACGTCATGATCGGCTGGACGCGGGAGGAGGCCAACTTCGGCTTCGCCCTCGACGAGGGGTACGCCGCCGCCACCCGGGAGCAGGTGACCGACCGGATCGCGGAGACCTTCGGGAGTGAAGCCGCGGAGGGCGTGTACGCGGCGTACGAGCGGGCCCGGCCCGGAGCCCGTCCCGCCGACGTCCTGATGGACCTCGTCACGGACGAGCTCTTCCGGGTGCCGGCGGTGCGGCTGGCCGAGGCGCGCGGCGAGACGGGCAGTCCCGTATGGGCCTACCAGTTCGACCTGCCCACCCCTGCGTACGAGGGCCGGCTCGGCGCCGCGCACTGCCTCGAACTCCCCTTCGTCTTCGACAACTTCGGCCAGTGGTCGCACGCGCCCTTCCTGGCCGGCCTCGCCCCCGCCGTCCGCGACGGCCTCGCGTACGCCATGCACCGGGCCTGGATCGCCTTCGTCCGCACCGGCGACCCCAACCACCCCGACCTGCCGCAGTGGCGGCCGTACGACACGCGCACCCGCACCACGATGCGCTTCGACTCGGTCGTGACCGCCCTCGACGACCTCGCGGGAGCCTCCAGGCTCCTGCACACCCCCGCCCCCTTGATTTGACTCGTGTAACCTGAGAAGGAAGGAGCCACCCGAGCGAAGCCGGTGCGCGAACCGGTGCTCGATCGGATGCTCGGCCCGAGCAGAAGGAGCGTCGAGGGACGTCATGACCAGAGACACACACGTCCCGGCATCCATCACCAGCGCCGACGTGGCCCGCCTCGCCGGGGTGTCGCGTGCCACGGTCTCCTTCGTCCTCAACGACACCCAGGGTCACCGGGTGAGCGCCGGCACCCGTGCCCGGGTGCTCGACGCGGCCAAGCAGCTCGGCTACGTACCGCACGCGGCCGCCCGGTCCCTGCGGGCCGGCCGCAGCAACCTCGTCCTGATGCCCTCGTCGATCTCCGCGGTCGGCCGCCTCGTCAGCGACTGGGTCGACGATCTGCACAGCGAGCTCGACCGCTACGGGTACACGGCCGTCCTGCACGCGGGCCGCTTCGCCGACCCCCTCGACGCCGCCCGGGCCTGGGCCGAACTGCGCCCCGCGGCCGTCGTCGCCCTGGACGGCGACCGTTTCACCGCCCAGGCGGCCGAGGTGCTGGTCCGCGCGGGGGTGCGCGGCCTGCTGGCCTTCGCGTCCCACCCCGTCGAGGGGGTGCACACCATCGGCTTCGATCACACCCGGATCGGTGTCACCGCGGCCGAGCACCTCATCGCGCGCGGCCGGACCCGGATCGGCGTGGTCATGCCCCAGGAACGCGGCCTCGGCACCCTCGCCGAGCCCCGCCTCGCGGGCGCCGAGTCGGTGGCGGCCCGGCACATGGCCACCGTCACCCCGCTGGAGCTGTCCTACACCCGGGAGTCCGCGAGCGCACTCGCCCGGCGCTGGCGAAGCCTCGGCCTGGACGCCGCCTTCACCTACAACGACGAGTACGCCGCCCTGCTGCTGCACGCGCTGCGGGCCGAGGGCATCACCGTGCCCGACGAGGTCGCCCTGGTCGGCTGCGACGACCTCGTCCTCTCCACACTCCAGCAGCCCGCGCTCACCACGGTCCGGCTGGACATGCCGTCGGCCGCGCAGATCGCGGACGCGGTGCACGAGCTGATCGAGACGGGCACGGCGGCGCCGGTGCCGGCCGTGCAGCCGGTCTTGGTGCACCGCCGGACGTCCTGACCCCGTTGACCTGTTGACCTCCTGACCTGCTGGTCTGGTGGTCTGCCGGCCTCCGTCAGTCCTCGACGGCCTGGTAGAGCGTGGTCCAGAAGTCGTGGAGGAGCCGCGGCGAATCCGGGGTGGACATCCCGACCTGGGTGAGCAGGACTCCGGTGAGCCGATGGCCCGGGTCGGCGTAGGCGGTGGTGCCGGTACCGCCGTCCCAGCCGAACTGGCCGACGGGCGCGTAGCCGCCGGGGTGGGTGCGTACCGCCATTCCGAAGCCCCAGCCGCCGTGCAGTCCCTGTCCGACCGTCATATGGGCGACGTTCCTGTACATGGCGTCCCGCGCGGCCTGCTGCCCGGACGTGAGGCGGTTGGTGGTCATCAGCTCGACGGCGGCCCGGGACAGGATCCGTTCGCCGCCGTGCGTGCCGTGGTTCAGCAGCATCCGGAAGTAGGCGTGGTAGTCGTCGACGGTGGAGACCAGCCCGCCGCCGGCGCCCTCGAACGCCGGGGGCCGGCTGGACCTTCCGCCGGCCGCCTCGTCCCACACGAGGAACTCTCCGGTCTGCGGATCGGGCCCGTACAGGGGCGGTAGCCGGTCGATCCGGTCGGCGGACACGTGGAAGGCGGTGTCCTTCATCCCCAGCGGATCGAGGACGCGTTCGCGCAGGAACGACTCCAGCGACCGGCCCGCGACCCTGGCGACCAGCACGCCGACCACCTCGTTGCTGAGGTCGTACTGCCATCGCTCGCCGGGCTGGTACGACAGCGGCAGCTCGCCGAGGCGGCGCATCCACTCGTCCGGCCCGGGCGCCGGCCCGGATGCCACGCTGTAGTCGAGACGCTCGAAGGTCGCGGCCCGGATCGGGGAGTCCATCCACTCGAAATCCACTCCGAGCCCGAACGTGGAGGTCAGCAGATCCCGTACGGTGATCGGCCGCCGCGCCGGAACGGTGTCCTCCAGCGGGCCGTCGGGCCGCTTCAGCACCTGCCGGTCGGCGAGTTCGGGCAACCACGGGTCCACCGGGTCGTCCAGCCGCAGCCGGCACTCGTCGAGCAGGATCATCGCCGCCGCCATCGTGACCGGCTTGGACGTGGACGCCATCCGGAAGATCGTGTCCCGGCGCATCGGCGCGCCACCGTCGTGGCGCATCGTCCCGACCGCTTCGACGAAGGTCCGGCCGCCGTGGCCGACCAGGGCGACGAGCCCGGGAATCCTCTTGGACTCGACGTGCCGTGTCAGCACGTCGCGCAGTCTGCGCAGCCCTGCCTCGGACAAGCCGCTGTCGCTCTTTCCCCTCATGCGTCCCCCTTGTTCACGGTGTCGGATCTCCGGCCGCCCCTTCGAGGCGGCCGTGCGATGAACTTGCACCCTGACCCAAGGTCAAGGTCAACACCCGTCACGGTCATGGGCCGGACGACGCGAGGGAACGGACGCGAGCTACCCTCGCCCCTGTGATCGCCAGGAACCCCCAGCATCAGGAGGTGTGCTGAGCCGATGGCAGACGGGCTCACGATCGGTCAGGCGGCGGCGTTCGCCGGCGTCACGATCAAGACCGTGCGGCACTACCACCGGCTCGGCCTGGTCGCCGAGCCGGAGCGCGACGGCTCCGGCTATCGGCGTTACCGATCGGCCGACCTGCTCCGGCTGGTCCAGGTCCGGACCCTGGCCTCGGCCGGCGTGCCGCTGGCCGAGGCAGGTGACCTGCTCGACGCCGATCCCGAGAGGTTCGCCGAGGCCCTGGACGACGTCCATCGCCGGCTCACCGAACGGATCGAGGGCCTGATCGCACGCCGGGACACGCTGCACCGACTCACCAGCGGCGACCGTGCCCTGCTGCCCGACCGGGCCTGCGCGGTCCTGGACCGACTCACCGATCTCGGCTTCGGTCCCGACTACGTGGCTGCGCAACGCGAAGCCCTGGTGCTGGCCCGGGCACTGATCCCGGAGGTCTTCGACAGCTTCCTGACCCGGCTCCGGCACTCGCTCGACGATCCCGAGTACGTCGAGCTGGCCAAGCGCGGCGCGGACGCGGCGTCCTGGGATCCCGACGACCCGCGGGTCGAGGAGCTGGCGTCCCTGCTGACCGACAAGCTACTGGCGGACCGGGCACTGCTCACGATGCCGACGGGGTCTCGGGGCCGGGCCGATACCGCCTCCCGGTACGGACTGGTCAACCACCACCGCGAGGACCGGGCGCCGGCCATCGCCCGGTTGAACGCACTGGTCGAGACGAACCTGCGCGCGGCCGGCATCGACATCCCGTATCAGTGACGGGCGACCGGTCACCCGGTCGACCCGTTGCCGTAGTCGCGCAACACCCTGGCCACGGGGGCCGAAGCCGGCCCGGGCCCGTGCGCGGTCCGGCCGGCGCGCATGCCGGACGGCCGCCCGCTCAGGCGGTACCCGCGCCCGCGGCCGCCCCCCGGCGGTCGCGGGCTCGTTCCCGGGCGAGTGCCGGACCGAACAGCCACCACGCCAGCAGTCCCACCCCCGCGCCCGCCGCGGCCCCGGCCACCGTGTCGCTGAGCCAGTGCGCGTGGAGCCAGGTCCGGCTCCACATCATGGCCAGCGTGAAGAACGCGCCCCCGATCCACCACGCCCGCCGCCGGGCGGCCGGGACCAGCAGGGCCCCGAGGACGACGACCAGGAGCGCCGCCGTCGCCGCGTGGCCGGACGGGAAGGAACCGTGGTCGACGCGGACCAGCGGGTCGGCCGGGCGCGGCCGGTCCACCAGGTGCTTGAGGCCCTGGATGACCAGCATGTTGCCGCCGAGGCTGGCCGCGAGCAGGAAGCCGGCCGAGACCCAGCGCCTGCGGACGAGCAGCAGGATCAGCAGGGAGAGCGGGAGGAGCGCCCCGACCGGCCCGCCGAACAGGTCCAGGGCCGTGGCGGCGGCCTGGTACAGCCCTTCGTGAGGGCCGCCCATCCATATCAGCCACCGGTCGTCCAGCCCCTGGAAGGGCGGATGCGCGACGTCGGCGCGGACGACGAGTGCGGGTGCTGCGGCCGCCCCCAGGAGCAGGAGACCCGTGATGAGGACGCCGTGGCCGCGCGGCGCACCGGTCTCGGGGCGTCGGCCGGTCCCAGCGGATCGGTGGGGTCCGCGGGGTCTGCCCTGCGGGGTGGCGGCGGTCGGGTTGCCGGACATGGCTGCCTCTCGTGACCGCGGCGGGGGCCCGCGGCCGGGTGCGCTGTGAAGGGAACGCGGGGGCGCGGCCGTGACCGCGCCCCCGCGGTGGAACAGGCGTGCGGGACCGGCGCCGTCAGGCTCCCGAGCCGAGGTGCCGGGCCAGGAAGGCCACGCCCCCCTCGACAATGGCGGGGATGTCGGTGGAGCCGAGGAGGATGTGGTCGGCACCCTCCACGGGCTGCAGGGTGACCTCGCCCCCGGCACTCTCCAGAGCCGCGGCGAGGGCCTCGCTCTGGCTGTACGGGACCAGGCCGTCGTGCGTCCCGTGCACCAGCAGGAACGGCGGCGGAACAGAGCCTTCCGCGTACGTCACCGGGCTCGCGGCCCGCGCCAGGTCCGGCCGCTCGGTGACGGTGGCGCCGAGCAGGGCCTCGTAGGGATCGGGGAAATCCGCACCGGGCATCACCGGCATGGGGTGCTCGGCCAGGGTGACGAGGTCGGAGACGCCGTACCAGTCGACGACGGCACGCACCCCGGTCTCGCCGGAGCCGACGCCCTGCGTGCCCTCCAGCGCCGCGCCCTGCGGGCTGTCGGGGCCGACGAGGCCGGCGAGGGCGGCCAGGTGACCGCCCGCGGACTCGCCCCAGACGCCGATCCGGTCCGGGTCGATGCCGAGGTCGCCGGCGAACGCGCGGACGTAGCGGATCGCGGCCTTCACATCGTGCAGCTGGGCCGGGAAGGGTGCTTCGAGGCTGTGCCGGTAGTCGATGGAGACGAGTGCGATCCCGGCCGCCAGTACCGCCCCGTGCAGCAGGCCGGCGGGGACGGTCGGCGGCGGGTAGCGGCGGTCGCCGTCCAGCCAGCCGCCGCCGTGGATCCAGACGATCGCCGCGAACGGGCCTTCGCCGGCGGGCACCTGTACGTCGAGCAGCCGGGGGCGGTAGCCGGGCGTGGTCGCGTAGGTGATCCCGTCGAAGCGGCGGACGCCGTCCGCGCCCGTCACGGGCGGTACGGGGGACCGGTACGGCGGGGGTGGCCAGGTCATGTCGGCGATGTCGATCTCGGCGGGTGGAGATTGCGTCATTGCGGCCCTTCCAATGTCGGCGGTGTCCCGGTGGAGCGGTTGCTGTGTGACGGATGGGGCGGACGCAGGCTTCGCGTCGTTTGTCCGGAATGCTTGCGCGAGCCGCCGGGGGCGGCGTAGCTTGTTACACGTGTAATCAAGGACTCTAGCGACGCGTTTCCGCTGACCACAAGCCCAGGAACGATCCAGATTCGGGATCAGTTACACGAGCTACTGCAGTGGCGGCGCCACCTTCCCCCTCTGGGAGCACGTCATGCTCACCATCCCCGACACCTCTGCGGTTCCCGCGGTCCGCAGCTTCGTCCACTGGGTCTCCGACCCCGTCGCCGCGAGCGTTCCGCAGGTCAGGTCCCGGGTGCGCGCCACCCTCGACGCCTGGCGGGTCCCCGCCGACGTGGTGGACGCCCTGCTGCTGGCCGTCAGTGAACTGGTCGGGAACGTCGTGCGGCATGCGGGCGGCGCCGGGCGGATGCGGGTCGCCGTCGCGGAGGGTGGCGGCTGGTTCCGGCTGGAGGTCGCCGACCGGGGCGCCGGACTGCCGCGGCTGCCGGCGCCCCGGTCGGAGGTCGACCCGGAGTCCGAGGGCGGGCGCGGGCTGCTGATGGTGCAGCTGCTGATGGCCGAGCTCGGCGGTGAACTCTCCGTCGTGGCCCATGAGTTCGGCAAGGCGGTCCGGGTGCGCGTCCCTGTGTCCTGAGTCGTGTCGCGGGCGCCCGGAGGGCGCTCGGAAGCCGCCCGGATGGCACGCGGATGTCGCCTGGAAGGCGCACCGAGAGGTCCTGTGCGCCACGCGATATAGCGAGATGTTGACGAGCGCCAAATATTCGACATACCGTGCACTCATCTCCCCGCTGCTCCCTGATTGAGGTGCCGCCCCATGGAGCTCTCCCCTTCCGCGTACGCCGATTCCTTCTGTCGTGATCGGCTTCCGCCCTTCCCCCTCTGGCCCGAACTCCACTTCGAACTACCGGAGTTGGAGTACCCGGCCCGGCTCAACTGCGCCCGGCGCCTGCTCGACGACGCCGTCGAGCGGCACGGCCCCGACCGCCCCTGTCTGCTCACCCCGACCGAGCGCTGGACCTACGGCGAACTGCAGCACCGCGCCAACCAGGTCGCCCAGGTCCTCACCGAGGACTTCGGCCTCCGGCCCGGCAACCGCGTCCTGCTGCGCGGCCCCAACAACCCCTGGCTCGTCGCCGCCTGGTTCGGCGTCCTGAAGGCCGGCGGGGTCGCCGTCACCACCATGCCGCTGCTGCGCGCCGGAGAACTCGCCGAGCTCACCGACATCAGCCGGCCCTCGCTCGCCCTGTGCGACCACCGCTACGCCGACGAGCTCGACCCGAGCCGCCGCCCCGGTCTGCCCGACCTGCCGGTCCTCACCTACGGGGGGCCCGAGCCGGAGGACCTGACCGCGCGCTGCGCCGCCAAGGACGGCCGGTTCACCACCGTGGTCACGGCCGCGGACGACGTGGCGCTGATCGCCTTCACCTCCGGTACCACCGGCCGCCCGAAGGCGACCCTGCACTTCCACCGCGACGTCCTGGCCAACGCCGACACGTTCTCCCGGCACGTCCTCAAACCCCGCCCGGACGACGTCTTCACCGGCACACCGCCGCTCGCCTTCACCTTCGGGCTCGGCGGGCTGGTGGTCTTCCCCCTCCACGCAGGGGCCGCGACCCTGCTGATCGAGCAGGCCGCCCCGCTGCAGCTGGCCGACCTCGTCGCGGAGCACGGTGTGACCGTGCTGTTCACCGCGCCCACGGCCTACCGCGCGATCATGGAGGCGGGGGCGGTGGACCGGCTGGCCGGGCTGCGCCGCTGCGTGTCCGCCGGCGAACCGCTCCCGGCCGCGGTGTGGCACGAGTTCCACGCCGCCACCGGCCTGCGCATCATCGACGGCATCGGCGCCACCGAGATGCTGCACGTCTTCATCTCCGCGGCCGACGAGGACATCCGGCCCGGTTCCACCGGCCGCCCCGTTCCGGGCTACCGCGCCGCCGTGGTCGACGAGAACGGCGACCCCGTCCCCGACGGGCAGCCCGGCCTCCTCGCGGTCACCGGTCCCACCGGATGCCGTTACCTGGAGGACCCGCGCCAGGCCTCGTACGTCAGGAACGGCTGGAACATCACCGGCGACACCTACATCCGCGACGCGGAGGGCTACTTCTGGTACGTCGCCCGCAGCGACGACATGATCGTCTCCTCCGGTTACAACATCGCGGGCCCCGAGGTCGAGAAGGCCCTCCTCACCCACCCGCACGTCGAGGAGTGCGCGGTCGTCGGGGCCCCCGACGCCCGCCGCGGCATGCTCGTGAAGGCGTACGTCGTCCTCGGCGCCGGTGTCCCGGCCGACGGGGCGACCGTCCGCGAGCTCCAGACCCACGTCAAGCAGACCATCGCCCCGTACAAGTACCCGCGCGCCGTCGAGTTCGTCACCGCGCTCCCGCGCACCGGCACCGGCAAGCTCCGGCGCGGTGAACTGCGTGAACGCGCCCGCACCGAAGCCGCCCCCGACGCGGCCCCCGCCCCGGCGCCCGCCGAGCCGGCCGGCGTCGTCGTCGAACGCCGCGTCGAGTGGACCGACACCGACGCCGCCGGCCACTACCACCACTCCACCGTCGTGCGCTGGGTCGAGGCGGCCGAGGCCGTCCTGCTCCACCGCCTGGGCCTCTCGCACCTGTTCGGCAGCACGCCCCGGGTCCACTTCGAGGCCGACTACCGGGCCCGCCTCTGGTTCGGGGAAGCCGTGCGCACCGAGCTCAAGGTCACCAAGGTCGGCACGGCCTCCCTGCACTACGCCTTCACCGTACGGGGCGCGCGGGGCGGCGAGGCGGCCACCGGCCGCATGGTCATCGCCCACTCCGCCGCCCACGCCACCGGGTCGACCCCCTGGCCCGCCGAGGTACGGGAACTGCTCGGCACGGCGGGACCGCAGCAACCGGAACTACTCACCACCGCACCATCGGCAGGAGGCACGCCGTGCGCGTCGCAGTCATAGGAGGAGGGCCCGGCGGACTGTACTTCGCGGCCCTCACCAAGCAGCTCTCCCCGCACTGGGAGGTCACCGTCTGGGAACGCAACGCCCCCGACGACACCTTCGGCTTCGGGGTCGTCTTCTCCGACGAGACGCTCGACGGCATCGCCCAGGCCGACCGCGAGATCTACGAGGCGATGTCGGCCGAGTTCGCCCGCTGGGCCGACATCGACGTCCGTTACCGGGGGAGCACCCTCACCTCGGGCGGCCACGGTTTCGCCGCCCTCGGCCGGCAGCACCTCCTGCGGATCCTCCAGCGGCGCTGCGCCGACCTGGAGGTGGACGTCCGCTACCGCACCCAGTCCCCGCCCGCAGCCGAACTCGCCGCCGAATACGACCTGGTGGTGGCGTGCGACGGCGTCCGGTCGGCCACCCGCGCCGCCTACGCCGACACCTTCGCCCCCGACCTCGACGAGCGCTCCGGCCGCTACATGTGGCTCGGCACGGACAAGGTCTTCGAGGCCTTCACCTTCATCGTGGACGAGCAGGACTTCGGCACCCTCCAGGTGCACGCGTACCCCTACGACGCCACCCGCTCCACCTTCATCGTGGAGATGGCGGAGGACGCGTGGCGGCGCGCCGGCTTCGAGGAGTTCGCCGACCGCGACCATCCGCCCGGCACCAGCGACGACGACAGCATCCGGCGCTGCGAGGAACTCCTCGCGGGCCACCTCGACGGCCACCGCCTGATCCCCAACAACTCCAAGTGGCTGCGCTTCACCACGGTCCGCAACAAGACCTGGCGGCACGAGAACGTCGTCCTCCTCGGCGACGCCGCCCACACCGCGCACTTCTCCATCGGCTCCGGCACCAAGCTCGCCATGGAGGACGCCCTCGTGCTCGCGGCCAGCCTGCACGAGCACCCGGACGTGCCGACCGCCCTCGCCGCCTACGAGGACGAGCGCAGGCCGGTGGTGGAATCCACCCAGCGCGCGGCCCAGGCCAGCCTGGAGTGGTTCGAGCACATCGACCGGTACACCGGCCAGGACCCGCACCAGTTCGCGTTCAACCTCCTCACCCGCAGCCGCCGCGTCACCTACGACAACCTGCGCGTGCGCGACGAGGGCTTCACCACCGCGGTCAACCGCTCCTCGGCCGTGCCGCCCATGTTCCGCCCCTACCAGCTGGGCGGGCTGCTGCTGCGCAACCGGGTCGTCGTACCGCCCACCGCACTGCACACCGCGCGCGACGGGGTCCCCGGCGACTTCGACCTCGTCCACCTCAGCACGCAGGCCATCGGCGGCGCCGGGCTGGTCCTCGCCGGAATGACGGCCGTCACCGCCGACGGCCGGGCCACCCCGGGCTGCCCCGGCCTGTGGAACGACGAACAGGAGGCGGCCTGGCGGCGCCTCACCGACTTCGTCCACGGCCAGACCGACACCTGCCTCGGCATCCAGCTCACCCACGCCGGACGCCGCGCGGCCACCCACGGCGGCGGGCAGCCGGTCGCCGCCTCGGCGCTGCCCTGGGACGAGCGCGGCCCGGTGCCGCGCGAGGCCGACCGGGCCGACATGGACGCGCTCGTACGGGACTTCGTGGCCGCGGCCCGGCGGGCCGACCGGGCCGGCTTCGACGCGCTGGAACTCCAGTACGGGCACGGGCACCTGCTGTCCGGCTTCCTGTCCCCACTGACCAACCTGCGCACCGACGAGTACGGCGGCGATCTGGACGGCAGGCTGCGGCTCCCCCTCGAAGTGCTGGGTGCCGTACGGGAGGTGTGGCCGGCCGGCAAGGCGCTCCTCGTGCGGATCTCCGCCGCCGACTGGGCCGAGGGCGGCACCACCGAGGCCGACGCCGTCAGGATCGCGGGCGCGCTCGCCGAGGCGGGCGCCGATGCCATCGACGTCTCCACCGGCGAGGTCGTCGCCCACGAGTGGCCCCGGTACGGCCGCAGCTACCAGACTCCGTACGCCGACCTCATCCGCAACGCCACCGGGGTCCCCACCATCGCCGTCGGCGCGATCTCCACGTACGACGACGTGAACTCGATCATCCTGGCCGGCCGGGCGGACCTGTGCGGCGTCGGCCGCGCCCAGCTCCACGACCCGCTGTGGACCCTGCACGCCGCCGCCGCCCAGGGCTACCAGGGTCCGGCCGCGCCCTGGGCACGCGCCTGGCGGGCGGGCAGCGGGCGGCCCCCGTCGGCGCGGACCGACCGGATCCCGCCGCGCCTCGAACTCCTGCGGCAGCCCGCCGAATCCGTCCACCGCCGCTGGCTGCCCCGCGCAGCCGTACCCGCCCACCGATGAGCCGGAGGTGCCCACGCACATGAACAGGGACCACCTGCCCCGCTTCACGGCGGCGGCCGTCCAGGCCGCGCCCGTCTACCTCGATCCCGCCGCCACCGTCGACAAGGCCGTCGCCCTGATCGCCGAAGCCGCGGCGGGCGGCGCCGAACTCGTCGTCTTCCCCGAGGTGTTCGTCCCCGGCTACCCCTACTGGAACTGGACGATGAACCCGGTCCAGGGCTCGCCCTGGTTCGAGCGGCTCCAGCGCGCCTCCGTCGACATCCCCGGCCCGCACGTCGACACCCTGCGCGCGGCGGCCCGCCGGCACGGCGTCGTCCTCGTCATCGGGGTCAACGAGCGGGCCGCGCACAGCCTCGGCGTCCTCTACAACACCCTGCTCACCATCGGACCCGACGGCGAACTCCTCGGTGTGCACCGCAAGCTGGTGCCGACCTGGGCCGAGAAGCTCACCTGGACCGGCGGCGACGGCAGCTCGCTGGTCGTCCACGACACCCCGGTCGGCCCGCTCGGCGCGCTGGCCTGCGGCGAGAACACCAACACCCTGGCCCGCTTCGCCCTCCTCGCGCAGGGCGAACTCGTCCACGCCTCCTGCTACATCGCCCTGCCCGTCGCCCCCGCCGACTACGACATGGCCGACGCGATCGCCGTCCGTACCGCCGCCCACAGCTTCGAGGGCAAGGTCTTCTCCGTCGTGGCCTGTTCCACCATCTCCCCGGAGATCGTGGACGCCCTCGCCGGGGACGACGAGGAGCTGCGGAGGCAGTTCACGCGTCCGCGCAGCGCCCTGTCCGGGATCTTCGGCCCGGACGGCCGCCCGGTCACCGAGCCCCTCGTCGACGAGGAGGGCATCGTCTACGGCGAGATCGACCTCGCCCGGTGCATCCAGCCCAAGCAGATGCACGACATCGTCGGCCACTACAACCGCTTCGACGTCTTCCGCCTCGAAGTGGACAACCGTCCCAGGCCGCCGGTCACCTTCACCGCGCCCACCGCGCCCACCGAGGCGTTCATCGCTCCGGCCGCTCCGGCCGCTTCCGCCGCTCCCGCCGCTTCCGAGGAGGACGTATGACCATCGAGCAGGACGACACCATGCTCGGCCGTGCCCGGGTGTCCGACACCCCCGAACTCACCGCGTACTACGAGGAGCTCGGCACCCTCGACGCGGGCGCACTGTGGACCGTCGCCAACGACATCGAACCCTGGTACCCGCAGCCCCGGTCCGTGCCCGTGCTGTGGCGCTACGCGGACCTGCGCCCCCTGGTCCACAAGGCCCTCGGCCTCGTCGCGGGCGACGACGCCGGCCGCCGGGTCGTCATGCTCGTCAACCCGGGCCGCAAGGACGTCAGCGCCGCCGCCGGACTCCTCTACACCGGGCTCCAGATCATGGGCCCCGGCGAGGCCATGACCGCCCACCGCCACCAGGCCGCGGCCCTGCGCTTCGTCCACGAGGGCACCGGGGCCTGGACGATCGTCGACGGCCAGAAGCTGAAGGTCGGCCCCCGCGACTTCGCCATCACCCCCAACGGCACCTGGCACGAGCACGGCAACGACGCCGACGACGCCCCCGTCATCTGGCAGGACGGACTCGACATCCCCCTGGTCAACGCCCTGGACGCCGGGTTCTACGAGGTCCACCCCGAGCTGTACCAGACCCCCGGCAAGGTCATCAACTCCTCCGTGCTGACGTACGGCGCGAACCTGCTGCCCTATGGCGTGGAGAAGTGGACCAGGCCGTACTCCCCGCTGCTGGCGTTCCCCTGGGAGCCCACCTACGAGGCCCTGCGCAATCTGGCCAAGGCCACCGAGGGCTCCCCGTACGACGGGGTCATCGCCGAGTACACCAACCCGGTCACCGGCGGCCCGGTCATGCCCACCATGGGCGCCCACATGCAGCTGCTGCGCCCCGGCCAGGCCACCCTCGCCCACCGTCACACAGGCTCGGTGATCTACACGGCGGCCAAGGGCCACGGCGTCTCGGTGATCGCCGGACAGCGCTTCGAGTGGAAGCAGGGCGACATCTTCTGCGTCCCCTCCTGGGCCTGGCACGAGCACCACAACCTGGACCGGTCCGAGGACGCCTGCCTCTTCTCCTTCAACGACTTCCCCGTCATGCGCTCGCTCGGCTTCCACCGGGAAGAGGCGTACGCCGACAACGGCGGCCACCAGCCCACCACCGCCGCCTGACCCACGAGGAGCCCCCGCACATGCGCTTGCTGACCTTCACCACCGGCCCCGACCACTCCACCGGACGCCTGGGCGCCGAGTCCGACGGCCTCGTCCTCGACCTCGCGGTCCTCGCCGACCACGCCGGCGTCACACTCCCGCACGACCTGCTCTCGTTCATCGAGGCCGGGCCCACCGCCCTGGAAGCGGCCCGGCAACTGCTCGCCGCGGACCCCGCCGGCCGGCCGGCCGGCGCCGTCCACCGCCTCGAAGACGTGACCCTGCGCGCACCCCTGCGCCCCGGCAAGATCATCGGCGTCGGACTCAACTACATAGAGCACGTCGAGGAGTCCAGCCGCAGCCTCGACACCGACAAGGACCTGCCGCCGCGCCCGGTCCTCTTCGGCAAGCCCGCCACGGCCGTCACCGGCCCCGGGGCGCCGATCCTGCACAACGCCGACCTGACCACTCAGCTGGACTGGGAGTGCGAACTCGCCGTCGTCATCGGCCGCCCCGCCTTCCGGGTGACCGAGGAGGAGGCGTACGACCACATCTTCGGCTTCAGCATCGTCAACGACATCAGCGCCCGCGACCAGCGCCGCTCCGGCCAGTGGTTCTTCTCCAAGGGCCAGGACTCCTACGCCCCCTTCGGCCCGGTGGTCGTCACCCGCGACGCGATCCCCGACTCGATGGCCCTCGACCTCTCGCTGCGCGTCAACGGCGTCACCAAGCAGAAGTCGAACACCCGGCACATGCTCTTCCCCATCGCCCGCCTCATCGCCGACATCAGCTCCGGCATGACCCTGGAGCCCGGCGACGTCATCGCGACGGGCTCACCGTCCGGCGTCGGCGCCGGCATGGTCCCGCCCGAGTTCCTGCGCCCCGGCGACACCGTCGAGGCCACGGTCGAAGGCATCGGCACCCTGACCAACCCCGTCGTCGACGCCCGCTGACCCGCCCGGGCAAAGAGGAGTACCCGTGTCACCCCGCACCTACCGCATCGGCCAGATCGTGCCGAGCTCCAACGTGACCATGGAGACGGAGGTCCCGGCCATCCTCCGGGCCCGCCAGGCCGTCGCACCCGACGAGCGCTTCACCTTCCACTCCAGCCGGATGCGCATGACCCACGTGACCCCGGAACAGCTCAAGGCCATGGACGCCGACTCCGACCGCTGCGCCGTGGAACTCTCCGACGCCCGGGTCGACGTACTGGGCTACGCCTGCCTGGTGGCCATCATGAGCATGGGCCTCGGCTACCACCGCACCTCGGAGCAGCGCCTGCACACCCGGACCGCCGAGAACGGCGCGCCCGCCCCGGTCGTCACCAGCGCCGGAGCCCTCGTCCACGGGCTGCACACCATCGGCGCCCGGAAGATCGTGCTGCTGGCCCCCTACATGCGCCCGCTCACCCAGACCGTCGTGGACTACCTGACGCACGAGGGCATCGAGGTCCTCGACCACCAGGCCCTCGAAATCCCCGACAACCTCGACGTCGCCGCCCACGACCCGGCCCGGCTGCCGGGCCTCGCGCGGGCACTGGAGTACGCCGACGCCGACGCGGTCGTGCTCTCGGCGTGCGTGCAGATGCCCTCGCTCGGCGCCATCGAGGAGGCCGAGCAGCTCCTGGGCAAGCCGGTGGTGTCCGCGGCGGTCTGCACGGCCCACCAGATGCTCCGGTCCCTGGACCTGGACGCGGTGGCTCCGGGCGCGGGCCACCTGCTGTCGGGCGCGTACGCGCGAACCCCGCTGCCGGGGTAGCCGGCAGGCCCACGGGAGCGTCGGCACCGAGTGGTCCGGGTCCGAGTGGTCCCTGACACGAAGACCTCCGTGCGGTGAGTTCCTGGACGGTTCCCACCGCACCGGGGGTCTTCGCCATGTTCAAGGCCTTGACCGGTGTCGACCACGCTCGTGCGGGACGACGGGCTGCGGCTCCACTCCGCGGACCGCGCCGAGCGACCGCCTTCACTCCCAGTCCGCCCTCGAATTTCATTACCCGGTCCCCTCCGCCTGTCGCTGGTTCACGCCCGTACAGAGCCGGTCGCCGGCCGCGTGGATACAGACGGAGTCCAAGGACTCGCCGGCCGGTGGTGGACACGGCGAAGCCGCCTGGAGTCCGGCGGGGGTTCCGGGCTCCAGGCGGCGGTCGGTGGGCATCCTTGCGCGGCGCCGGCGGTTCTACGCGGCGCCGCGCGGCTTCAGGAGGCGTCCGCCTCGGTTCGCCTGGCGAGCAGCGGGCCGACGAGCAGGGCCAGGACGCCGATCCCGGCCGCGATGAACCAGGCGTGCCGGAAGGCCTCCAGGGTGGCGGCGCCGGGGCCGGGGGTGCCGAGCACGGCGATGAACACCGAGATGCCGATGACGAGGCCGACCAGAGCGTGAAGGAGAAGAGCACCGCGCCGAAGCAGGAGTTGAAGACCAGCGCGGTCAGGTTCGCCAGGCTGAAGGACCGCACCCGCAACAGCGAGAACGCGACCACGGGGTTGGGGTGCCGGGCGGAGCGTCGGAAGAACTCGGCCAGGCCGACGACGGTCAGCGCGAAGCAGCCGAGCACACGTGCGGAGCTCCAGCCCCACTCCGGCGCCTTGTTTGCCGCCCCGCCGGGCGCCGGGGCCGATCGGCGTCCCGGGCCCAGGACGGTTCCGGCGGACAGGGCGGCGGCGTCACTCGGTACCCGGAGGATGGTGTCCGCCCGAACCGGGCGATCGCAGCTCAGCCCCGGGTGCCCGATCCGGGGAGGATGATCGTGACCCCGCGCCCGGCCGCCGTGCCCATGGCGGCCAGCGCCGCCGGGGCCGCGTCGAGCGGGATCGTCGAGGTGACCAGCAGGTCCGGCCGCAGCACCCCGCCCCGGACCATCTCCATCATCGGCGGGTAGGCGTGCGCCGCCATGCCGTGGCTCCCGAGGATCTCCAGCTCCCAGCCGATCACCCGGTCCATCGGCAGGGCCGCCGCGCCGGCAGCCGCCGGCAGCAGCCCCACCTGCACGTGCCGCCCGCGCCGGCGCAGCCCGGCCACCGAGGCCGCCGCCGTCCCCGGTGATCCCAGCGCGTCGAGGGACAGGTGCGCACCACCGCCGGTCGCCTCCCGGACGGCCTGGGCGGCGTCGGCGCCGTCCCGGGCGTCCACGCAGTGCACGGCCCCGAACTTCCGCGCCAGCTCCAGCGCCCCCGGCGCCGTGTCCACGGCGACCACCCGGGCCCCGGCCGCCGCCGCGATCATCACGGCGGAGAGCCCCACCCCACCGCAGCCGTACACGGACACCCATTCGCCCGCCGCCACCCGGCCCCGCGCCACCACCGCCCGGAACGCCGTCGCGAAGCGGCAGCCGAGACCGGCCGCCGTCGCGTACGAGAGCTCCTCGGGCACGGCCACCAGATTCACGTCGGCGTGGTCCAGGGCCACGTACTCGGCGAAGGACCCCCAGTGCGTGAACCCGGGCTGCGTCTGCCGCGCGCACACCTGGTGGTCACCGGCCGCGCAGTCGGCGCAGCTGCCGCAGGCGCACACGAACGGCGCCGTGACCCGGTCGCCGGGCCGCCAGTTCATGACGCCGGTCCCCACGGCCTCCACCACACCCGCGAGTTCATGTCCGGGGACGTGCGGCAGCACGATGTCCGGGTCGTGCCCCATCCAGCCGTGCCAGTCGCTGCGGCACAGCCCGGTGGCCTCCACCCGCACCACCACCCCGCCCGCCGGCGGAACCGGCTCCGCCACCTCCCGTACCTCGGCCTGCTCGCCGTACCGCTCGAAGACCACCGCTCGCATGGATCCCGCCCTCCGCTCGACCGACCGGCACGTTACCGGCTTCAGGGCGCGCCCTCCCCGGCCCGTGCCAGCGCCAGGACGCCCACGCAGATCAGGGCGATGCCCAGCAGCTGGGGGAGCAGCCACCAGCCCGACCGCAGGTGTTCCTCGTACAGCACCACCCCCAGCGCGATGCTGATGCTCGCGTCGCCGAGGGTCAGCGCGGGCTGCGAGGCGACCAGCGGGCCGCCCTGCATGGCGTGTTCCAGCAGGAGCAGGGCGCAGATGCCGCTCGCCCCGAAGGCGTACGTCTCCCAGGTGGTCAGGAAGGCGGCGAAGCCGTCGTCGTCGAGGACGTGCACCGCGGACTTCATCAGCGCGGCGGTGAGCGCGTAACAGACGGCGGTGGCGGCACCGAGGCAGCCGGCCCGGGCCCGGCCGGGCGGGAGGCGCAGCCCGGCCACGGCCAGGGCGGCCACGACGACCGCGCTGGCCGCCAGGGCCACCACCCAGCGCTCGGGCGGCACGTCCGTCCGGTTGCCCATGGGCGAGGCGGCCACGAGTGCGACCCCGAGCCCCGCCACCACCCCCGCCACGGCCAGCCACAGCGCCCGCGGCAGCCGCTGGCGCGTCATCAGCGAGGCGATCAGCAGTGCGAGCGGCAGTTCCAGCACGAACAGCGGCTGTACGAGCGCCAGCGCGCCGGTGGCCAGCGCGAGGGCCTGCCCGACCCCCGCCGCGATCACGGCCAGGATGCCGCCGATCCACAGCGGGCGCCGCAGCAGATCGAGGACCAGGCCGAGGCGGAAGCCGTCGTTCTGCGGCACGGTGAGCGCGGCGCGCCGCTGGAGCACGGTGGCGAGCGCGTTGCTGAACGCCGCGAACAGCGCGAAGAGGACCGGCAGGACGACGCCCATGCCCCGATCCTCACGGCGCCCGCCGCCCCTTGGCGCCACGACACCGGGCCACGGCTGTCGTGCCCCGCGCATTCCCCCGTCCGGACCTGCCCGGCAGGACAGCCCTCAGCCACGCCCCGCGGCCCGGCGCAGGGCCAGTGCCGCGAGGGCCTCCGGGGCGCCGGCCTGGCCCCGGACCCCGGGGAAGGCGTTGATGTCCACGATCAGCGGTGTCCCGCCGCCGGTGTCGATGATGTCCACGCCGTAGACGTCCAGCGCGAACACCGCGCCCACCTCGCGCACCAGATCGGCCCAGCCGGACGGCAGTTCCGCGAGGGGCAGGGGACGGGTGGGGCCACGGCCCCCGGGGGAGAGCTCGGACCGGCGCAGGGCCGAGAAGACCTGGTCCCCTATGGCCCACAGCTTGTGGTCCCAGCCGCTGTTGGGCGCGTACTCCTGCACCACGACCGGCTCGTGCGGCCATTCCCGCGCCAGCTCCCGCAGGCGTGCCACGTCGTCGACGCGGGCGACGAGGTCGCCCCGGCGGCTGCGCCGGCTCTTGACCACCACGGGGGCGTCGAGCCGGGCCCCGGCCGCCCAGGCCCCGAGGGAGCCGTGCGTACGGGTCGCGGCGAAGGGCAGCCCGGCCCGCAGGGCGAGCTCGGCCATCTCCGTACGGTCCTGGCACAGGGCGGTGGCCGAGGCGGAGTTCACCACGGCCGCCCCCCGCCGTTCCAGGTAGCGCGCGAGACCCAGCGCGTGCGGTGTCCGCGACTTCAGCAGGTACACCTCGGCGAGGGGCAGCGGCACGTCCCCGAGGGTGAGCGGATCGAGGGCCTCGACCGCGTGTTCCGGGGCCAGCAGGGCCGTGGTGTCCGCCAGCAGCGGATGCCCGGGATCCGGGGTGATCAGGCCGATCCTCACGCGCCGTCGCCCCCCACGGCCGAGACCTGTGCCGGGATCGACAGGGGCAGCGGGTAGGGCAGCGCCACGGGCGCCGGCGGCGGCTGCGTGGCACCGCCCGCCCGCGCCAGCTCCAGGACCGCCCGGGCCACCCGCGCGGCCGCGTCCGGCACCTGACGGAAGCTCGGGAAGTCGTTCACGTCGACGACCACCGGCCCGTCCGGGCCCAGCAGCACGTCCACGCCGTACAGATCCAGCCCGTAGACCGCCCCCACCTGGGCGGCGATCGCCGCCACCTCGGCCGACAGCGGCACGCGGCGCTCCCGTACCGAGGGGTCCGGGTGCAGCGGTGAGCAGCGCTCGGTCGCGAACAGCTCCCCGCCGACCGCGTACACCTTGATGTCCGTGCCCGAGTTGGGCACGTACGGCTGGGCGATGAGCAGGCCCTCGCCCGCGAGCACGGGCAGCAGCGACTCCAGCCGCTCCGGCGAGGACACCAGGTGCACGGCCCGTCCGGAGCTGCCGTCGGCGGGCTTGACGACGAGCGGGTACTCCGCCGCCGGGATCTCCCTGAGCAACTCGGGGCGGGCCACGGCGTACGTCGGCGGCAGCGGGAGCCCCCGGCCGCGCCCGAGGGCGGCGGCCAGCGCCTTGTCCCGTACGCCACGGATCGAGCGGGCGTCGTTGACGGTGGTCGTCCCGGCCGCGGCGGCGGCTTCGAGCAGCGTCAGACCCGGGCCGCCGGACACGGTCTTGAGGACCCAGGCGTCGTGCGCGCCCGCGTCCACCACCTCGGTCATGCGCAGGAGCGAGCCGCCCGGCCGTACGACGTCCACCTGGTGCCCCCACGCGGTCAGCTGCCGGATCACCTCGTTCGGCATGCCGTCGTGGCGGTAGTGCTCCTCCACCAGGAAGCAGAGCCTCATGGACCTTCCCCATATTCCCCGGACGTCCGCCGATACCGTCCGGCGAGTTGTGACGTCACAGGATGTCATGGACCGCAATGTGATGATCGGTCCGCGTGTGGCCTTCCTTGGTGCGCTGCCCGCTTCGGATCAACGGGGGAGGGGCCGGGGCGGGGGCGATCGGCGGACAGGGCTGCTGCGGTTGCCCGGCCACGAAGACGAGCCGATGCGACGGGTGGTTCCGCGGCGAAGCGACCTGCCGCCGGCAGCGGGTGGTTCCTCCCCGAGCCGCTCCTCGGCCTCTGCGTGAACGGCACCCACCGCACCGTGCGCATGACCGGCCGCAGTGCCGGAAATCCGGGTGAATGATCGGACAATCGGCTGCTAGGTTGATCACGTGCCGAAGCTGAATCAGATCATCGCAGTGGAAAAGGGCGTCAAGTCCAAGTCCCTCCAGGAGCTCACCCAGGCTCACCACGACGTCCAGAAGCCCGCCCTGCTGGCAGGTATCTCCCGGACCTACCAGCCCAAGGACGAGGAGGGCGAGCAGCTGCCGCCCGAGTCCACCCGGGTGCAGGTCAAGGCCGAGGACGTGCTGCGGGCGACGGCGGGGACCCTGACGCGGCTGTTCGACGTGACGGCCACCAAGGACTGGGCCAACCGCACCGCGGCCGCCGATGTCGTCGTGGACGGGTCGGTCCTGCTGGAGCAGGTGCCCGTGCCGTACCTGCTCTTCCTGGAGAAGCAGCTCACCGACATGCACACCTTCGTGCGGAAGCTGCCGGTGCTGGACGCCTCCGAATCCTGGAACCTGGACCCGTCCACGGACTCCTGGAAGACGGACCCGGTGCGCACCATCCGTACCAAGAAGGTGCCGCGCAACCACGTGAAGGCCGAGGCCACCGAGAAGCACCCGGCGCAGGTCGAGGTGTACTACGAGGACGTTCCGGTCGGGTACTGGACGACCGTGAAGTTCTCCGGTGCGCTGCCCGCCCGGCGGGTCAACGAACTGCTCGACCGCGTGGAGAAGCTCCAGCAGGCCGTCAAGTTCGCCCGCGAGGAGGCCAACAGCGCCGAGGTCACCGACCACCGGGTCGGCGACGCGGTGTTCGGCTACTTGTTCAAGTAGCCCCGAAGACTCCCTCTGTATGTCTGCAGGGGGTGCGCGAGAGCGCAAGCTGAAACTGATGTTGAAGCTGAACGAGGGTGTCAGTTGGGGGTTCGAATCCCTCCCCCGGCACTGCGAGCCGGGGTGGCCCAAGCTGGTAGAGGCGGCCCTTCAAACTCAGATTATCGCTCCAGTCTCAGTATTCGCCGCCGAACACCGGATCGACCGAGCGTGGACGATCATCGATGGATGGGGGTTCAAGTCCCCTCTGCGCCTCTTCTCATGGCGCGGTAGTTCAAAGGCAGAACACGTCGATCTAAGAATGATCCGCGACTCTTAAACGTGCCGGTGTGCGCAATTGGGTGGCACGCAGGAGCCCGGGAGCTGGATATGCTCCCGGGCTCCGTCACGTTCCGGCCCGCGGTCCGTTTTTTTCGGACCGACCGGGCCCGGTCGTACCGGTCCGGTCAGACCGGTACGGACACGAACGTCCGGCCCGACTCGTTCTCGACCAGGATCGCCTTGACGTCCGCCGGGTCCACGGCCGCCGATCCGTCCAGCGCCGCGCCCTTGGCCTCGCCGTTCCCCTGGCTGCCCGTGACCCAGCCGGCGGCGGTGGTGCGCGTACCGTTCTTGGAGACAACGACCAGCCGGCACCGCTCGCCCGGCGGCACGCCCGTGACCGCGGCATGCACCCGCACCCACTTGGTGGCGGGCGTCATCTGTACGGTCATCCGCGCACCCGTGACCTTGTCGGTCGCGGAGAGCACCTTGGTCCCGGCGGGCGGCGGGGAAGGGTTCGCCGTGGCCGTCGGGGACGGCGGCACAGGCAGCGCGACGGCGTCCGGATCGCCCGTACCCAGCTGGGTTCCTGCCCAGAACACGGCGGCCAGCGACGCAGCCACCGCCAGTCCCGCGAGCCCAGCCCGCCGGCGCGAATCACCGGCCCGCTCGCCGCGCATCTGCCGCAGGGTGCGCTGGAGCAGCAGGTCACCGCCCTGCGGCGGTCCGTCGAGGAACGCCTCGTCGGGCACCTCGCCCAGAGCCGCCTCCATCTCGCGCAACGCGGCCACCTCCTCCCGGCACTGCACGCATCCGCTCGTGTGTTCCTCGACCCGGCGGATCTCCTCGGCGTCCAGGACGCCGAGTACGTAGGGGCCGAGCAGTTCCTCCTCGTGCCTCTGCCGGTTCATGCCACCACCTCACGCAGTCCGGCGGGCTGCTGGGGCGGCCTGCCCGATCGCTTTCCTTCTCTGGAACCGATGTCCCTGAATCCGTCGCTCTTGAAGACGTCGCGCAGCGCCTTGAGGGCGTAGTGCGAGCGAGATTTGACCGTACCCGCCGGGATGCCGAGGCTGTCGGCCGCCTCCGCGACGCTGAGCTGTCGGTAGTACAACTCCTTCAGGACGTCGCGGTGTTCCGGCGACAGCTGATCGAGGGCCCCCAGGACCGTCATGCTGTCCACCACGGAATCGGCGTGGTCCGCCTCCACCGGGGGAGCGGACGAGGCTCCCGAGACCTCGGGCGGCCGGGCGGCCTTCGCCCGGTAGCGGTCGGTGATGATGTTGCGGGCCACCGTGAGCAGCCAGCCGCGCACCGAGCCCTTCCCGTTGACCAGCACCTCGGAGTGGCGCCAGGCCCGGATCAGCGTCTCCTGTACGACATCCTCGGCGGCGGCCCGGTCTCCGGTCAGCCGGGTGGCGTACGCGAGCAGGGCGTGGCCGTGCTCCTCGTACACCGACTTGATCAGTGCCTCATCGGTCGAGCCCCGCCGAGTGCGGGGCCACAGTGGTCCGGCCATCTCACCCTCTCCGTCTTCCTCGCATATGTGGTGCGGTCGGAACACGCCACCGGGACGGATTCGGTTCACGTGACCTGCGTCACTCAGGTCCGGCAGTCGCGGCCCTTGTTGATGCAGTCGACGAGCGCGGCCATCTGCCGGTCGGTCATCGCGTTCACGAACATCGCGTGATCGGTCTTCGGGCTGTGCCGCTGCTCGGGGAAGGAGTCGAGGGCCACGTTCAGCCCCGGGGGGATCTCGTAGGCGAGGGAGACGCGCAGTTCCGGAACCGGGAAGGTGTCCTTGGGGCAGACACCGTTCGCGGCCGTGAAGAGCAGGTGCGAGCGGTGCGTGACGCCGACGGTGTCGAGGCCGTTCCAGCAGCTCGGGAACACCAGGGTGCGGGTGACGCGTTCGCCCGCGGGGCAGCGCGGGTAGCGGGTGGTGGCCCGGTCCGGGGAGCCCGAACACCCCCAGCGGGCCCGGACGTCGGCCTCGCTGTCCGCCGTGTACGCGACGGCGTCGCCGGTCATCGCGCGCAGGAAGCGCGGCATCGGCACCACCTTGCTCACGGGGTTGCCGCGGAACTCCACCAGGACCGAGGTCTCCGGCACGATCTCGCCGACGTTCCCGTGCCCCGCCGAATCCTCGTGCGGGCGCGTGCCCGGGCGGTCGGGGCGGCGCAGGACGGGCCAGTAGTACGTGGACCGGTCGCCGCCCGCACAGCTCGTGCCGGCCGCGTCCAGCGAGGCCTCCGTCGACAGCGCGTCGGTGGAGAGGTTCCCCACGTAGGCGTGCGTGTGATGGGCCCCGCCCTGCAGCCCGGGCGAGACCACGAGGTTGTCCTCGTTGTAGTGGCCCTGCTCGTTGCGTCCGCAATCCACCACCACCGACCCGGCGGATCCCCCGGACCCCGCGGCGGGAGCGGCTGCCGGGAGGCGCGGGACATCACGTATGTCCACGTAGTCGGACGCCACCGGCCGCCCGTCCGTCACCCCGGCGCGCGGACCGGCCGCCCGCGACGCCCCCAGGACCGCAGCGATCAGCCCGCCGCCCAGGACCAGGCAGATGGCGAGAGTGAGCAGCCGGTGTTCGTTCCACATGCCGGTCACGGTTGCCGGTGGCGCCCCCGCCGTCAACTGGTCATCCATATGACGGGCGCGACGCCGTCGTTTGTGTGTTCCGGTGTGGGCCGGTCACAGGCCCGGGGACGGTGAGGCCGACGGTTCACCGTGACGGATAGTGTGCCCGCATGAGTTCGGGCGAGGGGGCCGAGGGCATGGGCGCGGATCGTGACGGCGGGGACTGGGGTGCCACGCGCGCCTGGGTGGAGCAGGAGTTGTCCGAGGCCGAGCGCATCGAGCAGGCCGTACGGCTGCGCGGCGGCTGGACCTCGGAGATGCGGCGCCTGGACCTGGGCGGCCCGGACGGTCGGCGCTCGCTCGTCCTGCGGTCCTTCGTCAAACCCTTCTTCGTCCGGCACGCGGAGGGCCTGCTGACCCGTGAAGCGGCGATCCTGCGCCTGCTCGGTGACACGGACGTGCCCGCGGCCACGCTGGTGGCGGTGGATGCGACGGCGCAGCACTGCGACCACCCCTCCCTGCTGATGTCCCTGTTGCCGGGAACCGTGCGCCTGGACGATCAGGATGCCGACGACCGCGCCGAACTGCTGGCCCGTCAACTGGTGCGTATCCATCAGCTGCTGATAGCCGCGCAACAGCGGCCCCGCACCTATCAGGCCTGGGCCTCTGCCGAGCGGGTGACGCCGCCCGCGGCCACCGAGCGGCCCGAGCTCTGGCAGCGGGCGGTCGACGTCATCCGCCGGGATCCGCCGGACTACCGGGGCCGCTTTCTGCACCGGGACTTCCATCCCGGGAACGTCCTCTTCACCGGCGCGGACGGGGACCTCCGGATCAGTGGCGTCGTCGACTGGGTGGAGACCTCCTGGGGGCCCGCCGACCTGGACGTGGCGCACTGCTCGACGGCCCTCGCGCTGCTGCACGGGGTTCCCGCGGGGATGGGCTTCGCGGACCGCTATGCCGCCGCGGGAGGAACCCTGACCGAGGACCGCGCGGCCCACCTCTACTGGCGGCTGCTGGACACGCTGGGCTTCGCTCCCGACGCGGAGAAGGTCGGCGTGCCCTGGCGTGAACTGGGCCGCGTCGACCTGACGGCCCGTGTCCTGACCCGGAGACTGGAGGGCTACATCCAAGCCCTCTTCGAGAGGTATGCCTGAATCATCACATCCCGGCCGGCCTGCCGACGGCCTGCCGTTGGCCGACGCCGGCCGGGATGCGGCGAGCACTCAGTCGAGGGCGTCGGCCCGGAGGATCCGGATGATGACGGCCTCCGCCTGCTCCGGGTTCTCCTCCAGCCAGGCACCGAGGTGCTCCCGGACGGCCTCCGCGACACAGGCGCGCACCACGGCCGAATCGCGGCCGTGGGCCCGCCGGGGCCGCGTACGACCCCGTTCCCGGCGGCCCCGAGGTGCCTGATTCCGGTGTGCGCCTCAGTCCGGTGTGAGGCACCGCGTCAGCGCCGCCCGCTGCTGTTCCGGCAGGCGGTCACCCAGCGGCGTCCGCCTGGGGCTGTGGCCGCCGTCGCAGATCCGGCTGCGCTCGTCGACGTCGAACCACCACGCCCCGGCACCCCACATGGGATGGCCTTCCAGCAGGCGTCGGGCCGGCGCCTCGCAGCCCTCCGGGGCGCCGGTGGCGATCAGCGCCTCGACCACCGCGACCCCGCGTGCCCGGCCGCACTGGCTACGATCGGCCGATGATCACTTCCGTCACGCTCGAGGCCGCCGCGACACCGACCGCTTCCGCTCTCGTTCTCCGGCCCTGGTGCGTGGAAGACGTCGCCGCCCTGGTCGAGGCCTCCCCGGATCCCGGGCTGGAGTGCGAGGACGACGGACTGAGGTGGGTGCGGGCCCAGGAGCGGGGCTGGGCGGCGGGGGTCCGGTTCGGATTCGCCGTCCTGGAGGCGGCCCGGGGCGCGACAGCGGCGCGGTTGGTGGGCAACGTCGTCCTCAAGGAGGTCGCGTTCGGCAAGGCCTCCGCCGAGGTCGGCTACTGGACGGCGGCGGAGGCACGGGGCCGGGGCGTTGCCCCGCGAGCCCTGGAAGCCCTCACCGCCTGGTCCCTGGACGCTTTCCGGGCCGACGGCCTGGAGCGCCTCGAACTGCTCCACCAGGTGGACAACCTCGCATCCTGCCGGGTCGCGGCCAAGTGCGGTTACACGTACGACAGGACGCTGGCGTCCGCGCCCCCCGCCTACCCCCTCGACGGTCATCTGCACGTGCGTCGCGCGGCTTCCTGACCCGTCACCGACGGGGCCGAGGTTGTCCGTGGGGCCGCTTGTCCGGCCGTGCGGCGACCGCGCACAGTGGGGCGTATGACATCAGAGCTGACACCCGCCGAGCCCCTGCACGCATTCGCCCGCACCCGCGCCTCGCTCGACGGCGCCGAGGTCACGTACCGGTGGACCGGGGACGTCCACTCCTGGGCCCCCGGCGAGCCCTACCGGCGTCTCTTCGGCTTCGAAGGGCTCAATGTCGCGCGCCTCGTGGCGGACGAGGAGCTCGGCGGCTACCAGCTCCTGTCCAGGGAGGCCGCGTTCTACCTCGACCCCGGGACCCGGCAGATCCTGGAGACCTGGGAGGACAAGCCCGTGGTCCACGTCTGGAACGATCCGGCCAACCAGAAGTGGCGGCCCTTCCCGGTCCCCGTGACGGAACTGGGCGACCAGGTCTGCTTCAGCCTGGAGATCCCGCTGGCCTACCCCTCGCCCCTGCCGGTCGCGCAGTATCCCGCCCACTCGGCCGACGACACCTACCGCGCCCTGGAGCTGTTCCAGTTCTTCGCGCCCGCGGCCACCCTGACCACCGACGCGGTGAGCGTCCCCGCCACGATGTCCTGGACCCGGATGTCCCCGTGGCTGCCCTGGATGGAACAGGGGCAGCGCCCCGGCGGCCTCACCTTCCACTGTCGCGGCCGCAAGCTGGACTCGTACGCGCAGGTCCCGGAGCGCACCCGCGCGTACATCGCCGAGCACCACCCCGAATTCGCCCACGCGCCGGAGAAGTGGAGCGAGCCGAACGAGACCAGCTGGACGTACTTCCGCAAGCTCTTCCCGCCGCGGTAGGAACGGCCCCGCTCCCGGCCCCGCTCCCGACCCCGCTCCCGGCCCCGGCCCCGCTCCCGCTCCCGGCCCCGCTCCCGCCACCGCTCCCGGCCCTGCTCCCGGTCCCGCGCGGCGATCGCGCGGGCGCCGAACATACCTGGTCAGCGCCCCTGCCGAGGGACCCCCGGGGGGAGCCGCAGGGGGCGGACAAGGGTTTTCCCCGTATCGAGTTCATCCCCGTGTTGCCTACTGTCTGCCCACCGGCGATCTTCCCCTGACCCTGAGGCACACACGCCAACCCCACATGGCGTGAAGGCCGCACCGGTCGGGGGGAGAGCCGGGACCGCCGTTGCCCGGCCCCGCCGTTGCGGCTCGGGCGACGTGGCGCGCGGCGGAGGCCGGGGCGAGCTCGACCAACTCGCTCCCGGTCCCGCGGCCGCCGGAACCTCCCACACTGCACTGACCGGCCGCTCCGGCATGCCCGGAAACGGCCCTCGAAGGGGAACACGTGCACGCTTCCAGACGTCGGCTCATATCCGTGGTGGCCATGTCCGTCACCCTGCTCGCCGGCTCCGCCACCGCCACCGCCTCGGTGGCCGCGGCCGTCGAGAACCCCGGCGCGGCACCGGCGGCGGCCACGGTCGCACCGACCGCGCCGGTCGCGAACCTCATCGTCGGATACAAGTCCTCGGCCACCGAGGCCAGCTCGAACACCGCGGCGGCCGACGACGCCACCGCCAAGGGCAAGAAGGCCGGCAACAAGAAGGCGAAGTTCGACCGTCGCCTCGGCACCGGAGCCGCCCTCGTCAACCTGGGTGGTGCGACCGCCCCGGCCGACGCGGCGGACGTGATGGCCCAGTTCCGCGCCGACCCGGACGTCGCCTACGTCGAGCCGGACACCCGCGCCTACGCCCAGGCCGTCACCCCGAACGACACCGAGTACGCCAAGCAGTGGGACCTCTTCGAGTCCACCGCCGGCATGAACGTCCCCGGTGCCTGGGACAAGACCACGGGCTCCGGCGTCACCGTCGCCGTGATCGACACCGGCTACGTCGCCCACTCGGACGTCGCGCCGAACATCGTCTCCGGCTACGACTTCATCTCGACCTCCTCCGAGGCCCGCGACGGCAACGGCCGTGACGGCAACCCGGCCGACGAGGGCGACTGGAACGCCACCGACGGCGAGTGCGGTGTCGGCTCCAAGGCCAGCACCTCCTCGTGGCACGGCACCCACGTCGCGGGCACCATCGCCGCGGCCACCAACAACTCCAAGGGTGTCGCCGGCATCGCCTACGGCGCGAAGATCCAGCCCGTCCGCGTGCTCGGCAAGTGCGGCGGCGCCACCTCGGACATCGTCGACGCCATCACCTGGGCCTCCGGCGGCTCCGTCGCGGGCGTCCCGGCCAACGCCACCCCCGCCAAGGTCATCAACATGAGCCTCGGCGGCCCGGGTGCCTGCGGCACGAGCTACCAGAACGCCATCAACGCCGCCGTCGCCCGCGGTACGACCGTCGTGGTCGCCGCCGGCAACAGCAACGCCAACGCGTCCGGCTACTCGCCCGCCAGCTGCAACAACGTGATCAACGTGGCGTCGACCAACCGCGCCGGCGAGCGCTCGTACTACTCGAACTACGGCACGATCATCGACATCGCCGCCCCGGGCGGTGAGACCCGCCGCGCCACCGACACGCCCGGCACCGTCACCACCCCCGAGAACGCGATCCTCTCCACCCTGAACGCCGGCACCACCACCCCCGGTGCCGAGATCTACAAGCCCTACCAGGGCACCAGCATGGCCGCCCCGCACATCGCGGGCCTGGCCGCCCTGCTGAAGTCGGCGAACACCTCGCTGACCCCGGCCCAGATCGAGTCGGCGATCAAGACCAACGCCCGCCCGCTGGCCGGTACCTGCACCGGTGGCTGCGGCGCCGGCCTCGCCGACGCGGCCGCGACCGTCGCCGCCGTGACCTCGACCCCGCCCACCTCGGGCCGCGAGAACACCACGGACTACGCCATCGGTGACAACACCACCGTGGAGAGCCCGATCACCGTCACCGGTGTGACCGGCAACGCCCCGGCCACCCTCAAGGTGGGCGTGAACATCGTCCACAGCTACATCGGCGACCTCAAGGTCGACCTGGTCGCCCCGGACGGCAGCGTCTACAACCTGCACAACCGCTCCGGCGGCAGCACGGCCAACATCAACCAGGTCTACACCGTGAACGCCTCCTCCGAGGTCGCGAACGGCACCTGGAAGCTGCGGGTCAACGACAACGCCGGCGGCGACACCGGCAAGATCGACTCCTGGAACCTGACCTTCTGATCAGGAGCCAAATCGGCCTGACGGCCCGATAGTACGGACCAAGGCAAGCCCGCGGACCTGCTGATACACCTCGTATCGGCAGGTCCGACGGGTTTTCCCGGCACGCGACTGATTTCTGCGTCACAATCCGTGTCCGCCCGCCACTCGACCTCGTATTGTCGCCTCTCACAGGAAGGGCACCGGAGCTGGGGACCGAGAGGCTGGTGGCTGTGCGTGGTGGCGGCGACGGGGCACGCTGACACAAGTGTCGGACACGGAGAACTGATCAAGGCGGTCGACCGCGCGCTCACCACGCACGGCCGGGCGCTCCTGACCGGACCGGCCGGCGCGGGCAAGACCGAGGTGGTGCGCGCCGTCGCGGCCGCGGCCGAATCGCGCCGCGAGACCGTGCTGCGCCTCGCCCCCGAGGCCGCCGACCAATGGATACCCGAGGCGTCCGCCGCCGCCCTCCTCGCCTCCGTACCCGGCGGCGCCCTGGAACAGCTCTCCGGCCCCCAGCGCACCGCCATCGCCCTCCTGCGCCGCGAGGCCGACGCCCCCCGGGCCGGCCGCGACCACATCGCCCTGCGCCTCGCCGTGGTCGAGGTGCTGCGGACGCTCGCCGACCGCGACCCCGTCCTGCTCGTCCTCGACAACGCCCAGTGGCTCGACGCCGAGAGCACCGACCTGCTCCGCTTCGCCCTGCGCCTCACCCCGCCCCGCGTACGGGTCCTGGTCGCCGAATGCGTCCAGGGCGGGGTCCCGGTGGGCGAACCTCTCTGCGGCCCCGGCGTCCCCGCCATCCGGGTACCCCCGCTGGGCGCCGACGAGGTCGCCGAACTCCTGGTCCGCCACGGCCTCCCGGCCCGCCTCGCCGGCCGCATCCACCAGGCCAGCGGCGGCAACCCGCGCCTCGCCCTCGCCCTCGGCCACTCCCTCGCCGAAGCCGCCGAGGCCCGCGACAGCAGCGCCCACCACGCCGACACCCTGCCCGTCTCCGGACAGGCCCGCGAGGTGGCCCGCCGGCTCCTGGCCGCCGCCCCCGCCCAGGCCCGCCGCACCCTGCTGCTCGCCGCCCTCGCCACCCGCCCCACCATCTCCCTGCTGCGCCGCGCCGGCCGCCCCGACGCCGAGGCCGAGCTGGCCGAGGCGGAACGGGCCGCGCTGGTCAGGGTGGGCGAGGACGGCTCCGTGGAGTTCACCGCCGGCGCCCTGCCCACCGCCCTCGCCGCCGACGCCGGCTGGCCCGAACGCGCCGCCGGACACGCGGCCCTGGCCGCCGCCGTCGACGATCCCGTCCAGGCCGTACGCCACCGCGCGCTGGCCGTGGACACCCCCGACCAGTGGCTCGCCGAGGAGATCACCGAGGCCGCCGCGGCCTGCCGCCGCCGGGGCCAGCGCGCCCTCGCCGCCGAACTGGGCCTGCTCGCCGCCGAACGTACGCCGTCCTGGCTGGCCGGCGAGGAACTGGCCCGCCTGGTCGCGGCCGCCGAGGACGCCGGCTGGTCCGGCCGCGCCGACCTCGCCCGCCGCGCCACCGGGGCCGTGCTGGCCCGCGACGCCTCGCCCGCCGACCGGGTACGGGCCCGGCTCGCCGTGATCGACGCCGCGGGGCAGGCCCTGGGCGCCCTCGACGAGACCATCGCGTACGCCATGGACGAGGCCGCCGGGGACCCCTCGCTCCAGGCCGCCGTCCAGCTGCGGATCGCCTGGAAGCACAACCTCAGCGACGGCGACCCGGTCCGCTCCCGCGACGCCGCGGCCCGTGCCGGGGCGCTCGCCGCACTCGGCGGCGACCAGGTAGCCGAGGCCATGGCCCTGACCGTACGGGCCCGCATGGGCCGCATCCTCGGCGACCCGGGCGCCGAGGCGATCCTGGCCGAGGCCCTCGCCCTGCCCGCCCCCGAGGTGCCCCTCGGCATGCGCAACGCGCCCCAGTACCTCGCCGTCCGGCACGCCCTCTTCGACGACGGCCTCGACGACGCCCGCCGCCAGCTGATGGTCCTGCTGCCCGCCGTCCAGCGCACCGGTTCCGCCGAGGACGTCTTCGAGGTCCTGCGCAGCCTCACCGAGGTCGAACTGCGCAGCGGCCGGTGCGAGGCGGCCTCCGCCCACGCCCGCCGGGCCCTGGAGCTCACGATCGACGCGGGCCTCTCGCCCGGCCCCGCCTGGTACGTCGCCGCGATGGCCGAAGCCATGGGCGGCAGCTTCGCCCGGGCCGCCGGATACGCCCGGCGCGGCATCCAGGCCTCGCAGGAGGAGCAGGACCAGGTCTTCCTCTCCCGCAGCCTGCACGCGCTCGGCCTCGTCGAACTCGCCACGGGAGAGGCGGCGAAGGCCGTCGCCACCCTGCGCCGCGTCGCCGAACTGGAGGCCGCCCAGCAGGTGGTGGACCCCTCGATCCTGCGCTGGCACGGGGAGCTCGCCGAGGCCCTGATCGCCGCCGACGCACCCGAGGAGGCGGCCCGGCTGCTGTCCTCCGTCCGCACGGTCGCCGTCGGCCTCGGCCGTACCGGGGTCGTCGCGGCGCTCGACCGGGCCCGCGGGCTGTGCCTGTCCGCCCAGGGCGACGCCGACGCGGCCGTGCACCTGCTGGAGACCACCGCCCAGCGCTTCGACGCCCTCCGGCTGCCGCTGGAACGCGGCCGCACGCTGCTCGCCCTCGCCCGGGTGGAGCGCCGGCGGCGCCGGCGCGCGCCGGCCCGCGCGGCACTCCGGGCCGCGGCCGAGGTCTTCGACCGGGCCGGGGCCGCCCCCTGGACGGAGCTCGCCAGGGAACCGGCCGCCGGTGACGGCGCCGGTGCGCGGGTACCGGCGGCCGCGACCCTGACCGAGGCCGAGACCCGGCTCGCGCTGCTGGTCAGCCAGGGCGCCAGCAACCAGGAGGCCGCGGCGAAGCTGTTCCTCAGCGTCAAGACGGTCGAGGCCCGGCTGACCCGGATCTACCAGAAGCTCGACGTCCGCTCACGGGCCCAGCTGGCCACCGCGCTGCGCACGCGGTGACCGCCACGGCACCCCCTAGCAGCCGAGGTTGTTCCCGGGGGTCACCCCGAGCAGCTGAGTGAAGCTCTGGTACTTCGAGATGCGGCTCTGGACCTGGGCGGGGTTGCCGCCGTTGCACTCCAGGGAGCCGTTGATGGAGCGGATGGTCTCCCCGAAGCCCGCACCGTTCACCATGGCGGCGTGGGCGGTCATCGTGCCCGGGCCGTTCTGGGTGTTCCAGTACCAGAGCGCCGTCTTCATGGCGACGGCCGGATCCTGCTCCACGAGGTACGGGTTGGCGAGCAGGTTGATGCCGAGGGCGTCACCGGCCGCCTTGTAGTTGAAGTTCCAGCTGAGCTGGATGGGCCCGCGGCCGTAGTAGGCGGCCTGTCCGGCGGGACAGCCGTACGGCTGGCTCGCGTCGCAGTAGTGGGGGTAGTTGGCGGTGTTCTGCTCCACGATGTGCACGAGTCCGCCCGTCTCGTGGGAGACGTTCGCGAGGAAGGCCGCAGCCTCGCGCCGCTTGGTGGTGTCGTCGCCGGTCTTGGCGAAACCGGGGTAGGCGGACAGCGCCGCGACCAGGCCGTTGTAGGTGTAGAAGGGGTTCCGGTTCGGGAACATCTGGTTGAACTGGGCCTCGGAGACCACGAATCCGGTGGGGTTGCCCGGATCCGGGTCCTGGCCCCCGCCGCCGCAGGTGCCCTGGTCCGACCAGACGCCCCACTGGCCGGTGGTGCCGGGCGTCTCGCCCTGAGTCCACCACTTCGCCTGCCAGTTGTGGCCGCCGTACGAGGCGCTCATGCCGCCCGTGTAGACGGCGGAGGAGGCCCAGGCGCCGGCGCAGGGGGCCGCGGCGACGGCGGGGGAGGAGGGGAGGGTGAGGGTGAGACCGGCCGTGACGGCCGCGGCGGCGGTGAGTGCGAGGGCGCGGAGGCGAAGCGCACGTATCACGTAACTGCTCCTTCAGTGGGGGGACTTGCCGTGGGGGCAACGGTGCCCACTGAAGCGAAAATGGTCTGAACCTGTCAAGGTCTAGACCAAATGAAACGCGCCGGTGTCACGCGTGACGCGTGACACCGGCGCGGAATCGAACCGATCAGCTGCCCGCGGAGAGGTTTCCGGAGAGGACCGGGATGTTGCTGGCAATGTGCGAGAGGGCCTCGTCACCCTTGGCCTGGGTGGAGTTCTCGGTGCACTGCTGGTTCTGCGGGCTGGCGAGGACGTTGACGTCCTGGACGCCGACGTTGGCGAGGACCGCGAACAGGGACTGGGCGTTGACCTTGGCCGGCAGGCCGATGCAGAGCTTGTTGAGCGAGCCCTGGACGGCGCCGAGCTGCGGGCTCATCTTGCCGTGGGTCTCCTGGTTGCCGTAGATCTGGGCCGAGCCGTTGCCGTTGACGGTGTTCACGCCGTTGTCGTTGCCGATCGCCATCGCCGGGGAGGCGACTGCGGCACCCGCGCCGAGCACGGCGGCGGTGGCGGCTGCGGTGGCCATGAACTTCTTGAACATGTGGGGATCCTTCTGTCGCACTGTCGCGTGTGATGGCTGCCCTCGGCGGGACGTGCTGATCAACTGTCGACGGCGCTCGGGGTTATCCCCACTCACCCGAGTGGCCCAATGACGGATCGAGCCACCCCCGGCCGCGGCGGCGGGGGCGAGCTCCTCGGGTCCGAGGGTCAGCCGGTCTTGCGGCGGACCTTCTTGTTCTTGCCGCCGGGGCCGCTGCTGGCACCCTGGACCTTCGCCCGGCTCTGGTGGGCCTGCTGGGACTGAGCGTTCGCGGCGTTGCGGTCCAGGGCCTCCCGGAACTTGCGCTTGGCCGCGTCGGCCGGGGACTCGTCCTGCGGGGTGTCGGTTTCGTCAGCCATTTTGTCCTCCTGGGGTGATCAAGCGGTTTCAGTCTGTCAGGTGACGCCCGTGCTGACCAGCGAGTTCCCCTATGCCCCAAGGACTGCTTGGGGAGGTCATAAGTTTTGATTATGGGGTCATAAAGGGATACCGGGTGCTGAGTTAGGTTTACCTTCGTTTAGGGTTCCCCTTGATCCACCTTGCCGTCGCTCGAAGGGAACCTCTGTCATGCCTCGCCCTCTGCGGGTAGCAATCGTCGGTGCCGGCCCCGCCGGTATCTACGCCGCCGACGCGCTGCTGAAGTCCGAGGCAGCCGTCGAGCCCGGTGTGTCCATCGACCTCTTCGAGCGGATGCCCGCGCCCTTCGGCCTGATCCGGTACGGCGTCGCCCCCGACCACCCCCGGATCAAGGGCATCATCACCGCCCTTCACCAGGTGCTCGACAAGCCGCAGGTGCGCCTCTTCGGGAACGTCGACTACCCGAACGACATCAGCCTCGACGCGCTGCAGTCCTTCTACGACGCCGTGATCTTCTCCACCGGTGCCACGGCCGACCGCGCGCTGGCCATCCCCGGCGTCGACCTCGACGGCTCCTACGGCGCCGCCGACTTCGTCTCCTGGTACGACGGTCACCCGGACGTCCCGCGCACCTGGCCGCTGGAGGCCGAGAAGGTCGCCGTGCTCGGCGTCGGCAACGTCGCCCTCGACGTCGCGCGCATCCTCGCGAAGACGGCCGACGAGCTGCTTCCGACCGAGATCCCGGCGAACGTCCACGACGGGCTCAAGGCGAACAAGGCCCTCGAGGTGCACGTCTTCGGCCGCCGGGGTCCGGCGCAGGCCAAGTTCAGCCCCATGGAGCTCCGGGAGCTGGACCACTCGCCCAACATCGAGGTCATCGTCAACCCCGAGGACATCGACTACGACGAGGGCTCCATAGCCACCCGCCGCGCCAACAAGCAGGCCGACATGGTCGCCAAGACCCTGGAGAACTGGGCGATCCGCGACATCGGCGAGCGCCCGCACAAGCTGTTCCTGCACTTCTTCGAGTCGCCCGCCGAGATCCTCGGCGAGGACGGCAAGGTCGTCGGACTGCGCACCGAGCGCACCGAGCTCGACGGCACGGGCAACGTCAAGGGCACGGGCAACTTCACCGACTGGGACGTCCAGTCCGTCTACCGGGCCGTCGGCTACCTCTCCGACGAGCTGCCCAAGCTCCCCTGGGACGTCGAGTCCGGCACGGTCCCGGACGAGGGCGGCCGCGTGGTCGAAGCCGGTGGCCACCTGCAGTCGACGTACGTCACCGGATGGATCCGGCGCGGTCCGGTCGGCCTGATCGGCCACACCAAGGGTGACGCGAACGAGACCGTCGCGAACCTGCTCGCCGACCACGCGGAGGGCCGCCTGAGCGAGCCGGCCGCCCCGGAGCCGGAGGCCGTCGAGGCCTTCCTCGCCGAGCGCAGCGTCCGCTACACGACGTGGGAGGGCTGGCACAAGCTGGACGCGGCCGAGAAGGCCCTCGGCGAGCCCCAGGGCCGCGAGCGGGTGAAGATCGTCGAGCGCGAGGACATGCTCGACGCGAGCGGAGCGTAACGCGAGAGGGCCGGAACCCAAGGACGGGGTCCCGGCCCTCCGTACGTCCTGGGGCCGAGCGGCGGCGCCGCTGTCCGGGCAACGGGACCAGGTTCGGTCCGGCCGGTCACGGCTGTGGGAGGATGCCGTCCATGAGGGATATCCGAAGGGGCCGTGCCGCGTAGAACGCCGGCGTCGCTTCGGCCACAGGGACGTGGCCGGAGGAGCCCCTGGGTGCGTTATCGCGATGTCCCCGGCCTGTCGGGGGCGGCGAATGCGGCCGTCCGCGTGGTCGAGCGGGGTCGACTGGCGCCGGGCATCGTGTCCGTCGCGCTGAGCGTGTGGTCGGTCCGCGTCCACGGCGTCGAACGCCGGTGGAGACCGTGGGAGGCCGAGTTCACCTGCCCGTGCTGTGGCGAAGGCTGGGCCCGGGACAAGCTGCAAGAGGCTCTGTCCATGCTGCCGCCGAAGGCCGCCGCCGAACTGCGGGTGCAGGTCGAGTGCCTGGACGAGGTGCTGCTCGGGCGAACGCACCACGAGCCCCTGGCGGATCCGGAGTCGGCGTGGTGGCATCGCCGGTGCTGACCGTGCCCACCGGTACGCGGCCGGCGCCCGCAAGGCCCCGTCAGGCACCCCGGTCCCGCTCCAGCACGCCGCGTACGAAGGCTGCCTGCCCGGCGTGCTGCAGGTCGTCCCCCAGCACGCTGACCAGGCGTACCCCGAGGGTGACCGGCGGATCCCAGCGTTCGTCGACCACCCGGTCCAGGTCGGCGGCGGCGAGCCCGTGGACGAACCGCGCGGTCCGCTCGTGCACCGCGTCGAAGTACCCCAGCAGCAGCTCGCCCGAGTCCACCCGGACGGTGTAGACGTCCCGCGACGAGTGCCCGTACCCGGTCGCCCCGGCGGGCAGCGGCAGCGCGAACCGGTCCGACCAGCCGTCGGAGTCCCAGACCTGCTCGGTGCCGGCCGCGTCCGCGATGTGGTCGTCCTGGATCCGGGTCAGGTGCCAGATGAGCCAGGTGACCGAGTTCGCCGCCGGGTCCACGCGCGCGTTGAGCAGCTCCGGCGGGACCCCTTCCACGACCTCGTGCACGATCTCCCGGATGCGTCCGAAACCGTCGGCGATGACGTCCGTAGCCTTCATGCACCCACCATGCAAGGCCCGGGGGCCCGACCGCCGCGACCGACACGCGGAGGTCGGGCCGCCGGGCCTTGCCTGGTGGGTCGGGTGACGGGACGGACGACCGGTCAGCGGGTGGCGTCGGCCCTCTCGGCCTTCTTCGTCTTCCCGGCCGCTGCCGCGGGCTGCCCGGCGGCCGCCGCCACGGTGCCCTGCCCGCTCCGCAGGCCGATCCAGCTGATCACCGCGACCAGCGCGAAGGCCACCGCCCCGATCCCGAAGGTGAGGGTGAACCCGGATTCGGCGGGCAGCGGGGGGACCCCCGCCGGCAGGTGCCCGATGGTCTTGGAGGCCAGGATCGTGGTGACGACGGCGCTGCCGATCGCACTGCCCGTGGAGCGGGAGATCGAGTTGATGCCGTTGGCGATGCCGCTCTGGTGGTGCGGGACGCTGGACATGATCACGGCGGGCATGGCGGCGTAACCGAAGCTGACGGCCGCACCGACGACGAGTCCGGCGCCGATCACCGAGAGGCTGTGCTGGTGGTCCAGGACCAGCCAGGCGAAGCCGGCCGCGCCGAGGGCAGCGGCCAGGGCCAGTGCCGTACGCGGACCCCGGTGGCGCACGATCTGGCCGCCCACGGGCGAGGCGAGCAGCGAGACGATGGCGCCGGGCAGCAGGAACTGCACGGAGGCGCGCAGGATGGACGCGTCGAAGCCGTAGCCGGTGAGGGCCTCGGGCATCTGGACGAGGTACGAGACGCCCAGGAAGTTCGCGAACATGCCGAAGCCGACGAGGACGCCGGCCAGGTTGGCCATGAGCACGGGGCGGTGGACGAACATCTTCATGTCGACGAGCGGCTCGCGCACCTTGCGTTCGACGAGCACCCAGACGGCGGCCATGACGGCGGCACCGGCGAAGCTGCCCAGCGTACGGGCGGAGCCCCAGCCCCACTCGTGGCCCTGGGAGATCGGCAGCAGGAGCAGCAGCAGCGCGATGCCGAGGGTCAGCGCGCCGAGGAAGTCGGTGCGCCCGCCGGTCTTGTGGCGGGTCGCGGGGACCAGGAACACCACCGCGAGCAGGGCGAGGAGCGCGAAGCCGGTCGCCATCCAGAAGGCGTTGCGGTAGTCCGCGCCGGAGCCGGAGGTGAGCAGTCCGGTCGCGACGAGCGCGAGCCCGCTGCCGAACGCGAGCGTGCCGCTGACCAGGGCCATCGCACCCGGCAGCTTCTGCGGCCGGACCTCTTCGCGCAGGACCGACAGGGCCAGCGGGAAGATCGCGGTGGCGGCTCCCTGGAGCACCCGGCCCAGGATCAGCAGCGGCAGCGAGGACGCCAGCGCGGCGATAACGGATCCGGCGACCATGACGCCGAGCACGGCGACCAGGGTGGGCTTCTTGCCGTGCTGGTCACCGAACCGGCCCAGCAGCGGGGTGAAGACCGCGGCCGACAGCAGGGTGGCGGTGGTCACCCAGCTCACGTTGGCCGTGGTGGTGCCCAGGTCCTCACGGATGAGGCCGAGGATCGGGACCGGCAGGGTCTGCATCATCGACACGACCATGGCGGCCAGGCTCAGGGCGAAGACGATGACCGTCTCGTTCCGGTGCCCGGAGGCCGGGGTGGCGGGGGAGGGGGTGCTCATGGCTGGGGTGAACCTTCTTCGTGTTTCGGAGCTGAAGAGCTTCGGAACGCAGATGTTTGACCTTCTCAAGTAACTCGACCGACGGTAGACGTCGATAGTTAAGGTGGTCAAGTAAACAATTGATAATGTGAAGCATCCTGAGTACGCTCCAGGTATGAGCGACACCGCCACGCAGACCCCCACCAAGCTCCAGCTGCTGGAGCTGCTCGCCGCGATCGGCACCGCCCAATGGCGCGAGTTCGCGGCCGCCGCGGCCCAGCACGGCCTGACCTCCACGCAGGCCCGGGTCCTCGCCCAGCTCGACGGCCCCGTGCCCATGCGCGGCCTCGCCACCCTGCTGGTGTGCGACGCCTCCAACGTGACCGGCATCGTCGACCGGCTGGAGGCCCGCGAGCTGGTGCGCCGGGAGTCGGACCCCGCCGACCGCCGCGTCAAGAACGTCGTCGCGACGGACGCGGGCCGCGAGGTCATCCGCCGCGTGCGCGAGGAGATGCAGGCCATGCACGGCGCGCTGGACGCCCTCGACGAGGCCGAGAGCGCGACGCTCTACGCCCTGCTGGGCCGCCTGCGCCCCTCGATGGAGAAGGCCTGATCACCATGGACGCGCCGAGCGGCAGCGGGATCCGGATCCTGCGGGCGGCCGACCGGACCGCCACCGTCTGGAAGAACGGCGGGGGAGTCACCCGGGAGATCGCGGCCTGGCCCGAGGGCGCGGACATGGACGCCTTCGGCTGGCGGGTGAGCCTGGCCGAGGTCGCCGCCGACGGGCCGTTCTCGGCCTTCCCCGGCATCGGGCGCACCCTCACCCTCGCCGAGGGCGCGGGCATGGACCTCACCGTGGCGGGCGTCCGCCGGCTCGTGGACGAGCGGTTCGCGCCGCAGGACTTCCCCGGGGACGAGCCGACCGGCTGCCGGCTGCTCTCCGGCCCCGTGGTGAACTTCAACGTGATGTACCGCAGGGGCGCGGTGGAGGCGCAGACCGCCGTCGTACGGGGCGCGCTCGCCCTCGCGGTCCCGCCGGGCGGGACCCTGCTGGTGGCCGCGCTGGAGGGACCGGCGGTGGTCGAACGGGCCGGTGACCGCGCGGAGCTGCTTCCGTACGACGCGGCCCTGCTGACCGGACCGCTCGACTGCCGGGTCCGTACGGCCGGGCGCGCGGCCGTCGTGCGGTTCGCCCCGGCCCCGGCCCCGGCTCCGGCCCCGGCCTAGCGGGTGCGGGTGCGGGTGCCCAGCTTGATCCACTTCGCGGTGCTCGGCACGCCCTTCGCGTCGAGCAGGAAGAGCATGTAGTACCCGGGCGGGGCGTCGGCCGCGCCCGGCGGCGTGCGGAGCCCGATCGTGGAGCCGTGGACACCGGTGATCCGCAGGTCCAGGTGGCGCTGGCTGGTGTTCACCGAGTGGGTGACGGTCGTCGGCGCCAGCAGCACGGCCCGCCTGACGTCCTTCGCCGTCGAGCTCGTGACCTGGAAGGCCGCGTCGTGGCCGAGGTCGCCCGCCGGGGCCCGGTCGAGCGTCGGCCGGGCGCCCCGATGCAGGTAGGCGGGCTCGTAGAGCTCGATGCTGCCGTCCATCCCGTCCTTGATGTCGGGATCGTTGGCGATCTGCTGGAGCTCGTCCCCGGTGACCATCATCCGGCCGTCCGGCAGGACCAGGGCGTTGGAGTGGTAGCCGCGGGGCAGCCGCTGGGCCGGACCCAGCTTCCAGTGGCCGCGCGCGTCGCGCAGTTCGATCTGCCGGTACTTCGGGTCGGCCTTCGGGTTGAAGGGCCCGTTGCCGTAGTTCCGGGTGTCCAGGGCGCCGTTCACCGTGATCAGGGTCCCGTCGGGCAGGATCAGGGTCCCGTCCTGGGTGCGGCCGAAGGCCCTCGGCTCCTCGATGGTCCAGCGGCCGCCGGACAGCCGGTACGTGAGCGGGTCGCGCGGGTCGCCGCCGAGCACCAGGACGGAGTCCGGGCCCCGGAAACCGGCCGGCAGCGGCACGGCCGAACCGTAGCCCCGGAAGTCGGCGGGCCGCCGGGGCAGGTCGGTGCGGGTGTCCTTGACCGGGTCGAACAGCCACTGCTGGTCGGCGTCGCGGCCGAGCCCGTAGATCTTCCCGTCCCGCAGCGAGAAGAGGTGCGGATAGTCGTTCCGGAAGGGGGCCTGTGACCGGAGCCGCTCCGCGGGGACGTTCGCCGGGATGTCGTACGAACGCCAGGGCACGGGCCGCCCGAGCGCGGGGAAGCGCTCCACCACCGGAGTGGGTGTGCCCGTACCGCGCTCGGACTGGCCGGACATGATGATCTGCCGGCCGTCCGGGCCGGTCACCACGGAGGGGTACCAGCGGCCCACGGACATGTCGCGGTTGCGGAACCACTTCTCGGTCCACGGGTCGAAGACGAAGGACAGCTTGGCGCCGCTGCCGCCCTTCCCGCCGACGTTGCCGCCGAACACCCCCACCATTCCGTTGGGGAGGTAGGAGTGACCGGCGCAGAAGAACGGCGCCGGGCGCGGGGCGTAGGCGCCGTCGGGCATCAGCACCACCGGGGGCGGCACCTTCTTGAAGGCCCTGGCCCCGGTCCCCCTGGCGGGGTCCCAGAGGTAGGCGCGGCCCGCGTTGGTCCGGCCGACGGTGTTGGTGGGCCCGGTCTCCTTGGTGGGATCGGCCTCCACGCGTTCGAAGGAGAAGAGCAGCACCTTGCCCGTCGGCAGCTGGGCCACGTGGACGCCGAAGTCGGGGGAGGGGAAGAACTGGGTGAAACGGCCGAACCGGGCCGCGTCGAACGTCGCGTTGCCCTTGCGCTGGGACTCCTCCAGCGAGGCCAGGCTCGACGTGCGCTTCGACTGCGGATAGTCCTGATTGCCCTTGGCCGCCTCGCGCAGCCGCGCGTGCGCGCGGGCGTGCTCCTCGCCCAGCACCCCGGCCTCGTCGCCGGTGTGGTGGGCCGCGGCGAAGGCCGGGGCGGGTCCCGCCAGGGCGATGGCCAGGGCGGTGGCGAGCGCCAGTGCCGACAGGACGGCGGGGCGTGGCCGCGCTGCGCGGGACGGGCGTGGTGCGCGGGACATGGGACTCCTCACCGCAGGAGGGCCCGGCACCCGGCGCCCCGGCCGGCTCCAGAACCCGCTGATTGCCTGAAGGACCTCGCCGATATTAGGACGAATCGGAACGAGCGGGCGATGCGACGCGGTGCTCCGCGCTACCTGGGGCCATCCGGCGGAGAGGTTTGTGTAGATTTATCGTTTCTGCAGTGATGGGCTTCGGCCATCGAGGTGAGACCGCGTGCCCGTCGGCCGCCCGGGGCCGCCGCGGACCGCTATCCATGGCGGTGTGATCAAGTCCCTCCGCACCGGATTCACCGCAGCCGCCATGACCGCGACCCTCGTCGCGCTCACCCCCGCCGCCGGGGCCTCGTCCTCGGCGCCCTCGGCCCCCACCGACCAGGTGACCGTGGACGTCGCCACCGTGAACGGATCGGGCTGCCGTCCAGGCAGTGCCGCCGTCGCCGTGTCGCCGGACAACACGGCCTTCACCGTCACCTACAGCGAATACCTGGCCCAGGCCGGCGGCGGCGCTCCCGCCGTCGAGGGCCGCAAGAACTGTCTCCTCTCCCTCGACGTCCACGTCCCCCAGGGGTACACCTACGCCGTGGCCCAGGTCGACTACCGCGGCTTCGGCAGCCTCGCGCCGGGCGCGGTCGGCACCCAGAAGGCCAGCTACTACTTCCAGGGCATGAGCCAGACCGCGTACCGGACCCACAAGTTCAACGGCGAGCTCGACGACAACTGGCAGGCGACCGACACCACGGGCATCGAGGCCCTGGTCTTCGCACCCTGCGGTGAGCAGCGCAACTTCAACATCAACACCGAGCTGCGCGCCGAAGTGGGCACCTCGGACCCGTCGCAGACCAGCTTCATGGCGCTCGACTCGACGGACGGCAGCATCAACAGCGTGTACCACTTCTCCTGGAAGGAGTGCCCGGTCCGGCGCTGATCCGGGAGTACTCGCTCCCCGTTCGCAGGGGCCCGCCGCCCGGCGGGCCCCTGCGGCGTGTCCGGTGCCGGGTCAGGCCGACGCGCGCCGCACCAGAGCGGTGGCGGTGATCACCGGATCGGGCGCGGTGCGCCGCCCGTCCGGACCGCCGTTCAGGCGGTGCATCAGCAGCCGCGCCATCAGGCGGCCCATGCCCTCGATGTCCTGGCGTACGGTCGTCAGCGGCGGGTCGGCGCTCTCCGCCACGGGTTCGGCGTCGTCGAAGCCGACCAGTGCCACGTCCCCGGGCACCGTCCGGCCGCTCTCCCGCAGCACGCGCAGGGCGCCCGTCGCCATCAGGTCGTTCCCGGCGAAGACGGCGTCGATACCGGCATCCCGGTCCAGCAGTTCCGCCATCGCGCGGGCCCCGCCCGCCGGGGTGAAGTCCCCTTCGGCGAACAGCTCCGGGCCGGCGGCCGCCAGTGCGTCCCGGTAGCCGCTCAGCCGGTCGGCCGCCGAGGTCTGGTCGAGCGGGCCGGCGATGTGCGCGATCCGCCTCCGGCCCTGCGCCAGCAGATAGCGCACGGCCTCCCGCGCGCCCCCGCGGTTGTCGGCGTCGACATAGGCCACGCCCTCGCCCTCGTCCGTACCCCCGCCCTCCCCGGTCCCGGTGGTCCAGCCGGGCCGGCCGCCGTAGACCGTGGGCATGCCGATGCGGCGGGTGATGGCGGGCAGCGGGTCGTCGGTGTGCAGGGAGAAGGCGAGGGCCCCGTCGACGTGGCCGCCCGCCAGGTAGCGCTCGATCCGGTCGTAGTCGCCGCGGTCCTCGACCAGGAGCAGGACGAGCTGGGTGTCGTGCGCGGTCAGCTCCTTGGCGATGCCGCGGACCTGGCGCGAGAAGAAGGGGTCCGAGAAGATCCGGATCTCCGGCTCGGCGATGATCACCGCGACGGCCCCGGTGCGCCGGGTGACGAGGGTGCGGGCCGCGTGGTTCGGGACGTACCCCAGTACGCGGATCGCCGTACGCACCCGGTCCACCAGATGCGCGCGGACCCCGTCACCGCCGTTGACCACGCGGGACGCGGTGGCCCGGGACACCCCGGCGTGCGCCGCGACGGCCTCCAGGGTGGGGCGGCTGCCGGGACGCGGCTCGGTCACGGATGTTCCTCCACAGTGTCCTCGGGCGGTGGCCTCGACGGGCAGCAGGGTAACCGGTGATCGCCTCCGGTCGCTGCCCCGCAGGCGGGTTACGGCCGGGTGGCGGCCCGCTCCAGCAGGCCCCGCAGGACGCGCTGTTCCTCCGGGGCGAGGCCGGACAGCGGGGAGTTCACGGCGAGGAGCGCGAGGAGGCGCTCGCGCAGTGCGGTGCCCTCGGGGGTGAGGACGAGCTGCTTCGCGCGGCGGTCGGTGGGGTGCGGATGGCGCCCGATCAGGCTCTGCTTCTCCAGCTTGTCGACGACGAAGGTGGTGTTGGAGGGCTCGCAGCTCATGCGTTCGGCGAGCTCGCGCATGGTCATCGGCCCGCTCATCTCCCGCAGCGCGGTCGCCTGCGACGCGGTGAGGCCCAGGGTGGCGGCGCGCTCGCGTACGTGCTCGGCGATCCGCTGGGCCAGCCCGTTCACCAGGCCGCACAGCTGTCGCTCGGCGATGGCCTGCAGCTCCGGGGGCGTCGTCATGCCACCACCCTAGCAAGTCCGTGAAGCCGAAATATTTACAACTTGAATGATTCGAACTTGATGCTTATGGTGACGTCGTCGCCGCAGCGAACCGCTGCGGCCTGATGGCAACTCACAGGAGAGACCCCATGGCTGACGTGACGGTGGCTCAGGACGTACGGCTGCGCCGTCCGGCGGGAATCCGCTCGATATGGCTGGGCGACACCAAGGTGTCGTACGTGCCGGACGGCGACGTCCGGCTCCGGCCGCTGCGGCTGCTCCAGGACAGCACCGACGAGGTGTGGGCCGCGCATCCGGAGTACCTGGACCCGGCGGGCCACCTGGTGGGGAGCGTCGGCGGACTGCTCGTGGAGCACGGCGGCCGCGCCCTGCTGATCGACGCGGGCTTCGGCCCGCAGGCGCACGAGGCCCCGGACGGCCCGCTCGCCACGATCCAGGGCGGCGCGCTCGTGCGCAGCCTGGCCGAACTCGGCCGCAGCCCCGAGGAGGTCGAGGCGGTCGCCTTCACCCACCTCCACGCCGACCACCTCGGCTGGGCCTGCCACCCCGCGCCCGGCGGAGACCGGCCGGTGTTCGCCCACGCCGAGTACCTGATATCCGAGCCCGAATGGGAGCGGCGGGACCTCCTGGAGGCCCAGGGCATGGCCCAGCAGGTCGCGGCCCTGGCGCCGCGCGTACGCACGGTTACGGACGGTCGGGAAATCTTCCCCGGCGTGCGCGCACGGATCACCCCCGGCCACACCGTCGGACACGCCGAGTACGTCATCACCGGCGGCGGGCGCCGTCTGATCGCCTTCGGGGACGCCGTGCACTCGCCCCTCCAGATCGACCACCCCGAGTGGTCCTCGGGCTTCGACCACGACGGCGCCCTCACCGCCGGCCACCGCCACCGCCTCGTCGCCGAGCTGGCGGAGCCCGGCACCATCGGCTTCGGCGTCCACTTCGCCGACGTGGTGTTCGGACACGTCCGGCAGGACGGGGACGGCCCGGCCTGGCGCCCCCTGGACGCGTGACCCGGAGGGCGGGCGGCGGTCAGAGTTCGGGGACGAAGGGGAGGTAGTCCGCGTCGGGACCGGAGGGGATCACCACGTAACTGCTCTCGGGGAGTTCGTTCCACACGCCGTGCAGATCGCCGAGCGGCTCGGACACCACGAGGCGGGTCTCGTCCGAGACCTCCCGCAGGTAGGGCACCTCCGGGTGCAGATGGCGCACGGTCTCGGCCCGGGAACTGTAGAAGAGCGAGCGGGACCTTCCCTGGCTGGAGTAGCGGAAGGCCCATACGTGCACACCGTCACTCACCGCCACCGTCATCTGGAGCGGTTCCGGCACGCCGTGCTCCTTGCCGAGGCGCTCCACGAACCCCGCCATCCTGGCCACCGCACCCGGGGCGTCCTGATCGAGACCGAAAGTCACCGCCAGGTAGAACATCACCTCGGAATCGGTGGACCCCTCGATGGACGGGAAGAGCGCCGGGTCGACGGCCATGCACAGATCGCGCTGCAGCCGGTGGAAGTCCGCGATCGCGCCGTTGTGCATCCACAGCCAGCGTCCGTGGCGGAACGGGTGACAGTTGGACTGCTGGACGGCCGACCCCGTCGAGGCGCGGACGTGCGCGAAGAACAGCGGTGAGCGGACGTGCGCGGCGAGCTCCTGCAGATTGCGGCTGTTCCACGCCGGGCCGACGTCCCGGAAGACCGCCGGCGTGCCGTTGCCGTCGGCGCTGTACCAGCCGATGCCGAAACCGTCGCCATTGGTCGGTTCGGCGCCCATCTTGGCCCGCAGGCTCTGATTGATCAGGGAGTGCTCAGGGCGGTAGAGCACGGTGTCGAGGAGCATGGGCGAACCCGAGTAGGCGAGCCAGCGACACATGCGCACCATCCCCTTCGCGACCTGCTCCGAGCCTAACCCCGCTGACGTCGGGGTTCTCGCGGGGACAGGCCGTCCGCGGCGGGCGCGGGTCAGGAGAAGAGCCAGCGCGTCTGGCTGTAGCCGCCCTTGCCGAAACCGAAGGCGGTGTCCGGGCGGACCGCGAAGACCACCGCCTCGCCCGCGTCCGGATTCACGAACACGCCGTCCCCCACCTCGAAGTGCCACTCGGCGCCGTACTTCGCCTCCCAGGCGGCGGCGAGCCGGCGCAGCCGGCCGGGATCCGTGACCCGGACCGCCTCACCCTCGACGACCAGGTCGAATCCCTCGTGGAGCGTGTTGGTGCCGGTGGTGAGGACGACGTGCGCGTTGCCGCGGAGGTTCTTGGCCTTGCGCTCCTCGGGCCCGGTGCAGAAGTGCAGCGCGCCGTCCGCCCAGACGCCGATCAGCGGGGTGACGTGCGGCCGGGCGTCGGGGCGCACGGTCGTCAGCCAGTACAGCTCCGCCGCGGCCAGCCGGGCGACGGCCTCCCGCCAGGGCACGGCCGTCGCCCGCTCGTCGCTGTACCGCGGGTCCAGCTCGGCGCGGGGTTCCTCGCGGGGTTCCTCGTCGGGCATGGCTGTCCTCCTGCTGTGGCCTGCGGCTGCGGTCAGGCACCAGCCTGTCCCGCGGCGCCCCGGCCGTCCACCGGGGGCCGCGCCCGGCGCCGTCCGCGCGGAGTCCCCGCGGGGACGGCGCCGCCGCGCATCAATGGCCGAAGTCGAACCAGTTGACGTTCACGAAGTCGGCGGGCTGGCCGCTGGTGAAGGTCAGGTAGACGTCGTGCGTGCCCGTGACGGCCGTGATGTTCGCCGGTACCGTGCGCCAGCTCTGCCAGCCGCCGGTGGACGCGACCGAGAAGCTGCCGACCGGAGCCGAGGCCGGGTTGTCGAGCCGTACCTCGACCAGCCCGCTGACCCCGCCGGCCGCACCGCTGGCCACGCGCCCGTAGAACTGCCTGGCCGGGCCGGAGCCGAAGTCGACGCCCCGGAACAGTGCCCAGTCGCCGTTGCCGATCGCCGCGAGGTTCTGGCCGCCGCCGCTGTCGGTGGTGCCCTCCCTGGCCGTGCCCGACTGGCCGTCGTAGGACTCGGCCTGGATCGCCGTGTACGCGTCGCGGTGCCCGGGCGGCGTCGTCGGCGGGGTGGTGGGCGGTGTCGTCGGGGGCGTGGTGGGCGGGGTGGTGGGCGGCGTGGTGCCTCCGGTCGACCGGAGGACGGACACGTAGTCGACGACCATCGCGTGTCCGGGCTGCGTGCCCGCGTCGGGGCCGCCGCCGAAGGCGTCAGGGAAACCACCGCCCATGGCGACGTTCAGGATGATGAAGTAGCCGTGGTTCGTGGCGTTGGTCCAGGTCGTCGCGTCGACCTGATCGGCCCGCACCGTATGGAAGTTGAACTCGTCGACGTAGAAGCGCATCTCCTCGACCGCGGTCGAGCGGTCCCACTCGACGGCGTACGTGTGGAAGCCCGCCTGGCAGCTGGCGCCGGGGCAGACACGCTGGCCGCCGATTCCGGAGGTCTCGTTGCAGGGGCCGCCCGGACTCGTGCCGCAATGCACGGTCGCCCAGACGTTGTTGAGGCCCTGGACGTTCTCCAGGATGTCGATCTCGCCGATGCCGGGCCAGTTCCACCAGTTGCCCCGGTAGGGGGCGCCGAGCATCCAGAAGGCCGGCCAGTACCCCTTGGCGGCCGGGCCCGTCACGTTCGGCATCTGGATCCGGGCCTCCGACCGGAGTTTGCCGCCCGCCGGGGGCTCGAAGTCGGCCCGCCGGGTCTCGACGCGGCCGGACGTCCAGTTGCCGACGGCGTCCCGGCGCGGGGTGATGCGCAGGTTGCCGGTGCCGTCGAGGGAGACGTTGGAGGGGTCGGCGGTCATCGTCTCGATCTCGCCGGTACCGAAGTTGGCGGGTCCGCCGGGGTAGGAGGTGCCGGTGGTGTACTGCCAGTCGGCGGTGTTCACCCCGGACCCGGCGGGTCCGTCGAAGTCGTCGAGGAACACCCGGGACCAGCCGGCGGGTGCGGGTGGAGCCGCGGCGTTCGCGGGCAGGACCACGGCCGCGGCGGCTGCCGCGACCACGGCGATCGTGCTGAGCGCGGCTAGGACGGCCCGCCGGACCGTCGGCTTCTTCCTGCCGGATATCTCGTGCATGGGTGCCCTCTCTGAAGCGCGCCGAGGCGCGGTGCGGGGGGAAGGGTCAGCGGGTCGGGCGGCTTGAGAGCGCTCTCAAGCCGCGCCGCTGGACACTGTCCTCCGCGCCCTCACGGGCCGTCAAGAGATTGAACCGGTACAGCATTTGAGGGCAGGGCGAGTTCAATCAGTGAACGCGTGGGTGCCCCGGTCGACGGCACGACCGCCGACCGGGGCCCGTACCGCCGACGGCCGGGGGCCCGTACCGCCGCCGGCCGCCGGCCGTCGGCCGTCGGCGGCAGGGCGCTCACCCGTACGGACCAACCCGCCGTACGTCACACCGGCGGACCGAGCACCTCCTCGGCGCCGGGCAGGTCATGGACGGAGGCCGCCGTCCCGGTCAGCGGCAGGATGCCGGACAGCGGGCACGGCACGGGCATCTCGTGGTCGACCTCCCACTGCCCGACCGTGTTCTTGCCCGCGTGGTCCATGGTGCAGACGGCGTACAGGTTTCCGGCGCAGCCCCGGCACAGCAGCGGCCGGTGGCCGGTCACCACGGCCGGTCCGGAGTGCCGCGCACGGCACGCTCTTGTAGCCTCGGTCGCGACAGGATTCCAGGTGATCCCACCGGAGTCCGCAGGCCGGTTCGCTCACGCGGAACACGTCCCGTCGGCGCGCCGAGCCACCCGCGTGCCGCCCGCGCCGGAGCCGAGCCGGTCCGCCCCCCGCCAAGCGGCCGGGCGCACGCGCAGCCCCCGTGAGAGAGGCCGTGCCGATGTCGAAGGATGTCCCGATAGCGAGCCTGCTGCGTGTGGAGCGGGGCGTCGCCGCCCCTGAGGAACTGGCCGCGATCGCGGTCGTCGTCGCGTGTTACACCCAACGGACCTCCGGCGGCGGCGACGCGGCCGGAGGTGCCGGGCCCGGCCGCCGGCGTACCGCCGTACCGTCCACCGGCTGCTGGGCAGGTTGCTGGGCCTGCCGCTGAACCGTTTCCGCCGGCCGCACGCACGGCCGGCGGAAACGGGGGCGAGGTGGTCACGCCCGGCGCAGCACCGTCGAGAGGACCTCGCGCAGCGTTGCCGGGGCATCGGCCACGGCTCCCTCTGAGCGCCAGGCCACGAACCCGTCCGGCCGTACGAGCACGGCGCCCTCGGCGCTCATCGCGTGCACCTCGGACCAGTCGGAGCGCCCCTCCTGGACCAGGTCCGCACCCGGACCGGAGCCGATGGTGCAGGCGTCCAGCCGCACCTGCAGTTGCCCGGCCACCCGCTTCGCGGCCGCCTGCCACGGCGTCCCCGCACCGCTGAGCAGCACGAAGGAGCGCTCGTAGAGGTCCAGGGTGGAGATCCGCTCACCCGACCGGGTCACCCACATGTGCGGGGCCCGGGTCCCGGTGTCGCCGACCAGACTCAGGGTCTGCGGGATGACCGGGCGTCCGGGGTCGCCGCCGACGAGCGCGCCCTTCGGGTAGCAGTAGCCCATGGCGGTGGTGAGGACCCCGCTGCCCGGCCCGCCGCCCATGGTGGGCGGCGGCGCGTACCCCGGGTGGCTGTGTTCCGCCGAACGGGCCGACGCCCGCTCGCTGGTGGCCCTGGCCACCGGCAGCCGCTCGGCCTCGTAGGTGTCGAGCAGCCCGATGCCGGCCGAGCCGTCCAGTACCGCGGCGATCTTCCACGCCAGGTTGTGCGCGTCCTGGATGCCCGTGTTGGAGCCGAACGCCCCCGTGGGGGACATCTCGTGGGCCGCGTCCCCGGCCAGGAACACCCGACCGGACGAATACCGCTGCGCCACCCGTTCGGCCGCATGCCACGGGGCCTTGCCGCCGATCTGCACGTCCAGGTCGGGTACGCCGATCGCGTCGCGGATCTGATCCACGCACCGCTCGTCGGTGAAGTCCTCCAGGGTCTCGCCCTGCTCCGGGTGCCACGGGGCGTGGAAGACCCACTGCGTCTTGTTGTCCACGGGCAGCAGCGCTCCGTCCGCTCCCGGCCGCGTCAGGTAGCAGACGATGAAGCGCAGGTCGCCCAGCACCTGGACGAGCCTCTCCGAGCGGAATGTGACGCTCACGTTATGGAACAGCTCGCCATTGCCCGTCTGGGGGATCCGCAGCTGTTCCCTGACGGGGCTGCGCGGTCCGTCCGCGGCGATCAGGAAGTCGGCGCGCACCGTGATGTGCTCGCCCGTCTCCCGGTCCTTCACCACGGCGTTCACCCCCGTGGCGTCCTGGTCGAAGCTCATCAGCTCGGTGGAGAACCGTACGTCCGCGCCCATCTCGCGACTCTGTTCGGCCAGTACCGGCTCGATGTTGTTCTGGCTGCACAGACACCAGCCGGTCGGACTGAACCGGGCCAGCGCCCCGGCCGGGTCGATCGACTTGACCAGCCAGTTGTGGTCGCCGTCGGTCAGCGACCGGGCCTGCAGAATGCCCTGATTTCCCTCCAGTACGGACGCCGCCCGGCGGATCGCGCGCTCCGCCCCTGCCGTGCGGAACAGCTCCATCGTCCGGGCGTTGATGCCACGGCCCCGCGGGTGTGCGGAGGTGCCGGAGTGCTTCTCGACCAGCAGGTGCCTCACTCCGTGGCGGCTCAGGAAAAGCGAGGTGGACAGGCCCACGAGGGAGCCGCCCACGACGAGAACCGGTACGCGAACATCGGCGTTGTCTTCCATCAGCTGCGGGCTCCTGTTTTCTGTGTGGGGGAGTGGACTCTTTATGCCCCCGATCCGGGATGAGGCCCAGTTGATTCGTTGGTTGTCACCCGCTTGATCCGGACATGTAGCGGTACGTCCCCACCCGGATGACGATGAGCGACAGCGGCTCCCCCTGAGACGCGCCGGCCTGCCGTTCCCCACCAGAGGCGGCCGCCGGCCCGGGCGGACGCCACCGGTGACGGACGAGGGGTCCGTACGCGATGGATCTCCACCCCCTCATGAAGGAGTGAGTAGATGACAACCACCCTGTCCGAACGGGTGTCGCAGTCAGCCTTCGACGGCTCCATGCTCCGGGTCGTCCTGCTGATGGATCTCCACGAGGGGACCCAGCAGCAGTTCTTCGAGGCGTACGAACAGCTCCGCCACGACATCGCGTCGGTTCCGGGCCACATCAGCGACCAGCTGTGCCAGTCCTTCGAGAATCCCTCCCAATGGCTCATCACCAGCGAGTGGGAAAGTGCCCCGCAGTACCTCGCATGGGTCAACAGCGAGCACCACGCCGAACAGGTGAAGCCGCTCGGCGCGTGCGCCCGTGCCATGCGCCCGCTCAAGTTCACCGTCCTGCGGGAGACCGGCCGCGGCTACGGCCAGGAGTCCCGCCCGGCCACGGCGCGTCTGCAGAAGACCCCCCGGCTGGGCGCCGGCATCGTGCGCCACGCCCTCACCTTCACCGTCAAGCCGGGCAGCGAGAAGGACGTCGCGTCCATCCTCTCCAGCTACGCCTCCCCGGCGGCCCGCGTCGACGACCACACCCGCCTGTGCCGCACGTCCCTGTTCATGCACGGCAACCGGGTCGTACGGACGGTGGAGGTACAGGGCGACCTGATGGCCGCCCTGCGGCACGTCTCCGAGCAGCCCGAGGTGCGCGCCGTCGAGGAGGCCATCAACCCCTACCTCGAACAGGACCGGAACCTGAACGACCCGGAGTCCGCGCGTATGTTCTTCATGCGCGCGGCGCTTCCGGCGGTCCACCACATCGCCGCACCCGAGCCCGAGTCCGCCGAGGTCCAGCGGCACGCGCTCTTCTACCCGGCCAAGCCCGGCTGCGGAGCCGCGCTCGCCAAGTTCCTCGCCCGGCAGGACGAGGCGGCCGCACACCACCCGGCCAGCCCCGTTCGGAGCAGCAGCATCTTCCAGCGTGACGACATCGTCGTCCGGCTCATCGACGTCCGCGGCCCGCTCGACGCCGAGCCCGACACCACCTTCGGCGTCTCGGGGCCGCGCAAGGCGGCGGTGCTCGACCGGCTGACGGCCCGGGCCGGCAGGCGCGTCCGCACCGCCGGCCGCACCATGAACCTGATCACGGACCGCCGGGCACCCGCGGATTCCTGATCCTCCCCGGCCCCCCGTTCCACCCCGTCCGCTCCACCCCGATCCCGACCCATCCGCACCAGGCTCTCCCCACACGCAGGAGGAACCCGCCATGACCCAACAGCGCCCACGCATCGTGGACCTCAGCGAGACGCCCCCCAACCGCCGGCGCGGCGGAGACCTGAGGGCGGTGCTCACCCCGACCTCGGTGGGTTCCACCAGCGGCTTCATGGGCCTGGCGATCATGGCTCCCGGGGAGTCGATCGCGGAGCACTACCACCCGTACTCCGAGGAGTTCGTGTACGTGGTCAGCGGCCGGCTGGAGGTCGACCTCGACGGCGAGGCCCACCCGCTGCGCACCGACCAGGGGCTCCTGGTCCCGCTCAACACGCGCCACCGCTTCCGGAACGTCGGGGACACCGAGGCCCGCATGGTCTTCCACCTCGGCCCGCTGGCCCCGCGCCCCGAACTCGGCCACGTGGACACCGAGCAGGCCCCGCACCCGGAGAGCACCGCGTGGGAGCAGCCCCCGGACCGTACGGGAGCGGTCTCGTGACCCGCCGGCGGGTGGCCGTCACCGGAGTCGGTGTCGTCGCGCCCGGCGGGATCGGCGTCCGCGACTTCTGGGACCTGCTCTCCAACGGCCGTACGGCGACACGCGGGATCAGCCTCTTCGACCCGGCCGGGTTCCGCTCCCGGATAGCCGCCGAGGTCGACTTCGACCCCGCCGCACACGGCCTCGAACCCGGCGAGGCGGACCGGGCCGACCGCTACATCCAGTTCGCCCTGGTGGCCGCCCGGGAGGCGGTGAAGGACGCGGGACTCGACCTCACCACGGACGAGGCCTGGCGGACCGGAGTCTCCCTCGGCACGGCCGTCGGCGGCACCACCCGGCTGGAGCACGACTACGTGGCCGTCAGCCAGTCCGGAACCTGGTGGGACGTGGACCACAAGCGGGCCGGCCCGTTCCTGCACCGGGCGTTCACCCCCGCCACCCTCGCCTCCGCCGTCGCGGAGCAGACGGGTGCGCGGGGCCCGGTCCAGACGGTCTCCACCGGCTGCACCTCGGGACTCGACGCCATCGGGTACGCCGTGCACTCCATCGCGGAGGGCCGGATGGACGTGTGCATCGCGGGCGCCTCCGACTCACCCATATCGCCGATCACCGTGGCCTGCTTCGACGCCATCAAGGCGACGTCGCCGAACAACGACGACCCGGCCCACGCCTCCAGGCCGTTCGACGCCGACCGGGACGGGTTCGTCCTCGGCGAAGGCGGAGCCGTCCTCGTACTCGAAGAGCTGGAACACGCCCGCGCCCGCGGTGCGACCGTCTACTGCGAGATCGGCGGCTACGCCACCTTCGGCAACGCCCACCACATGACCGGGCTGACCGCCGAGGGCCTGGAGATGGCCCGGGCCATCGAAACCGCCCTCGCCGAGGCCGGTGTCGCCGCCGACGAGATCGACTACGTCAACGCGCACGGATCCGGCACCAAGCAGAACGACCGTCACGAGACCGCGGCGGTCAAGCGGGTCCTGGGCGACCACGCCTACAAGACGCCGATGACCTCCATCAAATCCATGGTGGGGCACTCCCTCGGCGCGATCGGCGCGATCGAACTCGCGGCCTGCGTACTCGCCATGACCCACCAGGTGGTACCGCCGACGGCGAACTACGAGACGCCCGACCCCGAGTGCGACCTGGACTACGTACCCCGTGTCGCCCGCGGCCGGAAGCTGCGCAGCGTGCTCTCGGTGGGCAGCGGCTTCGGCGGATTCCAGTCCGCCGTGGTCATGACCCGTCCGAAGGAGGAGGTCTCGTGACCAGACGTACGGTCATCACGGGCATCGGAGTCGTCGCGCCCAACGGCGTGGGCGCCGACGCCTTCTGGAAGGCGACCCAGTCCGGACTCAGCGTGCTGGACCGGGTCACCAGGGCGGGCTGCGAGCACCTGCCGCTGCGCGTCGCGGGCGAGGTCCGGGGCTTCGACCCCGGCGCCATGGTCGAGGACCGTTTCCTCGTCCAGACCGACCGCTTCACCCACCACGCCCTCGCCGCGGCCGACCTCGCCCTGGAGGACGCCCGGCTCGGCCGGGCCGACTACGAGGGCGACCCGTTCTCCGTGGGTGTCGTCACCGCCGCCGGATCCGGCGGCGGCGAGTTCGGCCAGCGCGAGCTCCAGCACCTCTGGGAGCAGGGGCCGCGCTTCGTGGGCCCGTACCAGTCGATCGCCTGGTTCTACGCGGCGAGCACCGGCCAGATCTCCATCCGGCGCGGACTGAAGGGCCCCTGCGGGGTCGTGGCCAGCGACGAGGCGGGCGGACTGGACGCCTTCGCGCACGCCGTCCGCGGGATCCGCCAGGGCAGCCGGGCCATGCTGGCCGGGGCGACGGAGGCACCGCTGGCGCCGTACTCCATCGTCTGCCAGCTGGAGTACGAGGGGCTGAGCACGGGGGAGGACCCCGAGCGCGCCTACCGGCCGTTCACCGACAAGGCCTGCGGATTCGTCCCCGCCGAGGGCGGCGCGATGTTCGTCGTCGAGGACGAGGACGAGGCCCGCCGCCGCGGCGCCACCGTACGGGCCGTCCTGGCCGGCCACGCCGCGACCTTCACCGGCACCCGGCGACGGGACACGTCCGGCGAGGGACTGGCCCACGCCATCCGCGGCGCCCTGCGGGAAGCCGACTGCGCGCCCGAGGAGATCGACGTGGTCTTCGCCGACGCCATCGGGACCCCGGAGGCCGACGCGGCCGAGGCGGCCGCCATCGCCGACGCCCTCGGCGCGTACGGGCGGAAGGTGCCGGTCACGGCGCCCAAGTCCGGTACCGGCAGGGCGTACTGCGCGGCTCCCGCCCTCGACACCGCCGCCGCGGTTCTGGCCCTGGAGCACGGCATCGTCCCGCCGACCCCGAACGTCTACGACGTGTGCCACGACCTCGACGTGGTGACCGGCAGCGCCCGCACCGCGGAGCTGCGCACCGCGCTGGTGCTCAGCCGCGGCCGGATGGGGTCGAACTCCGCGCTCGTCGTCCGCAAGGGCTCGTAGGAAGAAGGGAGAACCAAGATGTCCGACCGGCTGACCCTGGAGGAACTGGCGGCCCTCATGAAGAAGGCCGGCATCACCGTCGACCCCACCGAGCTCGCGAGCCGCCCGCACTCCGCCTTCGACGAGTACGGCCTCGATTCGCCGGGCCTGCTCGGGATCGTCGGCGAACTGGAGAACCGGCGGGGGCGGGCCCTGCCCACCCACGCCGACCGCTGCAAGACCCCCGGGGAATTCCTCGACCTCGTCAACCACAGTCTGATGACCGGAGCCTGACATGCCAGGACACACCGAGAACGAGATCACCGTCAACGCGCCCGTGGACGTCGTATGGGAGATGACCAACGATCTCCCCAGCTGGCCGCAGCTGTTCAGCGAGTACGCCTCCCTCGAAATCATCGAGGAGGAGGGCGACACCACCCGCTTCCGCCTGACGATGCACCCCGACGAGAACGGCAAGGTCTGGAGCTGGGTCTCGGAGCGGACCGTCGACCGCAAGGGCCTCACGGTCCGTGCCCGGCGGGTGGAGACCGGCCCGTTCGCGCACATGGACATCCACTGGCAGTACTTCAAGGTGCCCGGTGGCACCCGGATGAAGTGGACCCAGGACTTCGCGATGAAGCCGGACGCCCCCGTCGACGACGCGTGGATGACCGACAACATCAACCGCAACTCCCCGATCCAGATGGCGCTCATCCGGGACAAGATCGAGAAGCGTCAGCGCGAGGGCCGTGCCCCCGCCGTCAGCCGAGTCTGAGACGAAAGGCAGGCACCCGGATGAACCAGTCGCACCGCGCTCTCATCGTCGCCCGGATGGCACCGGGATCGGCGCCGGACATCGCCGACCTCTTCGCGGGCTCGGACGCGGGTGAACTCCCGCACCTGGTAGGGGTCACGCGCCGCAGCCTGTTCCAGTTCGGCGACGTCTACCTGCACCTGATCGAGTCGGACCGGCCGCCCGGCCCGGCCATCGCGAAGGTCACCGAGCACCCGGAGTTCCGGGACCTCAGCGACCGGCTGACCGCCTACATCAGCCCGCACAACCCGGACACCTGGCGCAGTCCGAAGGACGCCATGGCCCACGAGTTCTACCGCTGGGAGAACCCCGGCGCGAAGTGACCCGCGGCCCGGACGGGACCCGCACACCGAAGTGTGCGGGTCCCGCCGCGCGTGGCCGATCACAGCGGAGAGCAGGAGAAGACGGCATGAACCCGACCGACATCGACCACTTCCCGGCGGATCCGGGCCGTCCGCACGACGGCGAGCCCGCCCGTACCTCCCTGCAGGTGCTCGTCCTGTCCGGTTCCTCCCGCACCGGATCGGTCAACGCCCGCCTCGGCGCCCTGGTCGCCGCCCTGGTGTCCCGGGCCGGCGCCACCGCACGGGCCGCCACGCTCGGCGACTTCCCGATGCCCCCGTACGACGGCGACGCGGAGGCCGACGAGGGACTGCCCGAAGGAGCCCTGGCCCTGTGCGCGCGGATCGAGGCCGCGCAGGCGCTGATCATCGCCTCCCCCGAGTACAACGCCTCGGTACCGGGCGTGCTCAAGAACGCCATCGACTGGGTCTCCCGCTACCGCCCGCAGCCCTTCAAGGACAAGCAGACCCTGCTGGTATCGGCCTCGCCCTCGATGGTCGGCGGCAACCGCGGGCTGTGGGCCCTGCGCGTACCGCTGGAACACCTGGGCGCGCGCGTCTACCCGGACATGTTCAGCCTGGCGGGCGCGCACCAGGCGTTCACCGAGGACGGCGCCCTCACCGACCGGGGCCTCGGCGAGCGCCTCACCAGTACGATCGGCTCCTTCCTCGACCTCGTCGAGGCGGACACCCGCTACCTGTGCCTGCAGCGCCGCTGGTACGAGTTCCTGGGCGACCGCACCGACGCCCCCGTGACCTCGCGCGCCCAGGACTGATCATCATCGGCCACAGGGGGTGAGCTATGTTGGAGCGCGAGTGACATGAGTTAGGGAGGCCCTCGAGTGTCATCGGGGCAGCAGGCACGCGCACAAGCGGCTGCGATCACACCAGGGGGCCAGTCGGCCGAAGAGGTCCGTCCTCCGGCCGACCGGCTCCTCGCGCTCTTCGACGGACGCCGCCTGTCACCGGGCCAGCGCCGCATCGCCCAGTACCTGATCGACCACCTCACCGAGGCCGCGTTCCTCTCGATCACCGAACTGGCCGAGCGGGTGGGCGTGAGCCAGCCCTCCGTGACCCGCTTCGCCGCCTCCCTCGGCTTCAGCGGCTACCCCGCCCTGCGCGACGTACTGCAGCCGATCGCGCTCAGCGCCGTCGCCCGCACCCCGGACACCCGCACGCAGATCCGCCGCAACGAGCTGCAGGAAGCCGTCGACGCCGAGATCGAGAACCTGGAGAACGTGCGCAGGCTGCTCGCCGACACCGACCAGGTGCTGGACATCGGCCGCGAGCTGGCCGCCTCGGTGCCGCTGACCGTCCTCGGCCTGCGCATCTCGGTCTCGCTCGCGGAATACTTCGCGTACGCGGCGCGGCGCATCCACCCCGACGTACGCCTGGTGACCCGCGGCGGCAGCGTCGCCTACGACGCGCTGCTGCAGTCCAGGGCGGCCGGCGGGACCTGGGTGCTGGCCTTCGCGATGCCGCGGCACGCCAAGGAGACCCTGGCCGCGATCCGCGCCGCCCGCAGTACGGGGCTGCGTGTGGTCCTGATCACGGACCCCACCCTGGGGCCCCTGGTGGACGAGGCGGACGTGGCCCTGACGGCGGGAACCGGATCCCGGCTGGTTTTCGACTCGTACGCGGCGCCCGGGATGCTGTCCGCGGCCCTGTTGCAGGCGATGGCCGACGCGGACCCGGAGCGGACCCAGGCCCGTCTGGAGAGCTACGAGCACGTGGCCGACCAGCACGGCTTCTTCCTGTAGCCGTTCCGGCTCGGTTCACCAGGCGATATTCAGCCTTCGAGGTGCATGAAATTTTTCATACGCTTGCTTACTCGACGGTATATATGTTTACTGACGACGGCGCTCCGGATCCACCAGATGCCAAGGAGGACCCCCATGTCCTCCCGAACGTACTCGCGGTACGACGAACCTCCTCAGGTCGCGACCGCGTGTCGGGTCCAGGCTTTGGATCCCCGCAGGGCGCCCATGGCGGCCTCGGTCAACCCCTGGGCCGAGGCCGCCCCCCAAGAACGTCTCGATCAGAGTTCGACACCACTCGGAAGTGACGAGAATGCCTCAGACGGCCACGTATACCCTCAGCCCTGACTGGCCCATGCAGGTCAAGGCACCCGGTACGCACGACTGGGAGCGCACGGCCACACGCTGGCTGCGGGATCTGCTCCCGGCCCGCTACGGCGGCTACCTGACCCTCACCCGTCACCACGCGCTCCTGGCCCGGCACGTCCAGCTCCAGCTGCAGCACGAGATGCGCGCGGTGCGGGCGGCCCTGCAGACCAGCCGCGCCGAGCTGCCCACCATGGGCATCGCCGAGTCGGTCATCGAGAACTCGATCAGGATGTACGCCGTCGAGCTGGAGCAGCTGAGCCGGCTCGCCCGCGGCGCACGCCTCGTGTCCGACGCGCTCCTTGTCGGCACCCCCGCCCAGCGCAGGCGCTGACCGCGGCGCCCTACACCGTCTGGGTCGGCTGCCAGGAGCGGAGCCGGGCGGCCACGTCGAAGACGGTGGCGCGCAGCATGCGGATGTCGGTGATGAGATCGCGCCACTGCTCGTAGGTGGCGTCCACCGCCTTGCCGGAGGCCTCGATGTACGCGACGGCGACCCCGTAGGCGAAGTACTCGTTGGAGTCGGGGAGCGGCCGGAGCAGCACGATCGCGTCGAGCAGGGCGGCCGCCCGCCAGTAGGCGTCGGGGTCGTCCACTTCCAGGCTGGGCGTGTTCACCCGGTGCCGGGCCACGGCGGCGACCAGGGCGGAGTGGTCGGCCACCGCCACGTCCTTGAACAGCGCCTCCTGCCGCTCCAGCAGCCAGCGGTGATCGATGTGCAGTTCCACGCCTTTGAGTATCCCCGCCCGGGGCCCGGCCGTGGGGCTTTTCCGGTCGGGCGGGGACGCGCACGGGATTACGGCTTGGGGAGCGTGCAGCCGGGGCGGTTCAGGTCGATCTTGTTTCCGGGTGCTATGCAGGGGACGACGATGTACGTCTGCTGCGCGTAGTTGATGCCCTGGCGGACCGTCACGTTGCCGTTCTGGTCGACCTCGCACGGGTTGTTCACCGTGCAGCGGACGCCGTCCTCGTTGCCCGTGTTGTTGACGGCGACGACCTTGCCGGTCGCCGTGTCGACCACCGGTGACCCGGAGGTGCCGCCGATGGTGTTGCAGGCGGAGGTGTAGCGGACCGAGTCCTTCCAGGTCCAGTCGCCCTCCTTGAGGCGGTAGGCGAAGCCGTCCACGTTGCAGCTGTAGATCCGCTTCCAGTAGCCGGAGACCACCTTGATTGCCGAGCCCTGGGCCGGGCGTGCGCCGTCGAGCGTCAGTGCGGTGATGCCGTACTGGCTCTGGATCTGGGCGTAGGTCCGGGTCAGCTGGTAGATCGAGATGTCGGTGTCGGTCATCGTCGCGTACGCGATCTTGCTCGCGCGGAGCGTGCCGACCTTCGATCCGGCCGAGTTGAGCAGCGAGAACGAGCGGCTGGACGGGCGGTCCTTGACGACCTCGCCGGCCGCCGGGAAGCCCGACTCCAGGCAGTGCCCGTTGGACAGGACCAGCGCGAGGTCGTTCGGCTGGGAGCCGGGCGCGCGGACGACCGAACCGGAACAGTTGCTGAGGGCCACGGTGCCCGCGAAGTCGACCGCGACGGCGGTGGCCTCGGGGGCGGCGGGTGGCGTGGTGGTGGGCGCGGTGGGCGCGGCCACGGCGGGGGTGACCGCCGCTCCCAGCAGGAGCAGGGAGAGTAAGGCGCCGGTGAGAGGCTTGTTCATGTGGGGGTTCCCCTCTGATGACAATGCGACCGAAGATCCTCCGGTTGTCATGTGCATTGTTGGGACCCCGGCTGCAAGTCGCAAGACCGCGTGGTGAGTTGACGCTGATGCCGGGGGAGGGGTCCCGAACGGCGCCGAGTGCACCGATAACGGACCGGGCACGGGTGTTCCGCACCGGTGGCTTTGCCTCCTACGGTCGGTGCAGCACAGTTCCGGACCAGGAGGCAACGTGAAGCGCGAGATCGACATCGACCAGCTGGTGACGGCGATGAAGGCGGTCGACGAGGCGGGGCGGCTCTTCGAGGAGGCGCGCACCGTGTACGAGGCGCGCGGCCTCAAGAGGATCAGCGACGACTTCAAAGTGGCGGGCGGCTCGGTCCAGACCCTGCAGGGCGCCGAGGAGATGGCCCTCGGGGCCCGCAAGTACCTCGCCGAGCTCGCGCTGATCGCCGGCTACGCGGCCGCCGGCCTCGAGGAGCGTGCCGGAGAGAGACCGGAGACCGCCCGGGCAGGCTTCCCCGGCATCTCGGGCGGCGGTGCCCGCATGGGCCGCCCGCTGCTCGATCCGACCCTGGAGGGACTGCGGCTGCTGCTGGCCGTCGACTTCTTCGAGCCCGCCTTCAAGGCCACGATCGAGGAGGTCGTACAGGCCGAGAAGGCCACCTACCCCGACCCCTCCACGTTCCGCATCCCCACGCGCGCCGACCGCGGCGCCACGGTCGGCCGCACCCCCTGAGGTGCCGGGCCGGGCCGACGGGGCGAGGCTGGGGGTATGCATCATGCACCCGTCGTCGTGCACCGGATCTTCCCGTCGGGGGGCCGGCAGGTGACCCTGCGGACCTCGAACGGAGAGGAGTCCCTGGGCCTGGCCCGCTCGGACGAGGACGTCATCGAGTTCCTGCGCCGGGCCGGCATGCCGGACCCCGACGACGTGGTCCTCGGCGGCGCCGGGCTGCTGGACTGGGAGTGGGACACCCCCCACGTGTACGAGGCCGACCCGCCGACCGACGACCTCCCCTGAAGGGTGCTGCAGGCCGGAGTGGTGTCCCGACCTGCGGTTCCCCGGTGTCAGTGGGTGCTGGCAGGATGCGCTGCATGACCTCAGCCACCGCAGCCGACTACGGCTGGATACGTTCCTCATCCCTGTTCGCGTACGGGCTGGAGGGCGGGTACACACTGACGCTGGTGCGGGGACTCTCGCCTGCGGAGCTGCTCGGAGTGGCGGGGGCCGAGCCACGGGAGACGTGTGAGGGGGTCCGCGAACTGATCCATGAGCACACGGAGATCATGTTCGGGTACGAGGACTGGCCCGAGTCCTTTCTCGTGGGAGCGTTCACCGTGCCTGGCGAGGGAGGGGACTGGACCCTCGCTCTGGAGTTCGGCGGCGACCTGGGAACACGGCCGACCATCATGGAAGCCCTCTCCGCCGGGACGCGGGCCGTCTCTCATTCGAGCAACGGGGGGAAGCCCATGGACTTCTTCCACTGGTACGAGGACGGGGAACTGCGGACCACCTTCGAGTGGCCGGCGGACAGGACCGGCAGCACTCCCGATGAGCTGAACGCCGTGATGAGGGAGGTCGGACTCAACCCGACGGGTGACGAAGACCCCGACGTCGACAGGAAGGCGGCGGTACTCGCGCTGACCGAGCGCCTCACGGGCGTACGGGTGACCGGGCAACTGCTTGCGGATGCCGCGTACCAGACGGGCGAGGTGCCGGAGGAACCCGCCGCGGAGTGGTAGAGCATCACCACCGACATCAGGCGGGACGCGTCCGGAGCCAGTACGAGCGGGCCGCGATGGTCAGGGCGATGCCGTAGACGGCGAAGGCGGCCATCCCGATCCAGCCGACCAGCAGCGCGTCGCCCGAGGAGTGGAAGTCGCCGCGCCGCATCGTCACCACGCCGGTCGTGGCCAGGACCAGGTACCCGACCCCCACAACGCCGTACGGGGCGAGCGTGGCGGCACCGAGCAGGGCCGGGGCGAGCGGGAGCCAGCGCGGCACCCGTCGGCCGCGCAGGAACAGCGTCCAGCGGGGGAAGACCTGCCCCCACGGGCGGACCAGGCCCCACAGCAGGAAAACGCCGAGCGCGGCCAGCAGCGCGGTGGGGTCCAGGCCCCAGGACTCCAGCGTGAGGAAGACCCCCGAGGCGCCGTTCCGCTCCGAGACCGCGAGCATCTCCTCACCGGTGATCCCCGCGAACGTCCCGCCGGACGCCCAGACCAGCTTCATCGCCGCGTACGGGACAAAGGCCAGCGTCCCTGCCCAGGCGGCGAGTCGGAGGCGCTGCGGCGCAGCGGACGGCGCTCCTGCAGCAGGACCGGCGGGCAGGCGGTCGGACCGGGCCGTGGCCGCGAGCAGGACCGCCCCGACCGCCGCGAGGGCCTTGTTCGCAGCGGAGGCCCGGCTGTCCACTCCCTGACCGAGCATCAGCGTGATCACATCCATCAGCAGGCTGAACGCGGTGATCCCGGCCAGCCCGCACACCACCCAGAGCAGCACGCGCAACGGTGGCAGCAGCCCGTACCGCACCACCGCTCCGCCGACCGACGCACCCAGCACACCCAGCGCCACGACCGCCCAACCCAGGCCGGGTGCCCCTGAGCCACCACCGTGGTAGAGCAAGGGGGTCCCGCTCAGCGCGCACACCAGGCCGAAGCCGGCGTACAGCACCGCCCACAGCATCGTCGCCCGGGCCACCCAGCGCGGCCATCGCCGCCACCAAGCGCTCCAGAGCGCCTTCATCGTCCGTTCGGCACTGGTCATGTTCTGAACGTCGCACCGACCGCGGCGGGGTGGCGTCGGCCGCCGGAACGGTCTCCCTCCCCCGGCCGGGGGAGGGAGACCGTTCCGGGTCTCATTCCTGGCGGGCGAAACGGTCAAGGGCTCCGAGAACACGGGCGCGTGTCGTGGCACTGCCCAGATGGCCCGCATCTCCGACGACGATCAGCTCCGCGTCGGGCCATGCGCGGGCGAGTTCCCACGCGGTGTCGAGCGGGCCGCCCATGTCGAGCCTGCCGTGCACCAGTACACCGGGTATGCCTGTCAGGCGGTGGGCGTCGCGGAGCAGGGCGCCTTCTTCCAGCCATGCTCCGTGGGAGAAGTAGTGGGAGCAGATGCGGACCAGGGCCAGTTGTGCGGCCGGGGGGCGGTCGCCATAGGGGTTGGAGGCGCCGTTCGTCTCCCCGGACAGGACCGCGTCCTCCCAGGCGCACCAGTCGGCGGTGGCCTTCTCCCGTACCGCTGCGTCCGGGTGTCCGGCCAGGCGCGCGTAGGCCGCGACGACGTCACCGTCCCGCGGTGTGCCCGGGGCTCCGGCGAGGAAGCGTTCCCACTGCTCGGGGAAGTGCCGGCCGACCCCCCGGTAGAGCCAGTCGATCTCGGAGCGCCGGGTGGTGGTGACGGCGGGGATGACGATTTCCGACACCTGCTCCGGGTGTGTCTCGGCGTAGGCCAGGATCAGGGTGGACCCCCACGAGCCGCCGTACAGCAGCCAGCGGTCGATACCCAGGTGCTCCCGCAGCCGTTCCATGTCGGCGATCAGGTGCCGGGTGGTGTTGTGCCGCATGTCGGTCCTGGGATCGCTCGCGTGCGGTGTGCTGCGGCCGCAGCCACGCTGGTCGAACAGGACCACCCGGTAGCGGTCCGGGTCGAAGTACTGGCGCGCCCCGGCCCCGCACCCGGATCCCGGACCGCCGTGAACGACGAGCGCCGGCTTGCCGTCCGGGTTGCCGCAGACCTCCCAGTACACGAGGTTGCCGTCGCCGACATCGAGCATCCCCTTCTCGTACGGCTCGACCGGCGGGTAAAGCTCGCCCATTCCCGGACCCCCAGAACATCGGATGCACCATCGGACAACGTCTCGCGCCAGACAACACGGCCGAGGTGACAGCCGCAACGCCCCACCGGCACCACGCACCGGTCAGCTGTGGTGCACCGCCTCCAGGACGGCCAGATCCTCCTCCGACAGGCGCAGGGAACCGGCGGCCACGTTCGCGTCCAGGTGATCCGGGTCGCCCGTGCCGGGTATGGCCAGTACGTGCGGTCCCCGCCGGAGCGTCCACGCCAGCCGGACCTGCGCCGGGCTCGCACCGTGAGCCCGGGCGACGGCACGCACCTCCTCGCGCTCGGCTCCGCTCGCGCCCGCCTGCCGACCGGTCCCCGCGATGGAGTAGAAGGGGACGAACGCGATGCCCTGCTCACCGCAGCTGCGCACGAACCCGTCGTGCTCGGGCCGCACCCCGATCCCGTACATGTTCTGCACGCAGACCACCGGCGCGATGGCCCGGGCCTCGGCGAGGTGCTCGGGGGTGACGTTGGAGATACCGAGGTGGCGGATGAGGCCCGCGTCGCGGAGCCCGGCCAGCGCGCCGAAGCGTTCGGCGATGGAATCGGTCCCGACGATGCGCAGGTTCACCACGTCGAGGTGGTCGCGGCCGAGCTGGCGCAGGTTCTCCTCGACCTGGCCGCGCAGCAGCTCCGGGGTGGCGTGTTCGAGCCAGGTGCCGGACGGGTCCCGGCCCGGCCCGACCTTGGTGGTGATCACGAGGTCCTCCGGGTAGGGGGCCAGCGCCGTGCTGATCAGCTCGTTGGCGGAGCGCAGCGGCGAGAAGTAGAACGCGGCGGTGTCGATATGGTTCACCCCGAGCTCGACCGCCCGGCGCAGCACGCCGACCGCCTGGCCGCGGTCCCGGGGTACGGCGTCGTCCGCGAACGCCTCGCCGGTCTGCGTCAGGCGCATCGCGCCGAAGCCGATCCGGTTGATCTTCAGGTCGCCGAGGTTCCAGGTGCCCGCGGCGTCCGCCGTCATCGTCTGTGAGGTCATGCCCGGATGATCCCCACCCGGTAGGCTGCCAGGCCATTGATTAAGGCATGACTGAATCCTTGGAGGGACAGTGCGGGCCGAACTGGCGTTCTCCGTGAGCGATCTCGCGCAGATGCGGTTCGCCGTCTCACCGATGTGGGAGGCCGGGCCCAGCTACCGGCTCCTGGCCTCCGGCGCCGCGTCCCCCGTACACCGGCCCTGGACCGAGCAGGTGAGGCCACGGCTGGCGGCCGCCGGCCTCGACCGGGGCTGGCTGGCCGAACTGATCCCGCCCTCGGGGTACGTACCCGACTTCCTCAACCCGGCGCCCACGGGTGCGGCTCCTTCCCTGACGGAGGAACTGGCCAGGATCCAGGCCACCCCCACCTCCCGGGTCCGCCGGGACCTCGACCGTCTGCGACAGGAACAGGGACGCCTCGGCCCGCGCACGCGGACCTTGTACGCCGACCCGCCGGCCCGCCTGGTCCGGGTCGCGGAAGAGATCGGGACCTACTGGGAGCTGGCCCTGGCGCCTTACTGGGCACGGATCCGCGCGGTCCTCGACGCCGATGTCTTCCACCGGGCCCGGCAGGCCGCCGAGCACGGCGCGGGCCGCCTCTTCAACGACCTCCACCCCTCGGTGAGCTGGGGCGACAACGCGCTCCGGCTGTCCCGTCGGCATCGGCCCCTGTCCCGCGGAACGGCGGGCGCCGGGCTGCTGCTGATCCCCTCGGTCTTCACCGGACCGGTCCCCTTCACCCGGGTGACGCCCCCGGAACCGCCGCAACTCGCCTATCCGGCGCGCGGCACCGGCTCCCTGTGGGAACCCCGGCCCGCCGGCCGGACCGAGGCCCTGGCCGCCGTGCTCGGCCGCTCCCGCACCCGGCTGCTGACCGAACTGGAATCCCCGGCCTCCACCACCGAACTGGCCCGACGTACGGGGCTCTCGGCCGCCGGAGTGTCCCAGTACCTGACCGCGCTGCGCGCCGCGGGCCTGGTCAGCGCCCACCGGGCCGGCCGCTCGGTGCTCTATGCCCGCACCGCCGTCGCCGAGGCCCTCCTCGTTGCCTACACTCCAGGCGGGTAACGGGGACGATCACGGGAACGATCACGGGGAGGGGCACCATGAGCGAGCGCCGGTGGAGCCTGGAGGAGCACATCGTGGTGGACGCGGCCCCCGCGGACGTCCACCGGATGGTTTCCGACCTGCGGAACATGGGCCGTTGGAGCCCGGAATGCCGCCGCATCTGGGTGCCCCGAACGCCGGCCCGCCCCGGCAGCCGCTTCGTCGGGTTCAACCGGAGAGGGCCGTTCGTCTGGTTCACGGTGGGCCGGATCACAGCCCTGCGGGCACCGGCGCAGGCGCCGGACGGAACCGGTGAGTTCACCTTCGATGTCGGCATCTTCGGTCTGCCGATCGCGCGTTGGGGCTACCGGTTCGAACCGGAGGGCGAGGGCACGCGCGTCACGGAGACCTGGCAGGACCTGCGCACCGGCCGGGGCTCCCGCCTGACCGTGCTGCTCGGCACGGTGTTCGCCGGCACCAGCCCGGACCGGCGCATCGCGGTCAACCGAGCCGGGATGCGTACGACCCTGGACCGGATCGCGGCGGGCTTTGTCGGAGTCACGCAGCCCCGTCCTTGAGAGACCGGCCGAACTGTTCGTCCAGGACGGACAGCCGCCGCCAGTACTCGTCCTCGTCGATCTCCCCGGCGGCGAAGCGCCGCCCCAGGACCGCGATCGGTGACCGCTCGCCGTACGCCGCCGCCCCGCGGCGCCCGCGCCAGACGGTACGCCGCAGCACGGTGACGACACCGACGACGACCGCCGCCCAGATCAGCGGAAGGAACAGGATCCACGGGCCGGGCCCGTCGTAGGCGAGGCTGGTGAAGGTATCCATGTCGATTCATCTCCTCGGAAGGACGGACGTTTCGTCTCACCCCGAGACTCCTCGGAAAGCCCCCTCCGGTCGTCGTACGGCCGGCTGCACCCCAGGTACTTCCACGGAAGTACCTGGGGTGCAGCCGTGCGAGCCGGCCGTGCGAGGCAGCCGTGCGAGCCGGTACGCGTAGGACAGCAGAGGGCAATACGCATATTTCACGCATTTCCCCGTTCCCCGTACGCCGCCACGCACGCTCGGTAGCGTCGGGATCACAAGCAGTCCGGTGTCGGCAGGAACGGAGCACCGGGCGGCGTCCGTAGAAGGCAAGGGAGCGAATACCGATGGCGAACGTTGAGGTCTCTTTGAAGGAGACGATGACGTCGATCGAGGGTGCGATGGGAGCCGCGTTGGTGGACTACACCAGCGGTATGGCGCTGGGGACCCTCGGCGGTGGCAAGGATCTTGACCTCACGGTCGCCGCCGCGGGCAACACGGACGTGATCCGGGCGAAGGTCCGCACGATGGAGATGCTGGGCCTGAAGGACGAGATCGAGGACGTCCTGATCACCCTCGGCGGCCAGTACCACCTGATCCGGCTGCTCAAGGGCCGGGGCCACGGCGGGCTGTTCCTGTACGTCGTACTGGACAAGTCCCAGTCCAACCTGGCGATGGCCCGTCACCAGCTCAAGCGCATCGAGGCCGCCCTGGAGCTCTGAGCCCTGCATTTTCGCGCCCACGCATGCCCACGAGTTGAAGAATTCTTCAACTCGGCACATCTGAAACAGGTAATCCCCGGGCGTGCGTGGGCCCGTCCGTACGAATGTATGGGTGGTCGGCCGACTGGAAGCCCCGCGCCCCCAAGCAAGGTTTGAAGCAACAGCAGGAGCACTCATGGGAATGCAGGTCCCCCTCTACCAGGCGAAGGCCGAGTTCTTCCGTATGCTCGGACACCCCGTCCGCATCCGCGTCCTGGAACTCCTGCAGAACGGCCCCGTACCCGTACGCGACCTCCTGGCCGCGATAGACGTCGAGGCATCGAACCTCTCCCAGCAGTTGGCGGTCCTGCGCCGGTCCGGCATCGTCGTCTCCATCCGCGACGGAGCGACCGTCAGCTACGCCCTCGCCGGCGGCGACGTGGCCGACCTCCTGCGCGCGGCGCGCCGCATCCTGACCGAGCTCCTGACGGGTCAGAGTGAACTCCTGGCCGAACTGAAGCAGTTGGGGCCGCAGCCGGACTGCACGGACAAGGTCATCGGCCGCTGAAGCCGACCGGCGCAGCCTGCCCCGGCCCGGCAGGCGCGCACCGCTGCCCGGCGGAGCGGGCTGCCCCTGCCCCGCATCTGTGAAGGGCCGAGCCCCTGGAACGGGGTACGCCGGCGACGCCGCCGACGAGGAGTCGAGGCCGCTACGGCCGCGTCGGCCGCCGTCCGCCGCACCGGGCGAGTACAAGGGATGGCGAACCTTCAACCTTCAGCGTTCCGAGACGAGGAGCACCATGTCGCATGCCCGGCCCGCTCTGCGCCGCCCGGAAGCCGGGCTCGCTCTCGCACTGGCGTTCGCGACTGCCGCTGCGGTCTTCGCCGCCGTCTTCCTGTTCGGCCGGGCGAACACACCGGATTACACCGCGACCCTGTTCGGCCAGGCGGACACCGATGCCGTGCGTCTCAAGGCACAGCTCGCCACCGGCGTCCTGGTGCTGGCCGCTCTCCAGCTGCTGCTGGCGCTGTGGATGTACGGCCGGCTGCCCGGGGTGCGCCGGGTGCCGGGCCCGGTGTCCCTCACCCACCGGATCGTCGGGGTGCTCCTGTTCGCCCTCACCGTCCCGATCACCGTGCACTGCGTCCAGGCGTACGGCGTCCAGCTGAACGGCGCGCGTGTGGCAGTGCACTCGATCGCGGGCTGCTTCTTCTACGGGGCCTTCGCCGCCAAGGTCCTGCTGGTGCGGAGCCGGCGCCTGCCGGGCTGGGCCCTGCCACTGGCCGGGGGCGCGCTGGTGGTCGTGGTGGTGGTCCTCTGGTACACGAGTGCGCTGTGGTATTTCAACGGAAACAGCGTGCCGTTGCTGTCACTCGGACACCACCACTTGCCACCGGGGCAGACATGACGATCCGACGACCGTCCTCGGCGCGGTACGGACCGGACGTGACCGACGGGTTCGCGCTCAACGCGCCAGGTCGCGCCAAGGCCCGTCCGGTACCAGGGCGGCGAGAACGGACATCAAGGACGGCGGCTCGATCCGATCCGGCAACGTGTTCACGTCGGACCACTTGACCCAGGCGTGTTCGTGGAAATTGGCCTGCTCATCGGGGAGGAGGCCGGCCGGACTCAACGCCGGCCGTTCCACGGCGAAATGGGCCACGAAGAAGTCCTCCGGCCCGGCATACCGCTTCCCGTTCCACCGAATGTCACGGTGGACCGGCACAGACCGGTCGCGGACCGCAGCGGGGTCCAGGCCGGTCTCCTCCGCCAGTTCCCGCCGGGCCGCGGTCAGCGGTGTCTCGCCCGGTTCGATGCCGCCGCCAGGCGGCTCCCAGAGCATCACACCGTCGAACGGATCACGCCAACGGAGGAGGAGCAGGCGCTGGGCAGCATCCAGGCAGATCACCCGCACGGCGGGCCGGTGTGTCGTCTCCACAGCCCTGACCCTACTTGGCCGTGTCATGACCAACACGGCGAACGTTCAGCCGAGCCAGCCGGGGCGGACCAGGCCGGATTCGTAGGCCAGGACGACCAGCTGGGCGCGGTCGCGGGCGCCCAGCTTCACCATGGTGCGGCTGACGTGCGTCTTCGCGGTGAGGGGGCTGACGACCAGGCGGCGGGCGATCTCCTCGTTGGACAGGCCCATGCCCACCAGGGCCATCACCTCCCGTTCCCGGTCGGTGAGCCGGCCCAGCCCGGCCGCCGTGGCGGGCTGTTTCGAGCGGGCCGCGAACTCCGCGATCAGACGGCGGGTGACACCGGGAGACAGGAGTGCGTCGCCCGCGACCACCGCCCGGACCGCCCGCAGCAGTTCCTCCGGCTCGGTGTCCTTGACCAGGAAGCCGGAGGCGCCCGACCGGATCGCCTCGAAGACGTACTCGTCGAGCTCGAAGGTGGTGAGCATGACCACCCGCACGGCTGCCAGGGACCCGTCCTCGCCGATCCGGCGGGTCGCGGCGAGTCCGTCCAGCACCGGCATCCGGATGTCCATGAGCACGACGTCGGGGCGCAGCTCCCGGACCAGCCGTACGGCCTCGTCGCCGTCGGCGGCCTCGCCCGCCACCTCGATGTCGGGCTGGGCGTCGAGCAGCGCCCGGAACCCGGCCCGGACGAGCAGTTGGTCGTCGGCGAGCAGTACGCGGATCACAGGTCCTCCTCGAACGCGTCGGCCTTCGGCGGGAGCACGGCGAGCACCCGGAAGCCGCCGTCCGCACGCGGGCCGGCCTCGACGGTGCCGCCCAGGGCCGAGGCCCGCTCGTGCATCCCGACGAGCCCGTTGCCGCTTCCGCCCGGGGTGCCGCCCGTGGCCGGGCCGTCGTCGTCCACCCGTAGTTCCAGGGCGTGCGGCTGCCAGGTGAGGCGGATACGGGCGGTGCGCGACCCGGAGTGGCGCATCACATTGGTCAGTGCCTCCTGCAGGATGCGGAAGGCGGCGAGATCCACGCCGGGGGGCAGCGCCCTGGCCTCCCCCTCGGCCGAGATCTCCACGGTCAGTCCGGCCGCCGCGGCCTGCTCCACGAGCTCGGGGAGGCGGTCCAGACCGGGCGCGGGGGAGCGCGGTGCCTCGCCGGGGGAGCGCAGGGTGTCGAGGACCTGCCGGACCTCGCCCAGCGCCTCCTTGCTCGCCGCCTTGATGGTGGCGAGCGCCGAACGGGCCTGCTCGGGATCGGAGTCGAGCAGAGCCAGTCCGACTCCCGCCTGGACATTGATCACCGAGATGCTGTGGGCGAGGACGTCGTGCAGTTCCCGTGCGATCCGCAACCGCTCCTCGTCCACCCGGCGTCTCTCGGCCGCCGCCCGCTCCGCGCGTTCCCGGGCCCACTGCTCCCGGCGTACGCGCACCAGTTCCGCGACGGCGAGCACCGCGAGCACCCATGCGGTGACGCCCACCTCCTGCGCCCAGGACGTCGGACCGTCCCCGGCGGGCGGGAGCCACCGGTAGAGCCAGTGCCCGATGAGCAGGTGCCCGGCCCAGAACAGGCCGACGGCGCCCCAGGCGGCCCGGCGGTGCCCGGCGACGACGGCGGCGAAGCAGGCCAGGGCGAGACTGAGGAACACGGGACCGTACGGGTAACCGGCACCCACATAGACCAGGGTGACGACGCTGACCCCGTACGCCACGGCCACCGGATACCGGTGCCGCACCACGAGCAGAGCGGGCCCGGTCAGCAGCAGGAGCCGGGCGAAGCCGTCCAGCGCCACCCGCCCGCTCTGCGCGTGCGCGGCCCACCCCGCGCCGACCTGCGCGAAGACGGCCACGAGCAGCGCCGAGCGCCAGGCCGGGCCCCGCCCGGTCCGCTCCACCCACCGCCGCCACGGGGGACCCGGGCGCTCGCGCAGCTCTTCCATACAGCCACGCTAGACGGCGTCCGCCGTCACCCGCGTCACCCCGGCGTAGCGTTTCAGGCGTACTCCCCACGTAGTACCCGTACCCGACTTTTCGGCCGCGCGGACGACGGCCCGGCCGGTGGCGCGGTGTGATCGACACCTGGTGGTGGAGGCGGGCGGATCAGGCTAGGTTGCAGGGAACCGGAGGGCGCACGGAGATCCGCCCCCCGGGACCGGCCGGCCGCCGCACTGCCGTAAATTGTCCCACGGCCCGCCGGGTAAGGCCGGGCAAAAGGGACTAGTTGGGGCGGGAGTGGGCAGGACATGGTGCGACGCGGACGTGCGGAAGCGGACCGAGGTGCCACCTCCGCCGCATCCACGCTCCTGGGCTCGGAGATAGCCGCCGCGGCCGACGGTGGAAGCGCGGCCCGGGGCTGGCTCCGCCTGGGGCGGGACGGCCGGCTCACCGCCTACGCGAGCTGCGCCGAGGGCCTGGTGCGCTGGACCGAGTCCGCGCCCGGCTCCGACATCTGGCAGGGCCCCGAGCTGTTCCCCGTCGAAGGATGGGCGGGCCGGTTCACGCTGGCCCAGGATTCCAACGGATTCGTCTGGTTCGCCGGCACCCGCCATCGGGACGGGGCGCCGGGCGGCCGCGAGCTGATCATCGCCACCCAGTACCAGACCGGCCGCCCGCTCGGCGACTGGCGCGCGGTGGGCAACCCGTTCCCGGAGCCCAGGCAGGAGGGCGGGGAGCCCCTGCCCCCGCCGGGGGATCCGATCGTGCTCCCCGACGGCACCGGGTCGCTCCACATCCTCACCACCCGGTTCGGCGCGGGAGTCGGCGGCCGGACCCGGCGCGCCGATGGCACATGGGATAAATGGGTTGACTATCAGGGCAAATGGGTCCGTGGGGCCGTCGTTCCCCTGGTGACGGCCCAGGGGCGGGCCGAATTCCTGGCCCCCTTCCGGGGTGGGGCCTCGTACTGGGGCCAGGACGCGCCGGGCAGCGACTTCAGGTGGCTCGGGCGCATCGAGGCCGACGCCGTCGAGGGGACGTACAGCTCCTGCGAGACGGGCCCCGGCACCGGCACCTATTTCTGGCGCCACCCGGCGGACGGCGGTGTCATCGCCTATCGTCCGCAGGCTCCCGCCGGCACGTCTCCCGCGCTCATGCCGCTGGGGGGTGCGGGCGGGGTCGGCCCGGTGGGCATCGCCCGTACGCGCATTGACGGTTACGACTGCACCGTCCTGCTGCAGCGGGGATCCGAGGGCTGCCCGGAAATCGCCGCGTACCCGACGGAGGGCGAGCAGTACGGCACTTGGTGGGCCCCGGTGGGGGACCGGTGCGCGGGGCTCCCGGCCATCTCGCTCGACGCCCGGGGCTCGGTCGCAATCGCGATGATCGACATGGATGGCGGGCTGCTGATCGCCCGGCAGGATCTGACGGACCGGGGTCTGGCGTTCGGCCCCTGGTGTCGTGTGGGGTGACCTACCTCACCAGGGTGCGGGGCCAATGGCGACGGAAGCACCGCGCTTCCGCGCGGCACCCTGGGCCGGTGGGGAGTTGGGCTCCTCGGTGGGCGTGGAAGATGGCCACTCATTCGCATACGTGAAGCCCTGAGCGGGTGAAGCGGTCATGAACACTTGCTCGCCATTAAGTGATTGCCCTACGCTGCTCACGCGCTGTCAAGGCCGTATAAGTGTGCGGCTGAAGACGGTGGGGCGGGTCGAGTGTCCGGGGAGCGGTGGGTGACCAGATTCAGGGGCGGGTCTGGCGGCGCGTCTTGGCAACTTCCGGTGCGCCCTCCGACGTGTGACTATCGAGGAGCTTTCTGAGTGGCAGGTATGCCCCGCCTGAGTGTTGTCGTGCCCTTCCAGGACGTTGAGATATATCTCCAGGAATGCCTGGAATCAATCGCCAGGCAGACGTTCTCCGACCTTGAAGTGATCATGGTCGATGACGGCTCGACCGACTCCTCGACGGCGATCGCCGCGGACTTCGCCAGTCGTGACCCCAGGTTCAAGCTCCTGCGTCAGGAGTCGATGGGGCCGGGGCATGCCCGTAATGTCGGCATCCGAGCCGCCCATCCGCAAGCCGAGTTCCTCGCGTTCGTCGACGGCGACGACGTCATACCCGAGTACGCCTACGAGCTGCTCGTGCAGACCCTTGAGGGTTCCGGTTCCGATTTCGTATCGGGCAACGTGCAGATGATGAACTCCACCAAGCGGTGGCAGTCCCCCCTGCACAAGGCGCCCATGCAGAAGAGCAAGCGCGGCACGCACATCACGAAGCTGCCCGACCTCATCTATGACCGCACCGTGTGGAACAAGCTGTTCCGGCGGTCCTTCTGGGACTACCACTACATCGCGTTCCCCGAGGGCGTCATGTACGAGGACTCCTGGGTCAACATGTTCGCGCACTTCCGGGCCGCCAAGGTCGACATCCTCACGGACATCGTCTACTTCTGGCGTCGGCGCGAGGGCGGCGCCGCGCCCTCCATCACCCAGCGGCACACCGAATTCAGCAACCTCCAGGACCGGGTCTCCGCGGTCCGGTCGGTCAGCCGCTTCCTTGCCGGACACCGTGCGAGGTCCTACTCGGACCACAAGCGCAAGTACGACCTGGCCTGCCTGAAGTCGGACCTGATGCTGCATCTGAAGGTGCTGCCGGACGCCGACGAGGAGTACCAGGACGCCTTCATGCAATGGGCGAACGAGTTCCTGGACGAGGCCGACGCGGACATCATCCAGGAGCTTCCCGCCGACGCCCGAGTCAAGTGGCTGCTGGTGCGCGAGGGGCGCCTGAAGGAGCTGCTCGATGTCGTCGAGTTCGAGCGGAAGGGCGGGCCCCTGCCCGTCCAGCGTCGCTTCCACCGCTACCTCAACTACCCCTATCTCGGCGACCGGTCGATCGGCCTCGACAAGAGCGCCTACCGGCTCGACAAGGAACTCTCGCTGCACGGTTCGCTCGCCCGGGCGCACTGGGACGACTCCGATCACCTGACCCTGGAGGGATCCGCCTACGTCCGCTTCATCAACGTGCACAAGCGGCACATGTCGATGAAGGCGATCGCGCTGCGCAACAAGAAGCAGGGCCGCGTGGTCGTGGCCAGGGCGAAGACCACCTACTACCCCCAGGCCACCGAGTACTCGCAGCAGAACCGCTATTGCTACGACTGGTCCGGCTTCCAGGTCAGCTTCGACACTTCCCGTCTCAAGCACAAGGGCGAGTGGGTCGAGGGCACTTGGGACGTGGCCGCCGGTGTGCTGAGCCGCGGACTCTTCCGCTACAAGGGCATAGCCAGGGGAGGCTCGGGCAGCGCGGCCAACCCGCCCTACCGGTACGTGGAGAAGAACACCCGAGTGGTGCCGCTCTTCATGCAGGGCAAGCTCAAGCTCCGCGTGGAGCGGGTCCGTTGCCGCATCACCCGGCACCGGGTCGTCGGCGACCACCTCGAACTCGGCGGCGTCTACCTGGGCGACAAGATCCCCGAGTGGGGCAAGTTCCGGGTCACCAGCATGGGCGGCGCCGGCCGCCACGACTCATGGGTCCACTTCAAGTACGGCGGCGAGGGCTGGTCCACCTTCATCACCAGGGTTCCGCTCAAGGCCTTGGTCCCGGGGCACCGCGGAGCTGACGACGGCGGAATTCCGCAGACCTGGAACACCGGCAGCAACGGCTGGAAGACCACCCTCCACGTCGAGGGCCGCAAGGCGGCCATCTACCCGGTCATGGCGGAGGAAGCCGAGGACGGTCACTACCGGCTCCCGGCCGTCCTGCAGACCGACGACGCGGACCGCGAGGTCTTCATACACCGCAACGGCTCCGGATACGTGGTGCTGTTCGAGCGGGACACCCTGCCGATGGCCACGTCGACGCAATGGCTCCAGGACGGCTCCCTCGAAGTCACCGTCAGCTACGCGGCCGAAGACCGGCTGAGCGCCGCCGAGTTCGCCGCGGCACACATCGTCGTACGCTCCCGGGCCCATGGTGCCGAGCGCGTCGTGCCCATCGCCTGGCACGGACGGGAGTTCCGTTTCGTCGTCTCGCCCGCAGGGATGCGGACCCTCGCCGGCGACATCCCGCTGGCCGCCGGCCGTTGGGACTTCTTCCTGCGCCGCCAGGACCCCTCCGCGGTCACCCCCGAGAACCGCTCCAGCGACCTCATGGTCAAGATGACGCAGGATCTGATCCCCACCCTGCCCAGCGAGATGACCGGCAACGAGCGCCGGTACGAGCTGCAGTCCGAGGCGTACGACCGGCTCTCGCTCCTGGTCCACTCGGCGATGCCGGACGAGGCCCGCGGCCCGTACCGGCAGAAGCTGATGCGCACCAAGGCGTACCCGGCGGCCCGCCGCAAGCCCGTGATACAGGCCGTGCTGTTCGACGCCTTCAAGGGGACCCAGTACTCGGACAGCCCGCGCGCGCTGCACGAGGAGATGCTCCGCCGGGGCCTGGACGTCGAGCACCTGTGGGTGGTGCGCGACGACCAGGTGGAGGTTCCCCCCACCGCGCGGCCCGTGCGCATGTGGTCCCCCGACTGGTACGAGGCCATGGGCCGGGCGAAGTACGTCGTGGCCAACAACCACCTGCCGGACTGGTTCGAGAAGCGCGACGGACAGGTCGTCGTGCAGACCTGGCACGGCACCCCGCTCAAGCGCATCGGGCACGACATCGAAGCCGTGCACTTCGCGGACAAGCGGTACCTGGAGCGCGTGGAGAAGGAGGTGCAGAACTGGGACATGCTGGTGTCCCCGAACAGTTTCAGCACCCCGATCCTCAAGCGGGCCTTCCAGTTCCCGGGCGAGATGGTCGAGAGCGGCTATCCGCGCAACGACATCCTGCGCCGCGCGGACTCCGGGCAGCGGGCGGCCGAGGTGCGCCGCCGCATCGGTCTGCCGCCGGGCAAGAAGGCCATCATGTACGCGCCCACCTGGCGCGACGACCAGTTCTACGCACCCGGAAAGTACAAGCTCGACTTCCGCATCGACCTCGACCAGGCCAAGGCGCAGCTGGGCCACGACCACGTCCTGCTCGTGCGGCGCCACCCCAACGTGGTGGACCCCGTACCGGGCGCCGGCGACGGCTTCGTCTTCGACGTGTCCGACTACCCGGACATGGCGGACCTCTCGCTCATCGCAGACGTGATGATCACGGACTACTCCTCCCTGATGTTCGACTTCGTCAACACCGGGCGGCCCATCCTCTTCTTCACCTACGACCTGGACCACTACCGGGACACCCTGCGCGGCTTCTACTTCGACTTCGAGCAGTCCGCCCCCGGCCCGCTCGTGTTCACCTCCCCGGAGCTGATCGGAGCGATCCGCAACATCGACCGCATCCAGCACGGCTACGCCGCCCGCTACCGCTGGTTCCAGCAGGAGTTCTGCGACCTCGACGACGGCTACGCCTCGGCCAGGCTGACCGACCGCATCCTGATCGCCGGCGGGGATCTCGACCCCGCGCACGCTCAGGCGCCGGCCGTCGGCATGGCCGACAGCCACACCACGCGCCAGTCCGTGCCCTGGCAGGCGAACACCCTCGGCCGGGTGCCGGGCCAGCCGGTGAGAAGAATGGATTCCGAGCATGTCTGAGGCAGCCCAGAAAGCGCGCCGCGTCTTCACGGGCGTGGAGTCCTCCGGTCCGGTGCCCATCGAGTACCGCTTCTCGCACGCGAAGAACGGCAACCGTCATCTGATCGTGGTCTTCGCCAACCATGCCGTGCCCGGTGAATACGGCGGATCGAACGGACCGCTCCACGACCTCCGGGCCAACGTCCTGTGGGTCCGCGACCTGTTCGACGGGGAGAACAGCCACTACCTGTGCAACGGGATGGACTTCGCGCTCGACGAGTCCGTCGCCGGTCTCATCTCACGCGTCATGAACGCGCTGTCCCTGACACCGGACGACTGCACCGTGTTCGGCACCTCGAAGGGAGCCGGCGCTGCTCTGTACTTCGGGCTGAAGTACGGCTTCAAGAACATCGTCGCCAGCATGCCCCGCTTCCTGACCGGCATGTACGCCGGACAGGACATGCCGGGCCCCGCGCGGGTGACGCCGGGGGAGCGGGCGGAGCCGAACATCCGCACCCTCGACTCGGTCCTGCCGGAAGTGGTGCGCGGCGGCGTGGGCCGCCCGGCCAACGTGTATCTCATCTCCTCGCCCAGGGACGAGCACTACGCGCGCCAGGTGGAACCGCTCCTCGGCCTGTTCCAGGGGTACGAGAACGTCAACTTCGTCTACCACGACTCTCCCCTGGTCGCCCCCCACGGGAGGGTGCCGCTGCGGAACCTGCCGGCCGTCATGGGTCTGCTCAACCTCCTCGTCGACGGAATCGCGCCCCGCATCGGCATGGTCAGGACCGGCTACGAACAGCCGGACCGCAACACCTCCGTCATCGACGCCTATCTCGCCGACACCTCGCAGGTGAAGGGGGACTCCTTTCCCCGGCCGGTGGTCGTCGCCCCCGCCGCGAACACGCAGATGCCCCGGAACGCCATCCGTTTCGTCGGGACCGCTCCGGTGGGCGCGGTCCGGGTCAGCGTCTGGGAGGACGGCAAGTACCAGGGCGCGGCACCCGTGGCCGCCGACGGCAGCTGGACCTGGCAGCGGGAGAAGCCCTGGGCCCGGGGACGGCATGTGGTGAGGCTCTTCGCGGCGGATGCGAACAACTATCACTCCAAGCGCACCGAAGTGATTTTCACGGCCTTGGAGGAGAGCGCCGCGCACGAACCGGCATCGGTGCAGGCGCCGGCGTCGGGACCCGCCCAGATGCCCGTGCCGGCCCAGCCCGTGGTGCTGACGGTGACGGCGCCGTCCCCGCAGCAGCAGGTACCGGGTCCCTCGGTCGGCTTCATGGGCTATGCGCCCGGCGCCGTGCGCGTGGAGTTCCGCAAAGACGGTGCCGGCCTGGGGGCGACCGCGGTGATGGCCGACGGCAGCTGGAGCTGGGACGCGGGCTGGGCCTGGCCCGAGGGTCCGCACTTCGTCGAGGCCGTCGCGGTGGACGTCATGGGCAACGCGGCCGCGTGGACCACGGCCGCCTTCACCGTCGTCAACACCTACACCGTCCCCGCCCAGGGGGCCTACTTCAACGCACGGTACTGACCCCGGCAGGATCCTCGGGGCGGCTCACCCGCATCACCAGCGGCCGGTGGTCGGACGCCTTGGTGTCCACCACCTTGCAGGCGGTGCGGGGGAGCTGGGTGAACAGGTAGTCGATCTTCGTGCCGTCCTTGAGGGTGGCGCGCCCCGCCCGCGAGCTGCCCTTCTGGTCGCACTCGCGGTACGTGGTGTACGCCTCCGACGGCCAGATCCAGGCGGAGGTGTCCCGGTCGCCCGCCGGCGGCGGGGAGTTGAAGTCCCCGCCGAAGACCGTGGCGGCGTCCGTCGACGCGGCGGCGACCAGCGAGCTCAGCTGGTCGTCGCGGAAGTCCCAGTCCGGGTGCTCGTCGTCGCTCTCCCGCAGCGACACGTGCGCGTTGCACACCCGCAGCCGCTGGGCCGGGATCCGCGCGCACAGGATCCCGCGGTGCAGTCCCACCGTCGGCTGCTCGGTCGGTATCGCCTCCACGTCGGTGAGCGGGGAGCCGGTCAGCAGACCGTAGCCCGCCTGGCCCCGACCCTGCCCGGTGCAGCCGACGGGCGTACGGCGGCCCGCCGAGTCGACGTCGGCGTACGGTTCGAAGGCCGAGTGCCACTGCGGGCCGAGGCTGCGGGCGAAGGAGAGCAGGTCCTCGGAGCACACCTCCTGCAGGAGCAGGACCTGGACGCCGGAATCGCCGATCAGGTCGCGCAGCTGCTGGAGCTTCTCCTTCGGGCCCCCGGTCTTCTCGCAGCTCCACTGCCGCACCCCGCACATGTTCCAGGTGGCCACGGTGACCTCGTCGGCCGACCCGGTGCCCGCGCCGGCATCCGTGACCGAAGCCGGTGTCTGCCCCGACGTGCACGCCACCGCGGTCAACAGGCTCAGGGTCGCCGCCGTGCGGCCGAACCGGCGGCGGAGCGACCGCCGCCGCGACCACCGCCCGGTCTCCATGTGTCTCTGCATCCGGACATCATTGGGTATGCGCCGGTCAGGCCGTGCATCGGGCCCGGTGTGAACCGCTGCTCATCCCGTCGCATGCCGTGAAGTACCCGTCGGACACCCGCTTAGGGTGGGATGGTGACGAACGCGAGTACGAGCTTGAGCGGCGACCGGGTGCTGTACGGGTGCATGGGCCTGGGCGGGAGCTGGGACCCCGACCCGTACGGGCCCGCGGACATCGACGCCGCCGAGGCGGCCGTCGCCGCCGCCCTCGACATCGGGATCACCGCCTTCGACCATGCCGACATCTACCGGCACGGGAAGGCCGAGGCCGTCTTCGGAGAGGTGCTCGCGCGCGCACCGGGGCTGCGCGAGCGCATCACCCTCCAGACCAAGTGCGGGATCCGGCTGGGCGACAAGGACCGCCCGGGGACGTACGACCTGCGCGGGGAGAGCATCACGCGGCGCGTCGAGGAGAGCCTGACCCGGCTGCGGACCGATGTGATCGACGTCCTCCTGCTGCACCGCCCCGACCCGCTGGCGGACGTGGACTCGATCGCCTCCGCGCTGACCTCCCTGCACCGCCAGGGCCTCGTACGGGGCTTCGGCGTGTCCAACACGGGCGCCGCACAGATCGCCCACCTCCAGGCCCGGCTCGACGTACCGCTGGCGGCGAACCAGCTGGAGATGAGCCTGCACAGCCGTGCCTGGGTCGAGGCCGGAGTCCTCCTGAACACACCGGAATCCGCGCAGAACGGGTTCCCGTTCGGCACGCTGGAGCACTGCCGCGACCACGGCATCCGCCTCCAGGCCTGGGGCGCGCTGGCGCAGGGCCGCTTCACCGGCCGCGAGGAGACGCCCGCCGAGCGGGCCACCGCGCAGCTGCTGGCCGAGCTGGCCCGGCAGAAGAACACCACGCCCGAGTCGGTCCTGCTGTGGTGGCTGATGCGGCACCCCGCCGCCATCGCGCCGGTCATCGGCAGCGCGCGCCCCGAGCGGATCCGCGCCTGCAGCGACGCGGCGCTGCGCGAGCCCGAGCTCACGCACGAGGAGTGGTACGAGCTCTGGATCACGGCCCGCGGCGTGCCGCTGCCCTGAGCCGACACGGAACGGGGAGCAGGGGGTTAGCCCTACCGGCGGCCGACCGGCAAGCCGGATGGGACCCCGAGGTGAGATCAACAAGGCTTGCGCCATGACGACTTACCCGTACAAGACCCTGCTCCTCGCGCTCGCCACGGCCACCGTGGCGGCCACGATGACCGCGACCGCCGCACCGGCCGTGGCCCGGCCCGCACCCGCCGGCCCGCAGCTCGACTGGCACCGCTGTGCCCATCCGGACGCGCCCGCCGCCCAGGAGTGCGCCGAGCTGCCCGTCCCGCTCGACTACGACGACCCCGACGGCCGGCAGCTCACCGTCGCCGTCTCCCGTATCCGCAGCGACCGCCCCGAGGCCCGGCGCGGCACGCTGGTGGTGATACCCGGCGGACCGGGCGGATCCGGTGTGCAGCGCCTGACGCAGAAGGGCGACGCCCTGCGGCGGGAACTCGCCGGGGCCTACGACCTCGTCGCCTTCGATCCGCGCGGAGTGGGCGCCAGTACCACCGCCAGCTGTGACCTCGCCCCCGAGGACCGGTACCTGACCAGCCTGCGGTCCTGGCCGGGCCCGAACGGTGAGATCACCGAGAACATCGCCCGGTCCCGGCGCATCGCCGAGGCCTGCGCCCTGCGCGGCGGCCCCGAGCTGCGCAGTTTCACCACGGCCAACCAGGTCCGCGACATGGACCGCTTCCGCGCGGCGCTCGGCGAGCGCAAACTCTCCGCCTGGGGCACCTCCTACGGGACGTACGTGGGCGCCGTGTACGCGCAGAAGTATCCCCGGCACACCGACCGCTGGGTCCTCGACAGCAGCGGCGACCCCGACCCCGAGCGGGTCGCCCGCGGCTGGCTGGCGAACATGTCGCAGGGCGCGGCGGACCGCCTCCCCGACCTCGCGGCCTGGGCGACCCACCCCGACCGGGACCGGGACGGCCTGCGACTGGCCGCGGCAGCGCAGGAGGTGGAGCCGCTCCTCGTCTCGCTCGCGGCCCGGCTGGACCGCGAGCCGAGGGCGACGACGACCCCCGGAGTGCCGCTGACCGGCAACGGCCTGCGCCAGGCCCTCCAGAACGCGCTCTACGCCGACGCCGCCTTCGCCTCCTTGGCCCGGCTCGTGCAGACGGCGCAGGACCCGGCGGGGACCCCGGTGCTCCCCAAGGAGCTCGCCGCGCCCATCCGGAACGAGGACGCCGCGCTCATGGTCAGCGTCATCTGCAACGACGTGGCGTGGCCGGACGCGCCCATGGCCTCGTACCGGCGGGCGGTCGAAGCGGACCGTGCCCGGTACCCGCTCACGGCCGGCATGCCGGTGAATGTACTGCCCTGCTCCTTCTGGCAGACCCCTACGCAGAAGCCGGCCCGGATCACCGACGACGGCCCGTCCAACATCCTGATGCTCCAGAGCCGCCGGGACCCGGCCACCCCGCTCTCCGGGGGTCTGAAGATGCGCGAGGCGCTGGGCGACCGGGCCCGGCTGGTGACCGTCGAGCAGGGCGGCCACGGGCTGTACCTCGGCAACGGCAACGCGTGCGGCGACCGCGCCGTCACCGAGTTCCTCAGGAGCGGCCGCCGTCCGGCCCGGGACACGCACTGCGCGAACTGAGCCGGTCACGCCCGGCACCGCTACCGCCTCCCGCGCGCGGGCACAAGCGGGGGGCGCCACGATGGAGTGAGGAGCCGTACCTCGCACAGCTGTGGAGACCGTCATGGGCACGCACAAGGTGGGACCCGACACCACCGTCCTCGCGGACTGCCTGGAGGTTCCGGGCATCGGATTCCTCCCGGTCAACTCCTTCGTCCTGCACGCGGAGCAGCCGGTGGTCGTCGACACCGGCCTCGGCCTGCCCGACCGGGACTTCCTCGACACGCTCGGTTCGGTGATGGATCCCGCCGACGTGCGGTGGATCTGGCTGACCCACCCGGACCGCGACCACACGGGCGGCCTCTTCGCACTGCTCGAAGCCGCACCCGGGGCACGGCTGGTGACCACGTTCCTGGGCGCCGGGATCATGTCCACGGAGCGGCCCCTGCCCATGGACCGGGTGTACTTCCTCAATCCGGGCCAGAGCCTGGACGTGGGCGACCGGACACTGCACGCCTTCCGGCCCCCTCTGTTCGACAACCCGGCCACCGTCGGTTTCTACGACGACCGTTCGCGGACCTGTTTCAGTTCCGACTGCTTCGGCGGTCCCATGCCCAGCGCGGACATCGCCACGAGCACCGACGTCGGCCAGGTGCCGGCCGAGGACCTCAGGGCCGCCCAGCGGCTGTGGGCGAGCGTGGACAGCCCCTGGGTGCAGATGGTGGACCCGGACCGGTTCCTGACCACCGTGGACCCGCTGCGTTCGATGGACCCGCAGACCATCCTGTGCACGCACCTGCCGCCCGCGGTGGGTCTGACCACGCAGTTCATCGACACCATCGCCGCGGTCCCGGGCCTCGATCCCTTCACCGGGCCGGACCAGGCGGCGCTGGAGCAGATGCTCGCGGGCTTCGAGCCCGGAGGCCCCGCGTAGCCTTGGATTCGTAGGGGTAAGGGCGGATATGCCCCGCTGATCATCTGTTAGTGTGTCATGTCCCGGATGCGGGACATCCTTCGATCGGCATGGCGGATCCGCATTTGGTCATGGGATCCGAAGGGTCTCGACCGGAGGGTGCTCACCATGGCCAAAGGTCGCGTTTCCTCGCGAGTAACCTCCCGGCGAGGTGGCGGGCCGCGCCCCGTCACCGCCCCGGTCCCGCGCAACCCGTACGACGTCACCGACTCGCCGGGGTGACGGCGGGCCCGGCCGCCCCGCACCCGGTCCGAAGGTGAACTCCAGGCCCCACAAGGCTCCTCGCCGGCCGGGCGGCCGCCCGCGGATACCTCCCACTTCCCGTCCCACCGCACTTTCCGTGGGGCCATGGCCCCCGATATCCATCCGTACTTGTGGGTACTGCGGCCGAATGGCGCCGGATTTGATAGTTCTGGACTGGTCCGGTGTGAGAAAGCTGCGGGAAGGACACGGCATGTTCGATCTACTGCGCCCGGAGACCGTCATGTGCCCCTTCTGCAAGGCCACCGCCGCCGACGGAGTGGTGCGGACCCTGCGGACCGGAGCGGGGTCACTGTCGGTGACCTGGCACACCCTCAACTGCCCGCACTACGCGGCCGACCGGATCCTCGCCGAGAACGAGAGCTGACCGGAGCCGTCCCCGGACCGCTGCGGGGACGGCGACATGCGGGACCGGACCCGTGCGGCGAGGATGAGGAGGGACCGGCGACGAGGAGCGGCGCATGACCAGTCCAGCTGAGCGGGTCCGGCGCGGACGGGCCGTCCGCAAGATCACCGGCCGCGCCGCGCACGGGCGGTGGACCGCCTCCCCGGACCGGCCCGACCCCATCGGGGTACTGCAGCGGCAGGGCACCGACCGGGTGCCCGAGCTGCTGCCGATCCGCTACGGCCGGATGGCGGCATCGCCGCTCGCCTTCCTGCGCGGCGCGGCCTCCATCATGGCCGCCGACCTGGCCGCCGGGCCGCAGACCGGCCTCACCGTCCAGCTGTGCGGGGACGCGCACCTGCTGAACTTCGGCGTGTTCGCCTCTCCGGAACGCGCCCTCCTCTTCGACGTCAACGACTTCGACGAGACCTTCCCCGGCCCCTTCGAATGGGACGTCAAACGGCTCGCCGCGAGCGTCGCGGTGGCCGCCCGCGACAACGGGCACGGCGACGACCGCGCCGCGAGCGCCGCCCTCGGCGCGGCCCGCGCCTACCGGCAGACGATCCGGGAGCTCGCCGGACACCGCGAGCTGGACGTCTGGTACCACCGGATCGACACCGCCGAGCTGCTGCCCCTCATCCGCAAGCCCGAACAGCGCGACCGGGTGGAGGCCACCCTGGCGCGCGCCCGCCGCCGCACCAGCCTGCGCGCGCTCGGCAAGCTCACCGAGGTCCGCGACGGGCGCCGGCGGATCATCCACGATCCGCCGCTGCTGGAGCCCCTCGCCCGGGCGGACTCACGGGAGGTCGACCAGATCTTCGCCAAGTACCGCAGCACCCTCGCCGAGGAACGCCGCCTCCTGCTGGACCGCTTCCGGTTCGCCGACGCGGCGCGCAAGGTCGTCGGCGTCGGGAGCGTGGGGACCCGCTGCTTCATCGTGCTGCTCCTCGGGCGCGATGCCGACGACCCGCTCTTCCTGCAGATCAAGGAAGCCGTGCCGTCCGTCCTGCAAGGCCACCTCCCGGACGACGGGCACGATCACGAAGGGCACCGGGTGGTCGCGGGCCAGCGCCGCATGCAGGCCGCGGGCGACATCTTCCTCGGCTGGACGACCGGACCCGCCGGGCGCCACTTCTACGGCCGGCAGCTGCGCGACATGAAGGGGTCGGCCGATGTCGCCGGCATGCCCCCGGGCCTGCTCGGCCGGTACGCCGAGCTGTGCGGCAGGGCCCTGGCCCGCGCCCACGCCCGCACCGGCGACCGCATAGCCATCGCGGGCTACCTCGGCGGCGCCGACACCTTCGACCGCGCCGTGGCCGGCTTCGCGCTCCGCTACGCGGACCGGACCCGCGCCGATCACGCGCTGCTGACCGCCGCCGTCGCCGACGGGAGGATCACCGCCACCAGCGGTGTCTGAACCGGTCCGGCCCGAGGCCGGCGCGCCGCGCGGCGTCCCGGCCTCACGCCGGCGCGCCGCTCGGCTCCGCCTCCCGGGCCGCCCGGCGGCGCAGCGCGTCCTCGTCGGTGTCGGCGTCGTAGGAGATCAGCTTCGGCAGCAGGGCGGCCAGCACCGCCACCGACGCCACACAGGCCAGCCCGCCGCCCCAGAAAGCCGAACGGGTACCGGTCCAGCCGGCCATCGTGCCCGCCCGGACCTGCCCGAGCTGCGGTCCCACGCTGTACGAGAGCACCTCGATGCCCGCGAGCCGGCCCCGCAGCTCCTCCGGGATCGTCTGGTTCCAGATCGTCGCCCGGCCCAGCCCGCTCACCATGTCACCCGCGCCCGCCACCGCGAGGCACAGCAGCACGAGCCAGATGCCGGAGGACGCGCCGGCCCCCGCGATCGCCAGGCCCCACACCGCGGCACCGAACACCACCAGCAGCCCGTGCCGGCGGACCCGGGACATCCAGCCGCTGGTCATGCCGAGCACCAGCGAGCCCACCGCCCCGGCCGCGTACATCAGCCCCAGCGCCCAGACCGCGTCGAGCTCGTCCGCGAGGAAGGGGTAGATCGCGTTCGGGAAGGCGAAGAACATCGCCGCCAGGTCGACGGCGTACGTCCCCAGCAGTACGGGCCGGCTCCACGCGTAGCGCGCGCCCTCGGCTATCCCGCGCAGCGACGGGCGCTCGGCCCCCTTCACCGGAGGCGCCGGACTGAGCCGCAGGCACAGCAGCACGGAGGCGAGGAACCCGAGGACGGTGACGGAGTAGGCCGCGGCGTGACCGGCGAACGCGACGACCACACCGGCCAGCGCCGGACCGGCGATCGCCCCGAACTGGTAGCGCAGCCCGTTGAGCGCGGCGGCGGCCGTCAGCTGCTCGTGCGGCACGATCCGCGCCATCAGCGAGTCCAGGGCCGGCCGCTGGAGCCCGCTCAGGGCCGACACCCCCGCCGCGACCACGTACAGCGGCCACAGCAGCGGATCCGGCAGCAGCGCGTTCACCAGGAGCACCAGGGCGAGCACCCCGAGCCCGGCCTCGGTCAGCAGGATCATCCTCCGCCGGTCGACCGCGTCGGCGAGGGCGCCCCCGTACAGCCCGAAGACCACCAGCGGAACGAGCTCCACCGCACCCATCGCACCGACCGCCAGCGGCGAGTCCGTCAGGTGCTTGATCTGCAGCGGCAGCGCGATCATGGCCATGAACGAGCCGAAGTACGTCACCGTGCCCTGGTAGAAGAGCAACCGGAAGTCGCGGCCGGAACGAAACGGGGCGAAATCGGGCAGTACGGCGGCCCATCGGGAAGTGCTCACGAGATGCCATCGTCCGGGGGCGTCCCGGCCGGGGCAACGGATTTTCTGCGCATCGGCCCCGTACCGCCCACGGACGGGCGAATCCGGAGCCCGGCGCGTGGCATCACGGGCCCGCTGTGGCACCCATGGGTCATGCCGCCGGTGTCAGCGTTCCTGCGTACGGCAGCGTCGTACGCCTGGCGCCTGCTGGTGGTCGGCGCCGCCGTCTATGCCCTCTTCGCCGTGCTCGGCCGGTTCCACGAGATCGCCGTGGCACTCTTCCTCGGCCTCGTCGTCGCCACCCTGCTGTGGTGGCCCACCCGGCGCCTCGCGCGCGTCCTGCCCCGGTCGGTCGCGGTCGCCGTCACCCTCCTCGGCAGCGCGCTGCTCCTGCTGGGCGTGCTGACCCTGGTCGGCACGGCGGTGGCCGGGGAGAGCACCACCTTGGCCCGGGAGTTCCGCCAGGGACTCGCCAGCATCGAGGAGTACCTGGAGCGGCCGCCCTTCCGGCTGAACCCGCACGCGCTCTCCGACCTCCAGTCCCGCCTCGGCGCGTACCTGTCGAGCCACCGCTCCACGCTGCTCAGTCAGGCGGTCAGCGGAGCCGGGCGCCTGGTGCACGTCCTGACCGTGCTCGCCCTCGCGGCGTTCTGCTCCTTCTTCTTCCTGCACGGCGGCGACCGGCAGTGGTCCTGGTTCTGCGCGCAGCTGCCCCCGTCGGTACGCGCCCGCGTGGGCATCGCCGGCGGCGCGGCCTGGTGTACGTTCACCGGCTACACCCGCGGGATCGTCCTCGTCGCGGCGACGAACGCGATCCTGGTCGGGGTGGCGCTGTACTTCCTCGGGGTCCCGCTGGCCGTGCCGCTGGCCCTCCTGGAGTTCTTCGCCGCGTTCATCCCCCTCATCGGATCGCCGGTCGCGCTGGCGGTCGCCGCGGTGGTCGCGCTGGCCGCGAAGGGGCCGTTCGTCGCGGGCCTGGTCATCGCGCTGATCGTGGTCATCGGCCAGATCGAGGGCCATCTGCTGCATCCGCTGGTGATGAGCCGGGCCGTGCGGCTGCATCCGCTGGTGGTGGCGATCTCGGTGGTCGCGGGGGCCATCGCCGCCGGGGTGGTCGGCGCCGTGGTCGCGGTCCCGCTGGTCTCGGTGACCTGGTCGGTGCACACGGCGCTGCGCGACGCCCGCCGCACGGCCGACGGCACGACGGCCGAGAGCACGGCGGCCGACGACGGCTGAGAGGGGCCGGACGACGGCTGAGAGGGGCCGGACGGCGCACACCTGCCGGTCGCTTCCTGCACAATCGCCTGATGAGCGATGAAGACCCCTACCTGTGGCTGGAAGACGTATCCGGCGACGCCGCCCTCGCCTGGGTGCGGGAGCGCAATGCCGAGACCGTGGACGAGCTGACCGGTTCACCCGGGTTCAAGGTCCTCGAGCAGGAGATGCGCGAGGTGCTGGACGACGACGGCCGGATCCCCTACACCGTCCGCCGGGGCGGCCACCTCTACAACTTCTGGCAGGACGCCGACCACGTACGCGGCCTGTGGCGGCGGACCACGCTGGAGGAGTACCGGACGGACCGGCCGGCCTGGGAGGTGCTCCTGGACCTCGACGCGCTCGCCGAGGCCGAGGGTGAGAAATGGGCCTGGGCGGGCAGCCGGGTCCTGGCCCCCGAGCACCGGCACGCCCTCGTCCTGCTGTCCCGGGACGGCGCGGACGCCTGCGTGGTGCGCGAGTTCGACCTGGAGACCCTGGAATTCGTCGAGGACGGGTTCACCGTCGCCGAGGCCAAGACCCGGATCGGGTGGATCGACCACGACCGGGTCTGGATCGGTACGGACTTCGGCGCCGGCTCGATGTCCGCGTCGGGCTACCCGCTCCAGGTACGCCGCTGGCGGCGCGGCACGCCCCTCGCGGACGCCGAACTCGTCTACGAGGGCCGGCCGACGGACCTGTCCGCCTCCGGATGGCACGACGACACCCCCGGCTTCGAACGGGACTTCGTCCACCGGCAGATCGACTTCTGGAACCAGGAGCTCTTCCTGCTCCAGGAGGACGCCGCCGGCCCGCCGCTGAAGATCGACGTCCCGGACGACGCCGGCGCCTCCGTCCACCGCCGGTGGCTGACCGTCACCACCAAGTCTCCGTGGCTCGGCCATGGCGCGGGCAGTCTGCTCGCCTTCGACCTCGACGCCTTCCTGGCGGGGGAGCACGAGGCCGAGGTGCTGTTCACCCCGGACGAGCGCACCGCGCTCGCCGGATACAGCTGGACCCGCAACCACCTCATCCTCAGCACCCGCGCCGACGTCTCCTCCCGGATGGAGCTCCTCACCCCCGCCGCCGGTGACGGCGCGGGCGAGGGCACGGGCCCGGGAGGCTGGCACCGCGCACCGCTGCCGGGCCTGCCGCCGCTGTCCACCGCCTCGGTCACCGACACGGACCCGGACGTCGGCGACGAGTACTTCCACCAGGTGTCCGGCTTCCTCCAGCCCTCCACCCTCTACCGGGGCACGGCCGGCGACGACAGCGAGAGCGAGAGCCTCAAGCAGAGCCCGGCGCTCTTCGACACCGCCGGTCTCGTCGTACGCCAGTACTTCGCGACCTCCGCGGACGGTACGAGGGTGCCGTACTTCGTCGTCGGACCCGAGGACCGCCCGGGCCCCGGCCCGACCCTGCTCTACGGGTACGGCGGCTTCGAGATCTCCATGGTCCCGCAGTACAGCGCGGTCACCGGACGGGCCTGGCTCGCGCGCGGCGGCACGTACGTCGTCGCGGGCATCCGGGGCGGGCACGAGTACGGGCCCGCCTGGCACAAGGCGGCCCTCGGCGCGAACCGGGTCCGGGCCTACGAGGACTTCGCCGCGGTCGCCCGGGACCTCACCGCCCGGGACATCACCACCCCCGCCCAGCTGGGCATCGAGGGCGGCAGCAACGGCGGGCTGCTCATGGGCGCCATGCTGACCCGCGACCCGGAACTGTTCGGCGCCGTCGTCGCGCACGTGCCGCTGCTGGACATGCTGCGCTTCCACAAGCTGCTGGCCGGGGCCAGCTGGATCGCCGAGTACGGGGACCCCGACAGCCCGGCCGACCGGCCGCACCTGGAGCGGATCTCCCCGTACCACCGGATCCGGGCGGACGGGCCCGCGTACCCGCCGCTGCTCCTGCTCACCTCGACCCGCGACGACCGGGTGCACCCCGGCCATGCCCGCAAGATGGCCGCGCGGCTGCGGGAGTACGGGCATCCCGTCCTCTTCCACGAGCACCTCGGGGGCGGCCACGCGGGCGCCACCGACCACCGGCAGACGGCCTTCAACGAGGCCCTCGTCCACACCTTCCTGTGGGAGCGGCTGACCCCGCAGAAGTGATCGGATACCGGGCCGTACGTGAACGGCAGGCATCCGTACGGGGGATTTGCGGGGCCAGGCCGCTGCCGAGGGCCGGGTTGTGCTCCACGATCGGCGGATGCAACCCCGGCCAGGGAGGACCTCATGAGTACCCCGTACGCGTCCGCCGCCCCGTACTACGCCCGCTACCGGCCGCCGTACCCGGCGGAGCTCTACGCGCTCCTCGTGGACCGGTTCGCGCTCGACGGCTCCCAGACCGTACTGGACCTCGGCGCCGGACCGGGCACGCTCAGCCTGCCGCTGGCTCCGCTGGCCGAGCACGTCTACGCCGTCGACCCGGAGCCGGCCATGCTCGCCGAAGGGTGCGGACTCGCCGAGGAGCAGGGCCGCAGGAACGTCTCCTGGCTGCGCGGCGACGCCGCCGGCATCGGCCGGCTGTGCCTGCCCCGGATCGACCTGTGCGTCATCGGCGGGGCGTTCCACCGGATGGACCGGGTGCGGGTACCGGCCGACCTGGACGCCGTGCTCGCACCGCGCGGCGGGATCGCCGTCGTCACCTCCGTGGCGGCGGCCTGGCCGTCCGTCGTCGACGAGGTGCGCGCGCGTTTCCTCGGACCCGACGACGGCACGGCGGACGGCACGGCGGACGGCGCGGCGACGCGGTCGGCCGACGAACCGGCGGACATGGAGGAACTGCGGGACGTGGAGGACCATCTCGCGAAGTCGGCGTTCTCCCGCGTCGAGACCACGACGTGGGAGCGGTCCACGCGCTGCACGGTGGACCAGGTGATCGGCCTGCAGTTCTCCCGCGCCTGCTCCAGCCCGGCCCTGTTCGGCGACCGGAAGGACGCCTTCGAGTCCGAGCTGCGCCACGCCCTGCTGGACCACTACGCCGACGGCACCTGCACCCGGACCGTCACCGTCGCGGCCACCCTCGCGACCAGGCCCCGGCGGTGAGGTGACCGCGGGCCCCGCTCACTGATCCGGCCCGGCCACGGGCGAGCGGTGCGCGAACCGGTCGGCCGCGCGCCGGCCGCGGCCCTCCAGGGGCAGCACCCCGGTGGCCGCGGCCAGGCCGAAGGGCGGCATGTCGAAGTAGATCGACTCGTACGAGCCCTCGGGCACGATGTAGGACTCGTGCCAGAGCCCCACATGGCGGCGCAACTGCCCCGCGCGATCCTTGCGGTTGATGATCGACCAGGCCTTGTGGTGGAGCATGTCCGGGGCCGCGGCGTACGCGTAGAGCTTCTCCTTGGACTCCCAGTACTGGACCACGTAGTACGTGCGGGGCGAGGCGGTGAGCAGGACGTGGCCGAGCAGTCCCCGCGTGGGGTGCTTGGCGAGCTCCCGCAGCATGCGCGGCATGGCCGTGATCACCGGGACCCAGTGGTGCACGGCCCAGAAGTGGTTGATGCGCATTCCGATGAGCAGGACGACGACGTCCCCCTCGGCGGCTGCGGTGGTACGGCCCGGTAAGGGTTTCGCGAACATGCCGGCCTCCCGATCGCCTTGTTGGATAGCACTGCTGTCCAACCGTCACATGATTGGATAGTGACACTCGCCAAGGGAAGGTTCAAGAGATTGCGGCTCGCGGAACTGAGTGAGCGGAGCGGCGTGTCCATCGCCACGATCAAGTACTACCTGCGCGAAGGGCTGTTGCCGCCCGGCCGCCGCGTCAGCGCGACGACAGCCGACTACGACGAGGGGCATCTGCGCAGACTGCGGCTGGTGCGCGCGATGATCCAGGTCGGCCAGGTGCCGGTGGCAAGGGTCCGGAAGGTGCTCGCGCACGTCGACGACGAGTCCCTGGGGCGGACGATGCGCCTGGGCGCGGCCCTGTGGGCCCTGCCCCACCAGCCCGAACCGGCCGACGGCAAAGGCGACGGCGGCCGCGACAGTGGTGGCGACGGCGACGGCGACGGCGACGGTGGCGGTGGCGGTGGCGGTGAGGACGAGGCCACGGCCGCCGCGCGCGCCGAAGTCGACCAGCTGCTACGGACGCTGGGCTGGTCCACCGCACGGGAGTTGGGGGAACTCTCCCCGGTCCACCGTTCGCTCGTGGCGGCGGTGGCCACCCTGACGCGGCTCGGCTATCCGTGGGACGCCGCGCTCATGACCCCGTACGCGCAGCTGATGCACCAAGTGGCGGTGCGGGACCTGGACTTCGTGGAGACCTTCCCCACGGAGGCGGAGAAGGCCGAGACCGCCGTGGCCGCGACCATCCTGTTCCAGCCGGTGCTGAAGGCGCTGCACCGGCTGGCCCAGGAGGAGGAGTCGGCCCGGCGGTACGGACTGGAGTGAGCCGCCGCCGCAACCGTGGGTCAGAAAGCCGCGGTCCCGTCCGCGGGCGGGACCTCCGCGGGAAGCGGCGGCCGGACCCGGTCGATGCGCCGCCGCTCGCTCGCGCCGAAGGCCCGGTAGTTCTCCCGGGCCCCGCGCAGCGTCACGTGGTTGGGGCCGCCCACGTAGTGATCCGGATCCCGGTAGTCCCCGCCGTCGTCCTGCCAGCCGCAGACGGGGCAGATCTCGTGGTGCCCCGGCACCCCCACGGTCAGGTTCCCGCAGACGACGCACGGGAACGGGCCGGCGGCCGGTGCGCCGGCGAGGGCGGTGAGCAGCTCCTGCTCGCGGGCGGTGCTCAGACCGGCCCGGCGGGGGCGCTCCAGGCCCTCGGCGCGCTCCCACCGCAGGACGTCCTCCAGCATCTCCGCGCGCGGGCGGTCGCGCAGCCCGGCCGCGTGCGCCGCGGCTCCGCTGCGGGCGCAGAAGCCGGCCCACTTCGGATCCGGCATCCACATGGCCATCGACTCCGGGCCCATGAACGGCCCGACGCCCTGATCGAGGAGCCACTGCGGGTCCGCCACCGCCACCGGTCCGGTGTACCCGGCCACGCGTGCCGACAGGCCGACCCAGTCGTCGAAGGGGACGACGGGACCGACGGCGTCGAAGGTCCCGGTGGTTCCCTCCTGGGCCAGGTCCAGCAGCCAGCCCGCCAGATCGCGCACGTCGACCGCCTGGGTCGGTACCCGGGGGGACCGGGGGAGGAGCACGGGCTGGTCCACATCACGGGCGAAGCGTGCCGCCCAGTACCCCGACCGTCCGCTCGCGTCGCCCGGGCCGCCGATCAGGCCGGCCCGGGCGATGACGAGCCGGTCTCCCACCACGGTGCGCGAAGCCTCCTCGCAGGCCACCTTGGCCTCCCCGTACTCCTCCCGCCCCACGTGGTCGCCCTCGGCCGGCGCCAGCAGCGCGGCCGACTCGTCGGCGCCGACCGTGCCGTGGTCGGCGTAGGCGCTGATGGAGGAGACGTAGGTCCAGTGCCGGGCCCGCCCCGCGAGGGCCGCGAGGGCCCCGCGGACGAAGGCCGGCTGCCAGGACACCTCGATCACGGCGTCCCAGTCGCGGTCGAGGAGTTCCGCGTAGGCGGACCCCTGGTTCCGGTCCGCCGCCACCAGCCGTGCACCGGCCGCGACGGCGCCGCTCTCGCCACGCGCCAGGCAGGTCACCGAGTGCCCCCGCTCCAGCGCCTGCCGCGTGATCTCACGTCCCAGCCATGCGGTCCCGCCCAGTACAAGAAGATCCATCAGGCCACCTCAGCACATCGCGAGCACCGCCGCGACGCCGGTTCGCGCTCGGCGAAGGCGCGCGAGTGCGTACGCGCACGGATCCGGCCATGACCCTCCGGGCGCCGTTGACCGTGTGCCGGGGCCGTGGAAATCTCGACGCCCGGTCCTGGGACGGGACTTCCGGCAACGCGGGAGGGGCGGACATGGCGGTACGTTCACTCAGGCTTTCGGCGGTCGCGCTGATCGCGGCGGGGGCTCTGCTGGGGGTGGGCGCCGCGGGGCCCGCGCAGGCGGCCGCGGCCTTCGGCGGCCACCCGGTCACCGCGGTCGCCCCGGTCACCGCGGTCGCCCAGAGCGACCCGACTCCGGAGGAACAGGAGCGGCTGCGGGAGATCGCCGGCTCCATCTGGACCCCGCAACTGGCCGCGGGCTGGAACATGAACGCCGATGTGGCGGACGTCCTGTCGGAGGTCACCGGCGGCATCCTCAAATGCTCCGAAGCCTTCGCCCTGGTGCCCAGGCCCCCGGGCTTCGTGCCGGGCCTCGGCTACCTGCGCCAGTACTGGAAGCAGATCAGGGACTACTTCCTGGTGGTCAGGGACAACCGCACCTACCGCGCGTGCGTGGTGTCCGCGGCCGCCCACTACCGATCGATCATCGAAATGGCCTCGGCCGGCGTCTAGTGCTGTGACACGTTGAGGAAGTATCCGTTGGCGGATTCCCCGCGCATGGAGCGCGCCAGCTCGGCGACGTGCTGTGCCTGGGCCGCGGAGAGGCGCCGCGCCTCCCACAGCAGAGCTGCGGCGTCCACCGCCTCCTGGGCCGGAGGCGGTGGCACCTCACGCAGACCGACGCCCGTCAGCACGGCCAGTTCGCGGGCGTCGATCCCCAGCACGGCTGCGAAATCCATCACCAGGCGGGGCGTCAACTCCGCGCCACCGGAGCCGATCACGCTGTACGTGGGCGCCGACAGGTACGTGGGCGTCACCACCGCCAGGAGCTGCGCCATGCCCAGCCGGTCCAGATTGCGGTACTGGAGCATGCGGATGACCCGACCGCCCGGACCGGCATGGGATGCGAGCGGCTTCGCGGTGAAGACGGAAGGCCGTTCCTCCTGCGGCAGCGAGCGGACGAGCTGCAGGAGTTCACGCCGCTCCGCAGCAGGGAGGTGCACCGCATGCATCACGATGTGCTGCGCCGACCGCTGGGCCGCGGCGTCCAACGGCGCCATGTCGTCCGGGACCGCCAGCCCCGCCAGGATGAACAGATCGACCGCGTGGAAGCCCAGGACGGGCGCGATCCGCCGGAGCAGCTCCTCGCCGGGTACTTCCCCCGAGAGCACCGCTCGGACCTCGTTCGTCATCGATCCGGCGCGGTCGGCCGGCTCCTGCACACGGAGGCCTCTGCGGTCCAGCAACCACGCCGGCATCACACCGAAACCGGGGTGCTCCGCCATGCCCGGAGCCTCGTTCAGGCTCGCGTCTCCAGCTGTCCCGGTCATGCGGCGCTCGCCCACTCTTCCCGAAGCATCCCGAAGAGCACGCGGTCGTAGCGCTTCCCGTCCACCAGCACGGCCGACCGGCGGCGGCCTTCCTCACGGAAGCCCAGCCTGGTGAAGGCACGCACGGCGCGCTCGTTGCCGCTCCAGGTGTCCAGTTCCAGGCGGCTCAGACCGTACGCGCCGAACAGGTGGCCCGTGAGCAGCCGCAGCGCGTCACTGCCGTGGCCGCGACCCCAGAGATCCCGTTCGCCGATGGTGATTCCCAGCGTGGCCACTCCGGCGTACGGGTCCAGGTCCCGGTAGTCGGCCATGCCTATCACCCGTCCGCCCGCCAGTTCCTCGACCGTGAACACCGCCGATTCTCTCGGGATCAGGCGCAGCATGCTCTCGAAGCCGAGCCCGACAGCCTCCGCCGTGACCGGGCCGAAACACGGATCACCGGCCGCGGCCCAGCGCACCACCTCCGGGTCGTTGCGCCACCGAAGATGACGCTCAGCGTCTTCGGAGCGCAGCGCACGCAGCCTGACCAGCTTTCCTTCGAACATCACGTATCCCTCATCCGATTGCCAACCGTTCAAGCCTGGCTGTCCCCGCGCCGGTCCGAGGCGCTGTCACAGGTCCCGCCGCATGCAGACGCGGGGCCACCGGTCCAGGCCGTGCGCCGCCTCGCGCTCGCGGATCTCCCGCAGGCCGGGAGTGAGCCCCGCGTCCTCCAGGGGCCGGAAGCCGCAGCGCGCGTAGTACGGGGCGTTCCACGGGACCTCGGTGAAGGTGGTGAGGGTCAGGGCGGGCGCGCCCTCGCGCCTGGCGAACTCCGCCAGGTGCTCCAGCAGGCCCCGGCCGAGCCCTCGGCGCGCGCGGTCCGGATGGACGGACACCTGCTCGACGTGGAGATTGCCCTCGATGTGCTCGGCGATCAGGTAGGCACCCGGGGAGTCGGCCCCCTCGACCGACACCCAGGCCAGCCCGGCCCGTTGGTAGGGGGCGAGCTCGTCGAGCGTCAGCGGCTCGTCTTCGGCGATCTCCGGCATGCCGATGTCCCGGAAGCAGCGCCCGGCGGCCCTCTCGATGTCCTGGAGGAGGGTCAGCTCGTCCAGCCGTGCTGTGCGGATAACCATGGCCGCATTGTCGCGGGCGGCCCGCCCGAGGGCATCCGAGTATCGGGCCTTCCTCCGTGCCCCGCGCGCCGGGGGCGGGTTCTGTACGCCGTCCGAGTTCTCTTGGGTGCCCGTTCGGCCGCAGAGCCGAGGGAATGATCATCATTTCGGCGCCACATCGCTTTGATACGGCTATGCGACGAATGCGACGGAGACAACCGACCAAGGCGTGGGGCGCCGTGGCTGCGGTGACGGGGGCCATGCTGGTCGTCGCCGCAGCGCAGGGCCGGGCGCCCGATGCGGACACCGCGGAGCGGACCCTCGCGGGCCCGCCGCGGGAGGCCGCGGTCACCCTGCTGGTCGGGAGAGTGCTGGAGGAGGGCGGTGGATCCGGCGACGGGCCGTGCGCGGTGCGCATGTTCCGGCCCGGGCTGTGCAGTGGCTGGCAGGAACAGCGGGTACGGGCCACCGCGCGCGGGGTGGGATCCGTCGTGAAGGAGCCCTCCCTCGGCGGCGCGGCGCGGACCGCCCGGACCGAGCTGCTCCCCACGGACTCCGGCGGGCCGCTCCAGATCGCCCTCGCGGATCAGGGCCGCCTCACGGACGTGACCGTACGCGACGGGCACGGCCGCCACCTCGCCGGCGAGCTCGCCCCGCACAGCGAGCGCTGGCTGAACAGCGAGCCGCTGCGGGCGGGCGAGACCTACACCGTGCAGGTCGGCGCCCTGGACGCGGACGGGACCGCGGTCGGCGTGACCATGGCGTTCCGGACCGCGCCGCCCCCGGACGGGGGCAGACTGACGGTCGAGTTCGGACCGGGCCCCGGCACGTACGGAGCGGGGGAGATCGTGACGGCGAGCCTCAGCCGCCCGGTGCCCGCCGACGACCTCCCGGCCCGCGCCCGGCTGGAACAGGCACTGCAGGTGACCTCCGAGCCGCATGTCGAGGGCGCGTGGCACTGGGTCGACGAATCGACCCTGCACTTCCGGCCGCGTACGTACTGGCCCGCCCACACCGTCGTCCGCGTCCGCAGCGGTCTCGACGGGATCGAGGTCGGGGACGAGGACTACGGCGGCCCCTCCGACGCGGTGCAGTTCACCATCGCGGACCGGATCGAGGCCGTCACCGACTCCGCCACCCACCGGATGACCGTACGCCGCAACGGACGGGTCATCAGGACGATCCCGGTCACCACCGGCAAGGCGGGCTTCAGGACCCGCAGCGGCATCAAGGTCGTGCTGCGCAAGGAGTCCAAGGTCCGGATGCGCGGTGACACGGTCGGCATCAAGCGCGGCACCAGCGAGTTCTACGACCTGCCCGTCTCCTACGCGACCCGGGTGACCTGGAGCGGTGAGTACATCCACGCCGCGCCCTGGTCGGTCGAGGCACAGGGCGAGGAGAACGTGAGCCACGGCTGCACGGGCATGAGCACCGAGGACGCCGCCTGGTTCTTCGAGACCGTCCGCGAAGGAGACATCGTGGAGGTGGTCAACAGCGGCGGCGCGAAGATGGCTCCCTTCGACAACGGTTTCGGCGACTGGAACGTGGACTGGCGGACCTGGCTGGCGGGCAGCGCCCTGGCCGCCATCGACGGGAGCCCGGAGAGTTCACCGGCCACCCCCGTCGCGTCCAGGCTGCACCCGACCACCTGAGCCCGCCCCCGGCGGCGCCCGGCCGGCGGGGGCTCGGAACGGAACGGACCGGATCGGGCCGGACTACGATCACCACATGATCAAGGGAGTGATGTTCGACTTCTCCGGCACGCTGCTGCGCGTCGAGTCGACCGAGGAGTGGCTCGCCGCCGCTCTCGCGGAGAGCGGTATCCCGCTGGCCGAGGAGGAGTTCGGCGAGACGGCGCGGCGGCTGACCGAGTACGGCGCACTGCCCGGCGGGCTGTCGCCGCAGCACATGCCGGCGCACCTCGAAGCCCTGTGGGACCAGCGGGACCTCAGCGCCGGGCAGCACCGGGCCGCCTACGGCGGTCTGACCCGTGCTGCCGGGATCACGGACCCGGAGCTGGTCCAGGCGCTCTACGACCGCCATATGACCCCCGCCGCCTGGCGCCCCTACCCGGACACCGAGCCCACCCTGCGCGCACTGCGCCGCCGGGGGCTCCCGGTGGCCGTGGTCAGCAACATCGGATGGGACCTGCGGCCGGTCTTCCGCACGCACGGGCTCGACGCACTGGTCGACGCCTACGTGCTCTCCTTCGAGGTGGGCACCCAGAAGCCCGATCCGGTGATCTTCCGGACCGCCTGCGACCGGCTGGGCCTGGCCCCCGCCGATGTGCTGATGGTCGGCGACAGCCGCGAGGCGGACGGCGGAGCACGGGCTCTCGGCTGCCCGGTGCACTTCGTCGACCACCTCCCGGTCGACCGGCGGCCCGGCGGACTGGCCCCGCTCCTGGACCTGCTCGGGCCCGCGTAGCGGTCGGGCCCCCACAGACCTCCACGGGCCGCTGCGGAGCCTCCGCGGGGACCTTCGCCGCCCGGCCCGTGGAGGCCCTGGCGATGGCCGACACACCTCGCGGCCCGACTGTGGCGGCCGCGCACATGGGAGCGGCCCACCGGTGTCCCGGATGATTCCGGGCATGACAAGCGGATACCCTCCCGTGCCCCACGGAACAGCTGCCACCGCCGGCATCGACCTGGCCGGCCGTACCGCCCTGGTGACCGGCGCCGGCGGCGGTATCGGGCGGGCCTGCGCCTCGGCGCTCGCCGCTGCCGGGGCCCACGTGCACGTGGTGGACATGGACGCCGCCACGGCGAAGGCCGTCGCCGAGAGGATCGGCGGGCAGGCGCATGTGGTGGACCTCTCCCGGGACGAGAGCGTCGGGGAGCTGCCGGCCGGCATCGACATCCTGGTCAACAACGCCGGGCTGCAGCACGTCGCCCCGCTGACCGAGTTCCCGCCGGACCGCTTCGCACTCATGCAGCGTGTGATGGTGCACGCGCCGTTCCTGCTGATCCGCCGGACCATGCCCCACATGCGTGCACGCGGCTGGGGCCGCATCGTCAACATCTCCAGCGCGCACGGGCTGCGCGCCAGCGCGTTCAAGGCCGGTTACGTGACCGCGAAGCACGCACTCGAAGGGCTGAGCAAGGTCGCGGCCGTCGAAGGGGCTCCGCACGGCGTCACCAGCAACTGCGTGAACCCCGCCTACGTCCGCACACCACTGGTCGAGCGGCAGATCGAGGCCCAGGCCGCCGCTCACGGCATCGACGCCGCGCAGGTGGTGTCCGAGGTGCTGCTGAGCCGCTCCGCGGTCAAGCGGCTGATCGAACCGGAGGAGGTCGCCGCAGCCGTCCTGTGGCTCTGCGGCCCGCACACCGGCTACATCACGGGCGCGTCCATCCCCCTGGACGGCGGCTGGACCGCCACCTGATCCCCGGTGCTGCGGTCAGAAGCCGGGCCGGGCGCCCGTCACGCGGTCCCACAGGGAGCGGGTGGCTCCGAAGCCGCTCTCGTGCACCCAGACGTGGGTGCACCCGGGGCACTGGAGGTGGAGCAGGCTGCCGGTGTTGGTGAGCAGGTAGCGCCAGTGGGTGGAGCAGGTGCGCCGCTGCTCGCAGGGTTCGCAGCCGCGCGCGTCCGCACACTTCGGGCAGGCCACCCAGGCACGGCGCCCGGGGTCGGCCTGCGGGTCAAGCGGCAGCACGGCCGTCTCCGCGCGGGGGCAGCACACCGGCCGCCACCAGGTCGTCGTAGAGGCGCTGCTGTTCCGCGTCGAGCCCGGAATAGAGCAGGTCGTACGCGGCCTCCTCACCGAGGAGCACCTCCACCGGATCCCAGTCCGGGCCGAGGGCCGCCATCACCTGGGCGCGCCGGAGCACCTCCTGCGAGGTGAGGTCGACGGCGAAATCGACCAGCTCGGACGCGTCGGAGGCACCGGGGGTACCGGAAGCACCGGAGGCGTCGGGGGGAGGGGTGGGGTCGTGGGGGGCCATACATCGAAGTTAGGTAGCCCTTCCTTCTCCGGTCAAGGGAGGGTGGGCGGAGTCACATTCCGCTGGTCAGGGGGTGTGCGGGCCAGGGGGTGCCGCACCGGACGGGACAGTGGGCCCAGGAACGTGACGTGACAAATGTAATGGCCTGTCAAGGTGCTTCTCAGTCTGGAGGTTGATGCCCTGTTCGTCCCGGCGGAGGAAGTCGCGGCGCGGGTCGGGAGCGAACAATTGAAGGGACCAAGATCGCCGGGCCCCACCGGGCCACCGACGAGGAGTCGCCGTGCCCCACACCCGTCCTGCCGACCGACCCGCACCGCGACTGCGCCGCGCCGCCTCGGCCACCGCCGTCGCCATAGCCCTGCTGGCAGGCCTCGCGCCGGCCGCGAGCGCCGCCGTCCAGGAAGCGCCGAGCGCCTACGGCCGGGACGCCCGCCGACGCCTCGACCGGACCCAGCTGCAGGCGGGGCTGAACGCGGTCCAGGAGGCGGGCGTGTACGGCCTCTACTCCGGGGTCCGTGACGGCCGCGAGCGCTTCGACGGCGCCGCCGGCCTCGCCGACGTCGCCACCGGGCGCAGGGTCCGCCCCGACCTCCGGCACCGCGTCGGCAGCGTCACCAAGACGTTCACCGCGGCGGCCGTCCTCCAGCAGTCCGCGAAGGGCCGGGTGGACCTGGACCGACCGGTCGGCGACTACGTGCCCGAGCTGGTGCACGGCGAGCGCGGCCGCAAGGTGACCGTGCGCATGCTCCTGAACCACACCAGCGGTATCCACGACTACGTCGGCGATGCCTTCCCCTCCTTCCTGAAGGGGACCACGGAGAGCCTGGACGAGCACCGATACCGCACGATCAAGCCCGCCGAGCTGATCGGGTACGGGGTGGCCAGGCCGCAGCTGTTCGAGCCCGGCACCGACTGGTCCTACTCCAACACCAACTACGTGCTGCTCGGCGAGGTGCTCCGCAAGGTGACCGGCCAGGACCCGGAGCAGGTGATCACGCGGGACGTGATCCGGGAACTCCTGACTCTTTCCGTGGCGGTGCAGGGCCGATGCGGTAGACCTTGCGTGCCTGCGGCCGACACGCCGTCCTCGGGGCTAGCACATCGGTACGGTCGGATACAGTCTGTAATCGACCGCTACGGTCAGCTACCATTAAAGGAGGAGCGGTATGAAGGAGCAGAACGGGGACATCGCCGTTGATCGAGTCCTTTCCATCGAGGAAGGGGTCGAGATCAAGCGACGCATCACCGGGAAGAAGGCGCTCAAGCAATGGCGCTGGATGGGCAACTACGGAGACCCCACCGAGGCCGCCGCTGTCGCGAATCAGGACCCACCCTGTCTGGCCGGGGAAGTGATGTTCACGATCAACGGCAACCTGACCCCGGCCTGGATGTTCTTCTGACCGCGACCTGCAGGTCTGCAGGTCCTAGCCGGTAGCGGCCGGCAGGGTCAGTTCGAAGCGGCAGCCGCCGGAGACGTTGTGGACGTTCGCGTGGCCCGCGTGGGCCTCGACGATGCCCCGGACGATCGCGAGGCCCAGGCCCGCACCCGAAGGAGGGGTGCGGGCCGGGGTGCCGCGCCAGCCCGTGTCGAAGACGCGCGGGAGGTCCTCCTCGGGGATGCCTCCGCAGGCATCGGTGACCGAGAGCACCACGGAGTCCGCGCGGCGTTCGGCGGCGATCGCGACCGTCCCGTCGGCCGGGGTGTGGCGGATGGCGTTGACCAGGAGGTTGGACAGCACCCGGGTCATCTCCTTGCCGTCCACCTCCACCGGCAGTGAGGCGACCCCCTCGCCGACCAGCCGTACGCCGTGCTCGCGGGCGAGTGCGTCGGTGCCGGCCAGGGCGTCGCCCACCAGGTCGTGGAGGGACATCCGGGTCAGCGTGAGGGACAGCGCGCCCGCGTGGATGCGGGAGAGTTCGAAGAGGTCGCCGACCATGGAGTTGAGGCGGTCGACCTCGGTGCGGATCTGCCGGTGGTAGCGGGCGGGATCGGCCGCCATGCCGTCCTCCAGCGCCTCCGACATGGCGCGCAGCCCGGCCAGCGGAGTACGCAGATCGTGCGAGATCCAGGCCACGAGCTCGCGCCGCGAGGCCTCCAGGGCCCGCTCGCGTTCGCGGGACGCGGCCAGCCGTTCGCTGGTGAGGGCCAGCTCGCGGCTCAGCGCCGTGAATTCGGCGGGAGCGGGCACGGTCGGCGCCGCGAACGTACCCTCCTCCCCGAAGACCCGGGCCGCGCCGACGAGTTCCCGGCAGCGCCGGACGACCTGGCGGCCCAGCAGCAGCGCGGTGGCCATCGAGACGGCCGCGGCCGTCGCGACGACCATGGTCACGACGGCCAGGTCGTGGGAGGACAGGAACATCGCCCACGCCACGGTCAGCGTGCCGGCGAGCATCGCGGACACCGCGACCGCGGCGACGATCGCGAGGGAGACGGCGACGCTGCGCCGGCGCAGTATCCGCAGCGCCACGGCCCCGAGCAGCCCCGCGGCGCCCGCGCCGAGGAGGGCGTACAGGGCGATCAGCAGAAAGTCACGCATGACCGCCCTCCGTCCGGAAGGCGTGCTCGGCCCCGGTGTCCGGGGCCGGCTCGAAGCGGTAGCCGGCGCCCCAGACCGTCCGGATCAGCTGCGGGCTCCCCGGATCGTCCTCGATCTTGCCGCGGAGCCGCCGGACGTGCACGGTGACCGTCGACAGGTCGCCGTAGTCCCAGCCCCAGACCTCGCGCATCAGCCGCTCCCGGTCGCAGACCTGGCCGGGGTGGCGCAGGAAGTAGGCGAGGAGATCGAACTCCCGCAGGGTGAGCGCGAGCTCCCGGCCCTCCTTGTGGACCCGGCGAGCCGCCGGGTCCAGTACCAGGCCCGCCACCGCGAGCCGCGGACCGCCCTCCGGGCCACCGGCCGGGGCACCGGCCTGCGCCCGGCGCAGTACGGAGCGCACCCGCAGCACGAGCTCCCGCGGGCTGAAGGGCTTGGTCACGTAATCGTCCGCGCCCACCTCCAGGCCCAGGATCCGGTCGTCCTCGTCGCCGCGTGCGGTGAGCATGATGACGGGGACGGGCGAGCCGCCGTCCTCCCCGGCGCGCAGCCGGCGGCAGACCTCCAGGCCGTCCATCCCGGGGAGCATCAGGTCGAGGACCATCAGGTCGGGGCGGTGCTCCTGGGCGGCGCGCAGGCCGGCCGGGCCGTCCGCCGCCAGGCGCACCGTGAATCCGGCCCGCTCCAGGTACCCGGCCACGACCTCCGAGACGGTCGGATCGTCGTCGACGACCAGAACGCTGCCCTGGGCGCCGGTCTGGGCGCCGGTCTGGGCGCCGACCTGGGTATCGGCCCGGGCGTCGGCCCGGTCGGTCCCTCCGGTGCCGGGTCCCTCGTTCGTACTCTCCACATTGCTCACTGCCATGACCCCAGGCTGTCACCCGCCGGGGCCCAGGTGTGCCGCGGACCCCCTCCCGCGGGACGGCGTCCGCGTTTCGTAAGGTCTGCGGGCCCCTTTTCCCCGGTCCCGATTCCTACGGTGTGGAGGGTGCCTTCATCAGCTTGTGCACCGCCCCGCGCGGAACCTCGTACTGCCGTGCCTCGACGAGGCGCAGGAGCTTCCCCGGGTGCCGGCCCGCGCGCCGGCCGGGTGGCACGCCATCGTCGTCGACAACGGTTCGACCGACGGCTCGGCGGAGATCGCCCGGAGTCTGGGCGCCACCGTCGCCGGTGGACCGACTGCACGAGCGGGTCAGGAACTCGTGAGGATGACGAGCCGCTGCGTCGCCCGGGTCATCGCGACATAGCGGTCGACCGCTCCTTCGATCCCCGTACCGAAGGTCTGCGGGTCGACGAGGACGACGAGGTCGAACTCCAGCCCCTTCGACAGCCCAGGGGTCAGCGACCGGACCCGGGAGTTCTCCCGGAAGGCGCCGGCCACGCTGTCGTCGGCGCCGATGACACAGGCGACCCCGTCGGCGTGCGCGTCCAGCCAGCCGTCGAGGACCGGGTCCAGATCCTTGACGGATCCGTGCACGACGGGAATGCCGCTGCTGCGGACGGAGGCCGGCACGTTGGCGTCCGGGAGCCCTTCCCGGATGGCCGGCTCCGCCACCGCCATGACCTCCTCGGGCGTCCGGTAGTTGATGCTCAGGGAGGCCACGTCGATCCGGTCGAACCCGATCCGCTCCAGCCGCTCCTGCCACGACTCCGTGAACCCCTGCCGGGCCTGGGCGCGGTCACCGACGATGGTGAAGCTGCGGGACGGGCAGCGCAGCAGCAGCATCTGCCACTCCGCGTCGGTCAGTTCCTGAGCCTCGTCCACCACGATGTGCGCGAACGGTCCGGCGAGCAGGTCCGGGTCCGCGCCGGGCAGCGCGCCCTCGTCGATCAGGCTGTCCTGCAGGTCCTTGCCGCGCAGCATCGTCACGGCGCCCTCACCGTCGTCGTCGGCCGCGAGCAGGTCGTCGATGACTCCGGCCATGCGCTCGCGTTCGGCCGCCACCGCGGCGCCCCGCCGCCGCAGCCGTCGTGCCGACTCGGGGTCGCCGAGCCGCTGCCGCGCCGCGTCCAGGAGCGGCAGGTCGGACACCGTCCAGGCCTGGGCGTCCGCGCGCTGCAGCTGCGCCACGTCCTCGCGGCTGAGCCACGGAGCGCACATCCGCAGGTAGGACGGTACCGACCACAGGTCCCCGACGAGATCGGACGCATCGATCGTCGGCCACGCGCGGTCGAGCGTCCCGACCAGCTCCTCGTCGTACCGCAGCGATCTGCGGAACAGGTCGGGCGAGAGGTCCTCGTCGTCGAACTTGTCGAGCAGGATCGTCAGCAGCTCCTCCCAGATCTGCTCGCGCGCCTCGTTGTGCGGAGTACCCGCGGCCGCCTCGAACGCCTCGGCCCAGTCGTCCGGGCTCAGCCAGACGTCGGACCAGGGGGTCGTGACCGTCATCCCCTCGGCGGGCGGCTCCTCGTAGATCCGGACGGCCTGCTCGATCGCCTTCACCATGTCCGCGGACGATTTCAGGAACGCCACCCGCGGGTCGGCCTCGGCCGCGGCTTGGGCCCCCTCGGCGACGAGGTCCCGCACGGTGCAGGTCTGCACGCCCTCCTCACCGAGGCTGGGCAGCACGTCGGCGACATAGGCCAGGTAGGGCTGGTGCGGACCGACGAACAGCACACCGCCCCGACGGTGACCGAGGCGGGGATCGGAGTAGAGGAGATGGGCGGAGCGGTGCAGGGCCACGACGGTCTTGCCCGTGCCCGGACCGCCGTCGACGACGAGAGCACCGCGCGAACCCGCGCGGATGATGGCGTCCTGGTCGGACTGGATGGTGGCGAGAACGTCGCGCATCCGCGGCGACCGGCTGCCGCCCAGTCCGGCGATGAAGGCGGACTGGTCGTCGAGCGCGGCGTGCCCCTCGAACCCGTCGGCGGTGAACACCTCGTCCCAGTAGTCACCGATCCGGCCGCGGGTCCAGCGGTACCTGCGGCGGCTCGCCAGACCCATCGGACTGGCGTGGGTCGCGGCGAAGAACGGCTCGGCCGCGGGCGAGCGCCAGTCGATCAGCAGCCGGCCCCCCGCGCCGTCGGTGAGGCCGAGGCGCCCGATGTACACGGGCTCGGAGTCGTCCTCGCCGACCATGCGCCCGAGGCACAGGTCCAACCCGAAGCGCCGCAGGGTCCGCAGACGACCCGTCAGCCGGTGGATCTCCACGTCCCGGTCCATCGCCTCCCGGCCCAGGCCGCCGGGGGCCCTGCGCAGCGCTTCCAGGCGGTCGGACAGCTCGGCGATCGTCTGCTCGAGGCTCTCCGCGACGGCCGCGAAGTGCTTCTCGTCGCCGCCGATCAGCGCCGGGTCGGCCTTGGGGGAGAGACGGGCGGGAAGGTCGAACGCACTGGTGGTCAGGGAGTTCATATCAGCAGCTCCGATCTGCGGCGGCACCCGCGAACTCATCGAACGACCCGTCAACCGACAACAGCACACGCACTATGGGGATCTCCCGTTTCCGCAGGTCTTGGCTTCGAGGAGCGATTCTGCGGGACGAGTGGGGCCTTGCCGCAAGCCCCCCTGTGCGTTATAACTTGAGAGTGGAAAGGAGTGGGTGCTCCTCCCTTCCCTTGATCGTCCGCTTCGTGCGGACGTTCTCCCCGCCGAGTGGCAGCGCGCAGCGCGCCCTTCCTGGCCTCTCCCCCCTTCCTGGCCTCTGCCTCCCCCGCCCGGTGAACCCGGCGAACCGCCGCGTTCATGCATACGGCCGAACTGCGGATGCCGCTCCCGGCGCGCCGGGGCAGGCTGTGGGGCAAGGGGAGCCGCCTGCTCCGGCGCAGGTTCCGCGTCATCCACCGATCCTCCGGGATCCACGGCTCCCGACCCCGTAGGAGGTCAGCCATGCAGGGTGACGAAAGCGCGGGCGAACTCGCGGCACTGCGGGCCAGGGTCGCCGCCCTGGAATCGGAAGCCGCGCAACGGACTCCGCCGAAGCACCGGATGAAGTCGCTGCTGTCCGCCGTCCTGATCATCATCGGCTGCGTGCTGGCCCCGCTGGGCATCGTCGCGTCCTGGACGTCCAGCATCGTGGGGAACACGGACCGCTATGTCGCCACCGTCGCCCCGCTGGCCTCCGACCCGGATGTCCAGGCGGCCGCCGCGAACCGCGTCACCGCCGCCCTGATGGAGCACCTCGACCTCGCCACCCTCCTGGAGGACGCGGCCCCCGACCAGCGGCCGCTGCTGCAGAAGGCCCTGGGCAAGCTCGGCAGCTCGCTGGAGGGCGCGGTCAGCAGCTTCGTGAAGGAGAAGGCGCAGGACGTCATCGCCTCGGACCAGTTCGAGACGATCTGGACCAACGCCAACCGCACGATCCACACCTCACTCGTCAAAGCCCTGACCGGCAGCGGCGACGGCGCGGTGGAGATCAAGAACGACGCGGTGACGGTCGACCTCGCGCCGGTGATCGAACAGGTGAAAACACGGCTCGTGGATGCCGGGATGGGCGTCGCGGCCAAGATCCCAGAGATCCACACCGACTTCACCGTGGTGCAGTCCAACGACATCGGCAAGGTCAAGACAGGCTTCCGGCTCCTCCAGCTCGCCGGCGTGTGGCTGCCCATCCTCGCCGTACTGCTCGTCGCCGCGGGCGTCCTGCTCTCCGCCCACCGGCGCCGCATCCTGGTCACCGCGGCCCTGGCGGTGGCGTTCTCCGTCGCGGTCCTCGGTCTCGGGCTGACCGTCTTCCGTACGGTCTACCTCAACGCGCTCCCGGACACCGTCTCCCAGGCCGCGGCCGGCTCCGTCTACGACGCGATGATCCGCCTGCTGCGCACGACGATCCGCATGGTCGTGGTCCTCGGCATCGTGATCGCCCTCGCCGCCTGGCTCTCCGGCCCGGGCAAGTACGCCACGGCCGCCCGCCAGATCTGGCACTCCGGGATCGTCGCCACCCGCGCCACGGCGGACCGGCTGGGCCTGCGCACCGGCCCGGTCGGCCCGTTCATCCGGCGCCACCGCTCCTGGTTCACCTGGGGCCTGGTCGCGATCGCCGTCATCGTCTACATCCTGTGGTCCTACCCCACCGGCTGGGTGGTCGTGGGACTCGCCCTCGCCCTGCTCTTCGCGCTCGCGGTCACGGACTTCCTCGCCGAGGACACGTCCGCCTCCGCCGAGGAGACGACCCCGAGTCCGCACCCGTCATGACGGGGTGCCGGCCGGGCCGCGGGCCGCGGACGGCTGGGCCGCCGGGATGCGCTGGGTGAAGAAGAGGGCGAGCAGCGCCGCCAGAGCGAGGAGGGCGAGGGCGGCCCGCAGGCCTTCGATCCGTGCCTCCTCGTTCGCGTCGAGTGCCGCCTGGGCCACCACCGGGTCCGTGCCCGCCTCTTCGAGGGCCGTGGTGAGCTGCTCGTCCGACAGGAACGGGGCGCTCCCGGCGAGGGCGGTGTGCGCCTGCGTCTTGACGTCGGCCGGGATCGCCGGGTTCTGGTCGATGGTGGTGAGGAACGAACTCGTCAGCACGGCGATCATGACCGACCCGGCGAGGGCGGTGCCGATCGAGGCGCCGAGGTTGGTGACGGTGTTCTGGATGCCGCCGACCTCGGCGCTCTGCTCGTCCGGTACGGCCGACACGGTGACAGCCCCCAGCTGGGAGGCGAGCAGCCCGATCCCGAGCCCGATGAGCAGCATGGGCACGGTGACGACCTCAGGGCCGGAATCCGGGGTGAGGGCGGCCAGCAGAATGACGGCGCCGGCGAACATCGCCAGGATGCCCCTCCGCACGACGCGCCGGGGCGAGGCGTTCGGGCTGAACTTGGGGACCCCGATCGCGGCGGCGAGCAGCGTGATGGAGAGCGGCAGGATCAGCGCGCCCGTGTGGAGGGCGGACAGGCCGAGCGCCACCGACAGGTAGAGCGGGACGACGAAGAACACGCCCATCTGCACGAGGTACTGGAAGAGGAACATCGTCAGTCCGCCGGCGAGCTGCCGGTTCTTCAGCAATTCCGGGTCGACGAGCGGTTCGACACCCCGCGCCACCAGGCGTGCCTCCCAGCGGAAGAACAGCCAGACCAGCATCAGCCCGGCCATCACCAGCCAGACGACGGGCGAGACGCCGAACCACGAGGGGCCCCCGGCCTTGGGCCGGAACCAGCCCCATTCGCTGGTCCGCAGGATGCCGAAGACGAACAATCCGATGCCCGCGGCGGACAGGATCGCGCCGAGTACGTCGATCCGCGGCCGGTGCTCCGGGGGCGCGTCGGCGATCCGGCGGGCCAGCAGCAGAATGACGAGGACCATCACGACCTCCCCGGCGAACACCCAGCGCCAGGAGAAGAAGGTGGTCGCGGCGCCGCCGATGAGCGGTCCGACCGCGATCGCCACGGCTGCCGCCGCCGCGACCAGGCCGTAGGCGGCGGGCCGTTGTTCCTTGCCGAAGTTGGAGGCGATGAGCGCGACGATCGCCGGCAGGATCAGCGCCGCCCCCACGCCCTCCAGGAACGACCAGCCCAGCATCAGGACCGTCAGGTTCGGGGCGAGCGCGGTGGTGAGGGACCCCAGTCCGTAGATGACACAGCCGATCATGAACGCCCGTTTGCGGCCGATGAGCGCGCCGACCTTGCCACCGCTGATCATGAGCATCGCCATCACCAGCGTGTAGGCCGTGATCGCGCCCTGCATACCGCTCACCGTGGTGCCGATGTCCTCCGCCACCGTGGCGATCGAGACGTTCATCACCGAGCTGTCCAGGGCCATCAGGAACTGCCCGGCCGCGAGTGTCAGCAGGATGAGCCTCGTGTTCCCCGCGTTCCCCGCCGCCCCGGCCGGGCCCGCCTTCGCTGCTGTCATGCGCGCAGAGTGGCACGGCCGTGGCAGGCGGCCGGGCACCTCGCCCGCCGCGTCAGCCGACTGGCCGAAACGCCGGCCCGGTCCGGTCCTGCTCAGGCCGCGACGGCGGTCACCCGGCCGGAGGCGATGGCGTCCACCAGACGGTGGTGGTCGCGCTCGTTCAGGTCGGCGTAGCTCTCCGCGAACCGCACCAGCGCCTGGTCGAAGACGTCGCTACGGCCCAGGTACGCCGCGATGGCGATCCGGTCGCCGGAGCGGGCGTGCGCCCGCGCCAGGGTGACACCGCACAGGCCGGCGAAGACCCGCATGCCGCGCGGCACCATCCGGGCGGGTTCGGCGATGCCCTTCCAGTCGCGCAGCTGGCGTACGTAGAAGTCCCGTTCGACGCCGTCGAGCCCGTGCGTCTGCTGCCAGCCGAGGAAGATGTCGCTCGCGGCCTGCATCAGCCGCTGGCCGGCCACGACCCGCTCACCCCCGGTGGCGTACTCGCTGGCGCCCACGTACGGGGCGAGCACCGATTCACCGGCCTCCTTGGCCTGCAGGATCAGCGGGTCCTCGCCGCCGCGGCCCAGCAGCAGCACGATCCAGCACCTCGTGCCGACGCTGCCGACGCCCACCACCTTGCGGGCCATGTCGACGATGGAGTACTGCTCCAGCAGGTGTCTGCGGTCCGTCTGGAGACTGTCCCCGTACCGCCCGACGAGGTCCCGGATCTGGCCCTCGATCGCATCGCCCTCCTGACCCGGCAGCAGTTCGGAAGCCGGTGTGATCAGCTGCGGCACGGCGGCGAAGCGGCGCCGGCCGTCGACCACCTCGGTGAGCTTCTCGAACGCCTGCAGGCTGTCGCGTCCGCGCGCCTTGCTCAGCGCCTCGGACAGGTTCTTGCGGCCGCGGGTGTGGAGGGCGCCCTCCGCCACCGCCTGGAGGTGCGACTCGTCCACCCTCGCGTACCAGACGTCGAGGTTGTTCATCTGGGCGAAGGTACGCATCTGCTCGCGGTAACCGGCGACCGCCGCTGTCACGATCGACGCGCGCTCGCGCTCGGAGAAACCGTTCTCCCGCCCGGCGATGACCAGGCTGGTCGCGAGCCGCTTGACGTCCCATTCCCACGGTCCGGGCAGCGTCTCGTCGAAGTCGTTGATGTCGAACAGCAGGTTCCGCTCCGGGGAGCCGAGCAGCCGGAAGTTCAGCATGTGCGCGTCGCCGCACAATTGGACCCGGATACCCGAGTCGGGTGTGCCGGCCAGATCGCCCGCCATGATCGCGGCGGCGCCCCGGTAGAAACGGAACGGCGATTCCGCCATCCGGCCGTAGCGGATCGGCACGAGCTCCTGCAACCGGGTGGCGGACTGCCGCTCGATGACATCCATCGGATCCAGCCGGTCGGCCGACGGCTCGAAGTCTGCGTGGGCGGATCTCGGAGAGGCGGCCCGGGCCGCCCGGCCGTTCACGGCCCGGTCCTCGGCGGAGAGCCGGGGGCCACCGTCCGTCGCGGTCGTGGCCGCCGTCGTGGCCGCGGTCGCGGTCGTGTCGCGCATCGTCATCGTCGTCGACCTCCCGGCCACCAGGACCCCCGCCTCCCAGCATGGCACTCACCCCACACCGCTGCCCCACGGGCGCCGCCGCCGTCCCTCAGCGACTCTCCTGCCGCATCCTGTCCGGCTCCGGGCTGCCCAGCCGCCGGGCCAGGTACGGCTCCTGTGCGAGGGCCGCGCCGAGGGTGATGCCGATGGCGACCGCCACGCACAGCACGATCAGCCACGACAGGATGACGAACACCGAGCCGGTGGACCCGTACGTGGCGAGCGACCGGTTGAGGGCGATCGGCATGTAGACCCGCGCGCCCAGCGACAGCGCGGTCACCGCGGCGGCGGTCAGGAGGGCGCCGGGCAGCAGCGGGGGCCACCGGATCACCCCGCCCAGCAGGAGGTGCTGGCTCCACCACCAGGCCGCTGTCTGGAGGAGGAGCGTGAGGGGGATCCCGAGCCACAGGCCGAGTCCGAATCCTTCGCGGACCGGACCCTGGAAGATCAGCAGGACCATCCAGGCGCCGATCCAGGCGAACCAGCGCCAGATCAAGATCCGCGTCCCACCCCGCGGGATCTGCCAGGCACGCTTGCACAGCCGCTGCATGGCACGGCTCACCGCGGTCGCCGACAGCAGCACGATCACGGCGCCGGCCGCTCCCACCGCGTTGCGGATGTCCTCCTCGCCGGAGCCGTCGAACGCGTCCTTCAGCTGATCGTTCGCCGGACCGGTGAGCCCGAACATCGTGCGTACGGATTCGACCATCTGCTGGCGGACGGCCTCCGGGGCGAGCGAGGCGACGACGAAGAGCAGGGGCACGGCGGTCAGGAAGCACTGGGCGGCCAGCCGGGTGGCGGAGTCGAAGATGTTCACGCCGATCATGCGCTCCGTGGCATGGGTGATCACGGGGAACCGGGTCTCTGCCCGCTCCTGCGCGCGTTTGGCGGCCGCGGCCAGCTCCCGGGAGCGCTTGCGCCATCGTGCCTTGCGCTCCGACCACATCAGCGGCCCGCAGCGGCGTGCGGCACGGGCCGCGGATGCCGGGTCGTCGTCATGGCGGCCTCCTTCGTCTGCGTCCAGGTTGGTGGACGCGGACCAGGGCGGCATCTCGATGGGCAAAAGGTGTCGGAGCCCCGTCCGGTGCGTAGTGTCATATGTCGTCGCACGATTGGGGCGCCATGGTCCTCGACCTCATGCTCATCGCGTTGGCCATCGCCCTCTACCCGCTGCCCATGATGGCGTTCATCCTCGTGGTGTCCTCGCCCAGAGGAGTGTGGAAGGGGCTGGCCTTCCTCCTGGCGTGGCTGGCCAACCTCGTCGCGGTGATCGCGATCGTGCTGGCGCTGACGGGCGGCCAACCCCCGGCGCCCCGTTCCCCGCCCGGCGTGGCGGCGCTCGCACTCAAGCTGGCCATCGGGGTGGGACTGGTGGTCTACGGGGTGCGCCGCTACCGCCGCCTGAAAGCGAAGGCCGTCCGGGACACCACCCCGAAGCCCTCCCACGTGGACGTCGGCTCGGTGTGGGCCGCGGCGGGCCTGGCCGTGCTGATCCAGCCCTGGGGCATGGTCGCGGCGGGCGCGACGACCGTGATCGAGGCCGACACCTCGCACGGGACCACGTTCATCGCACTGTTCGGCTTCTGCCTGCTGGCCAGCTCCGGCCTGCTGGCGGCGGAGCTCTACATGGTGTTCGCGCCGGAGGCCGCCCAGGACCGGCTGCTGCGGATGCGCACCTGGATGGAGGGGCACAAGGACGAGGCCATCGTGTTCGTCTGCCTGCTGCTCGGCCTGTGGCTGACCGCGCAGAGCATCTACGAACTGACCGGTTGACCGGCCGGGGGGACCGGCCAGACATGCGGGGGCGCGGGCAGCGTGCTGGAATGAAAAGACCTTTCTCCCTCTGCGACAGGAGCTGCCATGAGCAGCGAGACCGAGCCGCGAGCCGATTTCGGAGACATCGACGAACTCGGCCCGGTCGACTACATCGTGGTCGAGTTCCCGGGCAACCGGATGACGGGTGAGGGGTTCCCGATCCTCGTCGACCTCGTCGACCGGGGCATCATCCGCATCTTCGACTTCGCCTTCATCCGCAAGGAGGAGGACGGCACGGTGACCGCGCTGGAGCTCCAGGACCTCGGTGGCGGCGAGGTCGACCTCACCGTGTTCGAGGGGGCGTCGTCCGGCCTGCTCGACGGTGGCGACATCCAGGAGGCGGCTGCCGCCCTGGAACCCGGGAGCTCGGCCGGGGTCATCGTGTACGAGAACACCTGGGCGGCGCCTTTCGCCCGTGCCCTGCGACGCGGCGGAGCCCAGCTCGTGGCCGCCGGAAGGATTCCCGTGCAGGCCCTGCTGGCGTCGCTGGACGCCCTGGAGGAACCGCCCGCCGGAGAGTGAAGCCCTCACAGCCTGGAGATGAGCATCATGCCCGGACTCCTTCGCGGGGTCGCCCGCACCGCCGTCGTCGCGGGCACCGCCACCGCGGTGTCCAACCGTGTGTCCCGCCGCCAGGGCGGCCGCTGGGCGCAGCAGGAAGCCCAGCAACAGCAGGCCCAGCAGCAGGCGGCAGCACCTGCGCCCCCGCCTCCGCCCGCCGCGGCACCAGCCGACGACATGACCACCAAGATCGAGCAGCTGAAGCAGCTCAGCACCCTCAAGGAACAGGGCGTGCTGACCGAGACGGAGTTCGCCGAGCAGAAGCGCCGACTGCTGGGCTAGGCCGTGGAGCGGAGGAGGGGGTACGGACATCGGTCCGTACCCCCTCCTCCGCAGCGCGGTCACCGTCCCGGCGGGACACGCGCCGATGGGGTCAGCCACGACGACTGCCCGTCAGTGGTGCGTGCGGGTCAGGAGCCGGTGTTGACGTTCGACGAGGCGACCGCCCCCGTGCCCGCACCCCACTTGTCGAGTGCCTTCTTGTACGAACCGTCCTCGATGACCGCCGCCAGTGCCGCCTTGAGGGCGTCGCGCAGTTCCGGCCTGTCCTTGGCCACGGCGATGCCGAACGGGCCGGCCTCGATCTGGTTGCCGACGATCTCGAAGGCGTTTCCGCCGTCGGCCTTGAGGGCCAGATAGGCCGCCACCGGGTAGTCGTTGACCCCGGCGACGGCGCCGCCCGCCTTGACGCGGGTCTGGGCCTCGGCGTCGGTCGGGAAGGACTCGATCGGGACGGCCGGCTTCCCGGCGGCCTCGCACTCCTTCGACCGGGCCTTGGCAACGTCCTCGAAGGTGGTGCCCCGCTGTACGGCGGTCTTCCTTCCGCACAGGTCGGCGATCGACTTGATGTGGTGGGGGTTGCCCTTCTGTACGTACACGACGGAGCCCGCGACGAAGTAGTCGACGAAGTCGACACCGTTGCCGGTCTTGGCGCCCTTGTCGTCCAGCCCCTGCTGGCGGGCCGTGGTGTCGCTCATCGACGACATCACGACGTCCTGCCGTCCGGAGTTGAGGGAGGTGATGAGGCTGTCGAAGGTGCCGCTGGTGAAGACGAACTTCACGCCGAGCTGCTTGCCGAGCGCTTCGGCGATGTCCGGGTCGACACCGACGATCTTTCCGTTCTCGGTGAACTCCATCGGGGCGTACGTGGCGTCCGTGCCGACCTTGATGACGCCGGCCCGCTGGATGTCCGCGGGCAGCTGGGCGAAGAGCGGGGCGTCGCTCTTCGCACCACCGGCTCCACCGCCTCCGCCGGCCGCGGTGTTCCGGCCCGCTTCGGTCTGGTCCCCGCAGGCGCCCAGCAGCAGGGCGGCGGTGGTGGTGGCGAGGACGGCGGTGATCGTCCGCCGGGTCGGTATGCGTGCGGCCATGGCTGTGCTCTCTCTCGGGGCGGTGTGAGGGGGAACGCCGGGGGTGCCGGCGGGCGGGACGACGGGCGCGCCCGGTGGCTCAGGCGACGACGCGCAGGCGCGTCACGCCCGGGTCGAGTGCGCCGCGTACATGGCCGTTCGGCGCGGCCGCGGTCCGCTGAAGGAACCGCACGGCCTCGGCGCTGATGACTTCGCCCGGCAGGACGTTGGGGATGCCCGGCGGGTACGCCGCAAGGGTGTCCGCGGAGATCCGCCCGACGGCCTCGTCCGCGTCCACGACCAGGGCCGGGCTCAGGAACGCCTCGCGGGCGGTGAGCTTCGTGGCGCCGGGAGCCGGCAGCCGCGGCATGCCGCCGGCGCCGGTGCCGGTGTCGGCCGAGTCCGTCGTGAGCGGGGAGGGCAGGGTGTGCAGCGCTTCCACGAACCGGTCGGTGTCGGGGACGGACCCCGCGCCGATCACGGCGACGATCGCCGCGTCGGTCGCCACTTCGACCATGATCTGGTGGTCCCGGAAGAGCCGTCGCCGGGCCTCGTGGCCCGTGATCCCGCCGGCCCGGGCGTCGATCGCGATGCGCAGCGGGTCGGCTCCGACGATGTCGGGGAAGGCGCGGAACCCGTCGCTCACCACCTTGAAGCGGCCCAGCGCGCGGACCGCGGCCCGCACCCGGTCCGCGGCCTCGACCGAGCTGCCCGTCGTGTCGGCTCCGGTGACCAGACTCCTTCGGGCGAGATCGAGCGACGCGGTCAGCAGCGCACTCGCGCTGGTGGACTGCACGAGCCGGAACGCCCGGTCCACGAGCGGTTCGAGCAGGTCCGCGAAGGGGCCCTCCGCCAGGTGGAGCATCGCCGACTGCGTCAGGCTGCCCGCCAGTTTGTGCGTACTCGAAGTCGCCAGGTCCGCGCCCGAGGAGAGGGCGTTCGCGGGAAGGCCCGGGTGGAAGCCGAAGTGCGACCCCCACGCCTCGTCGACGATCAGCGGTACCCCCGCGGCGTGGGCGGTGTCCGCGACGGCGCGTACGTCGGCCACCGCGCCGAAGTAGCTCGGGGACACGATGTACACGGCGGCCGCGCCCGGTGTCCGTTCGAGCGCGGCCGCCACGTCCGCTGCGGTCACACCGTGGGCGATGCCCTGCTCCGGGTCGACGGACGGCTGGACGAAGACGGCGTCCATGCCCGACAGCACCAGCCCGTCGATCACGCTGGAGTGCACACTGCGCTGCACGACGAGCGTGCGTCCCAGGGCGGGGGCGACCATCGAGGCGATCTGATTGCCCTGCGAAGCGCCGTTCGTCAGGAACCAAGTGCGCCGTGCGCCCCAGGCCTCGGCCGCCAGCGCCAGCGCCCTGTCCAGCGGGGTGTCCGGGCCGAGGTCGATGCCGTCGAGCAGCGGGGGGAAGTCCAGGGCCGTGATCCGCGGGCCGAAGAAACCGGCGAGATCCGATCCGGGGGCCGCGGCATGGCCGGGGACGTTCAGTCTCAGCCAGTCCCGTCCCGCATGGCCCAGCACCGCCTCGGCGTACGGAGCACACCGCTGGCCGACGCCAGGACGGGAGGGCGAGGCGGCCGCGGGGAGGGGAGTGGGGCTGGGCGAGGGGGAGAGGGAGGGGGTGCGGCGATCGGTCGTTCTCATGTTCACCCCCGGAGCGTGACAGCCGTCCAGCCATTGAGGAACGGTGGACTTTTCGTTACCCCTCCATACGATGTCTATATGCTCGACGTCAGGCAGCTCCAGGTACTCCGCTCCATCGCGCAGGAGGGCTCGCTCGCCGCGGCCGGCCGCGCCCTGCACTACAGCCAGCCCACGATCTCCCACCACCTGGCCGCCCTGGAAGCCCACTTCAACGCCCAGCTCGTCCAGCGCGGACCGCGCGGCGCCACGCTGACCGAGCTCGGCGAAGCCCTGCTGCCGCACGCCGAAGCCGTACTCGACCGCCTGCGCCACGCCGAGCTGGAGGTGCGCAACCTCGCCGAGCGCGGCATGCGCACCCTCCACATCGGCACGTTCCCCACCGCGGGCGCCCTGCTGCTGGCCCCCGCGGTCAAGCGCCTCCACCAGCAAGGGGTCCACATCTCGCTCACCGAAGGCGAGCTTCCCCTCCTGCTGCGCGGGTTGCGGGCCAAAGAGCTCGACGCCGCGCTCGTCTTCTCACAGCCGGGCGACAGCCTCGACCTCGACGAGGACTTCGAAGTCCACCCGCTGCTGTCCGATCCGCTGCTCCTGGTCGTGCCGGAGGGCCACCCCTGCGCATCGCGGGACCAGGTATCCCTCGGCGATCTGCGGGACACCGCATGGGTGGGCGCCGCCGACCCGCACGACCCTTGCGACCGGGTGCTGGCATGGGCGTGCGGCCAGGAGGGGTACGAGCCCCTGCACGTGATGCGTACCGACGACTACGCGGTGGTCCAGGGCCTCGTGGCCGCGGGTACGGGCGTGGCCCTCGTACCGCGGCTCGCCCTGGGGCCGCACCGCCCCGACCTGGCCGTACGCCCCTTGACCAGACCTGACCTCGCCCGGGAGATCAGCGTCGCCGTACTGCGGTCCACCTCCGCCGGAGCCGCCCAGGAACTGATCGAGGCGCTGCGGGAGCAGGCCGCGCTGATCACGGACCGCTGGGCGGCGGCCTGACCCCGCGGCGCGGCGCACGGGCCCCGCCCACTCACCCACCCGGCGTCGGCACCGACACCGGCACCGACACCGACGTCGCGCCGCAGCAGGTCGTCGTACGTCTCCCGGCGGACCACCTCACGGGCCTCGCCGTCGCGGCAGAACACGACGGGCGGCCGCCTGGCGCCGTTGTGGTTGTTGGCGAGGGAGGAGCAGCCAGCGCCGGTCACCGGCACCGCGACGACATCGTCGACGCGCGGTTCCCGCAGGCGGACGTCACGGATCAGGATGTCCCCCGACTCGCGGTGACGGCCGACCGGATCGCACCGCTCGCCGTCGCCGAGACGTGGGTCGACGGCCGCCTCGAACCGCTGGCCGTACAGCATCGGCTCCAGGTTGTCGCGGGCGGTGGGCGGTCATGCCCCGGCGGCCGGCCCCCGACCCGCACGGGCGTCGAGGACCGCCGCGGTGAAGCTCGCCAGCTGAGCCCGGAGTTCCTCGCGGGGTACGCCCTTCTCGCCGGCCAGGTACGCGACCAGGTCGGCGCGGGTGGCCGCGAGCAGGGCATGGGCGGAGAAGTCGGTGTCGGCCGGACCGGGGACGAGCCGCAGCAGGTCACGGAGCAGCGTGTGCCACTGCTCGTAGTGCTCCGTCCGGTAGGGGCTGTCCGCGCCGCTTCCCTCCAGGGCGAGGGCGAGATGGCGGTTGTCGAGCTTGAAGCACAGGAGGGCGTCGAGCAGGGCCGGTACGCGACGGGGTGCCGGGGTGGCCGGCCCCAGCGGCTGGGGGCCCTGTTCGACCGCTTCCCGGATCGGTTCGAGCCGTGCCTCGTAGAGCGCGCGGATCAGTCCGTTGCGATCACCGAAGGCGCGGAAGAGCGTCGCCTTGCCGACGCCGGCCGCTGCCGCGATCTCGGCCATGGTCACTTCCTCGGGGCTCCCGCAGTGGGCGAAGAGGGTGTCGGCGGCGGCGAAGACGGCCGCCCGGTTGCGGATCGCGTCCTTGCGCGGCTTGCGTTCGACGGTCATCGGATTCCCTCCGGTTGCGATACGGACCGGCGGTCCGTATCTTTCGGGGAGAGAAACGGACCGTCGGTCCGTATCGTAGTGGACGGAGAACCGTCGTGCCCGCAACCACCTCACCCCCGGATCTGTACCGCCACAGCCTCCGCCTGCTCCTGGACAAGGACATCGCCTCCTGGGTCGGCCTGTGGGCCGAGCACGGCGTCATGGAGTTCCCCTTCGCCCCTCCGGGCTGGCCCGGGCGGCTGGAGGGGCGGGAGGCCATCGCCGCCTACATGCGGGACTATCCCGGCCACATCGACCTGCACGACTTCCCCGACCTGCGGATCCACGAGACCGCCGACCCGGGCACCCTCGTGGTCGAGATGCGCGGAGTGGGCCGTCTGGTCGCGACCGGGGGCCCCTTCGACATGGCCTACATCGCCGTCGTGACCGTCCAGGACGGGCAGTTCACCTCCTACCGCGACTACTGGAACCCCCTTGCCGTCCACGAACCCGGGGCGGCCTTCCTGACGGACCCCGACCCCACGAGGAGCAGCGCCCGATGACCGCCCCCACCCCCACCGCCCCCACCCTCACCGCCCCCACCACCCCGACCGGCACCACCCTGGTCATCGGCGCCACCGGCACCACCGGCAGCCGCACCACGGCGCACCTCGTCGCCGCAGGTCGGCGCGTCAAAGCCGGCAGCCGCCGGGCCACGCCGCTGCGGGGCGCCGAGCCGGTCCGCTTCGACTGGTACGACCCCACCTGCTTCGGCGACGCCGTCGCCGGGGCCGACCGCGTCTACCTCGTCCCGCCCGTCGGCGACCCGGACCCGGCCGCGGTCATGCTGCCCTTCCTCGACCGGGCCCGCGCCGCCGGCGTACGCCGCGCCGTACTGCTGAGCTCCTCGGCGATCACCGAGGGCGGCCCGGCGGTCGGACAGGTGCACCGGGCCCTGCCCGGCCTGTTCGACGAATGGGCGGTACTGCGCCCCTCCTGGTTCATGCAGAACTTCACCGGCACGCACGCACACGCCGACAGCATCCGTGCCGACGGCGTCATCCTGACCGCGGCCGGGACGGGCCGGGTCGGATTCGTCGACGCCGACGACATCGCCGCCGTCGCGGCCCGCGCCCTCACCGACGACCGCGCGCCCGACACCGACCTGGTCCTCACCGGTCCGGAGTCCCTGAGCCACGACGACATCGCCGCACTCCTCACCGAGGTCACCGGCCGCCGGGTGGCCCACCACCACCTCACCTACGAGGCCATGCGCGACCGCCTGGCCGCCGTCATCCCGCCGGCGTTCGCCACGATGCTGGCCGGGATGGACCGTTCCATCGCCGAAGGAGCCGAGGACCGCACCACGGACACCGTCCACCGCCTCACCGGCCGCCCGCCCCACGACTTCCGGACGGTCGCCGCACGCGAGCTCTCCGCCGCGCACCGTGACGAGGCCAGTACCCCGCTCGCTCCCGGCTGACCGGTCAGCAGACGGTGCAGCCTGGCCCGGACCCGGCCTCGCGGCCAGTCGGCGAAGCACCGGCGCACCGTCAGCCGCCCTGCGGATGCCTCGGTGCGTCCGGCGCCACGCGCTGGAACAGCCCCACAATCCGTCCGGTACCAGCTGTTCGACTGTCGCCACGCCCTGCGCAACGAGCTTCCGGGCAGTCGTGGTCAGGAAAGCCGCAAGTCGATCCAGGGCTGTTGGAAGCGAAGATCGGACATCGCAGCAGGAGACCTGAGTGCTCCTCGGACGTCAACTCTGTTTGCCAGCCAACAAGTCACTGCCGGCAGTCACGCGCCCGGCTCCGACGGAGACGACCCCTCAGCCGGAAGGGCCCGCGGCGGTGTGTTCGAGGACCGCCGCGACGATCGTCGCCCAGTCGGCTCGCGCGACCCCGTGCCCGGCATCCTCCAGAGCCAACAGCCGGCCCCCGGGGATCCGTTCCGCGAGTGCCTCACCGTGCCGGAGCGGGAACATCGGATCGGCGGTCCCGTGGATCACCAGCGTGGGTACGGTGATCGAGGACAGGGGGGCCCGCGAGACCTTGCCGTCCGTGAGCGAGTCGTGGTTGCGGGCCGCGCCGAAATCGTGCGCGCGCTCGACGTCGCGGCGGACCAGGCCGCGGGCGGCGGCCTCGTCGAACGGGCGCCGCCCTCCCGCGAGCACGCGCGCGTGGGCGACCTCGTGGTCGATCACCGAACCGGCATCCGCCCGGTCGGCGTGGGAGGCCGAGGCGAACCGTGTGAACTCCTCGGTCGGCGGGGGCAGCGCGTCGTCGCCGGGCACGGCGGAGGACGTGCTGATCAGGACGAGCGACCGGACGCGGCCGGGGTGATCGAGCGCCAGCAGCTGCGCGAGGGCCCCTCCGGCCGAGACACCCACGACGTGCGCGGCCGGGATCTCATGGGCGCGCAGCACCCGGACGGCGTCAGAGACCAGGTCCGCCGCGGTGTACCCGGGGCGGCCCGGCTCGTAGGTGACCGACCGGCCGGTGTCGCGGTGGTCGTAACGGATCACGAAGCGCCCGCCCGCGGCGAGCATCCGGCAGAAGCCCTCCTCCCACCAGAGCATCGAAGTCCCCAGGCCCATGATGAGCAGGACGGGCGGATCGGAGGGCTCGCCGAAGGACTCGGTGCACAGCTCGATGCCGTCCACCTCGATCACGCGCTCAGCCATCGCCGCTCCTCCTCGCCCGTCCCCTCATGCCCAGGTACGGGAGGCACCGGTCAGGCGGAGGCCCCCGCCGCCGCGGACAGCAGTACGTCCACCAGCCTGTCCGCGGCGTCCGGCCTCCCGTACGCACGGGCACGCTGCGCCATCGCCGTCCGCCCGGCGGCGTCGGTCAGCAGCGGACCGACCGCCTCCGCAAGAGTCCGCCCGGTGACCTCACCGAGCAGCGCCACCGCGGCGCCCGCATCGGCCAGGTGCCGCGCGTTGTGCGCCTGCTCGTTCCCGGCCGAGGTGGCCAGCGGAACGAACACCGCGGGCTTGCCCAGCGCGGTCAGCTCCGCCAGCGTGCCCGCCCCGGACCGGGACACCACCACATCGGCGAGCGCCAGTACGTCGGGCAGCTCCGGCCCGACGAAGCCCGTCAGGTGGTATCGGCCCGCGAGGACCGGATCGAGACCCGCGGCAGCGGACCGGAGGTCGTCGACGTTGGCCGGGCCGCACTGGTGGATCACGTTCGCGTGGCTCAGCAGCCACGGAAGCACCTCCCGCACCACGCCGTTGATCTGCTGGGCGCCCTGCGCCCCGCCGGTGACGTAGACCGTCGGAAGCCGCCTGTCGAACCCCGTCAGGTTCAGCGCCTGCACCGCCTTGTCGGGGTGCCCGGTCAGGATCTCGGGCCTCACCGGATTGCCGGTGACGACCGCCCGGCCGCGCACCTCGGCCGGCAGCAGCGGCAGCGACGACTCGGAGGACACCGCGATGCGCGTCGCCGAGCCGGCCAGCTTCCGGTTCGCCAGCCCCAGCCGGACCGTCTGCTCGTGCAGCACCAGGGGGCGCTTGCACAACCGGGCGGCCAGTCCGGCCGGGACGGCCACGTACCCGCCCGTCGCCAGGACCACGTCCGGCTGGAACTCGGCCACGACCGCACGGGCCTGGGCCACGCCGAGCGGCACCCGTGCCATGTCCTTGACGTTCGCCGCCGAGAGCATCTTCAGGGGATTCGCCGATCTGCGGATCTTCCCCGTGGCGACCGTCCTGAAGGCGATGCCCTCCGCCGGGGCGACCCGCGCCTCCAGACCGTCCGCGGTTCCGATCCACAGCACATCGAGCGCGGACCCTTCGGCAGCGAGGCGACCGCGCAACGTGCGGATCGCCGTCAGGGCAGGGTAGGTGTGACCGCCGGTCCCGCCGCCTGTCACGAGCAGGCGGAAGGGACGGGAGAGCGAGGAAGCGTCCATCCGGCCACCCTACTGTCCGGTCCGCCCGCAGCCTCCGATGGGGCACGAGCACCTGCGAGGCGCCCGCGACCTGCGGGTATTCGTCCAGGCGGCCCAACGGGCGCGCGCTGCGGGGGACGCCTACGCTGAAACGGCAACCCGCCGACACGCCCCCGGTCCCGCGGTCAGGGCCGGCGCGTCCGGCTCAGTTCAGCATCGAAAGGCGGTTCCGACATGGCCACCAGGTCCGACGCTCCCGTTCTCGACACGCTCGCCGCGATGACCATCGACTCCATCGAGCACTGCGGCATGGACGAGAAGACACTCATCACCACCCGCATCGCCGCCCTCGTGGCCATGGACGCCCCGGCCATCTCCTACCTGGCCCACATCAGCCCCGCGGTCAAGGCCGACTTCACCGTCGAGCAGCTGCAGGACGTGCTCGTCGCGATCGCCCCCGTCGTGGGCACCGCGCGCGTCATGTCGGCCGCCGGCCACATAGCCCAGGCGTTCGGCGTCGCCATAGCCATGCTCGAAAGCGAAGCCGAAGCCATGGCCAACGCCGAAGCCGAAAGCCGCCACAAGTCCTGACCCCTCCGGACCGGACCTGCGTGCCTGCCTCGTCCGCCGCGCCTGCCGGGTTCGGCGTCGGGAGACAAGGGGCGGGGGATCCCGGAAGCAGGCGCGCCGGCCGGGCGGGGAAGTCGCGAGTTACGCAGGGGGCTTCGCCGTCCTGAGGGGATATATGTACGCGCCGGCGTGGCCTGCGGGCCTCCAGGTCCGCCGATTCCTCCGGACGGCCGACCCCGGCTCGCCCGCCGCGTGAGTACGGGTGAGCCTGACAGGAACGACCCTGTCGCCCCGGAGGCCCGCTTGAGCGCGATGGATGTTCCCCTTCCGGACGATCGGCCGCAGGGCAAGCCGACGGAGGCCGCAGCGGCCAGGACCGGCACCCCCACGCTCACGTGGGTGACCCTTGCGATGATGACGACGGCCTCCGTCGCCAGCCTCCGCGCGGCGCCCACCATGGCCGTGTACGGCCTTGCCTGCGTGTTCTTGTACCTCGTACCCGCGATCGTGTTCCTGCTGCCGACCTCGCTGGTCTCGGCGGAACTCGCGTCGGGCTGGTCGGGAGGCGTGTACCGCTGGGTGAGCGAGGGGCTGTCCAAGCCCCTCGGATTCGTCGCCGTGTGGTGCCAGTTCGCCATGACGATCTTCTACTATCCCAGCCTCCTGGCGTTCGTCGCGAGTACGTTGGCGTACGTCATCAACCCGGCCCTGGCCTCCAACGGCATCTACACGGCCATCGTGATCGTCGTCCTGTACTGGACGGGCGTCTGGATTTCCGCGCAGGGCACGAAGGCGCTGTCCGGGCTCGCCTCCTGGGGCCTGATCATCGGCACACTGATCCCGGGCACGCTGCTGGTGGTCCTCGGCATCGTGTTCCTCGGCCAGGGCAACCCGTCCGCGGCCCCGATGACCGCCGCCGACATCCTCCCGGCCTGGACGGGGCTGGCCAGTCTGGTGCTCATCGTCAACAACTTCCTGAGCTACTCGGGCATGGAGATGAACGCCGTCCACGTGTCGTCGCTGAAAGACCCACCGCGCGAGTTCCCCAAGACGATGTTCCTCGCGATGGGGATGGTGCTGCTGATCTTCATCCTGCCGGCCCTCGCCATCAGCTGGGTGGTTCCGGCCGACCAACTGTCGCTGACCGCGGGCGTCATGCAGGCCTTCGACGCGTTCTTCTCCTACTTCGGCATCGGCTGGCTGACCCCCATCGCTGCGGTGGCCCTGGTGTCCGCCTCCCTGGGCGGAATGCTCACCTGGCTGGCCGGCCCCTCGAAGGGCTTGCTGCTGATCTCGCGTCAAGAGGGCTACCTGCCACCGTTCCTGCAGCAGCTCAACGGACACGGCGTCCAGCAGAACATCCTCGTCACCCAGGGCATCGTCACCACGGTGATCGCGCTGGGGTACGCGCTGGTCCCCGACGTGTCCAGCGTCTACTGGATCTTCTCGGTGATCACCACCCAGGTGTACCTGATCATGTACCTGCTGATGTTCCTGGCGGCCATGCGACTGCGCAAGCTCCAGCCCGAACATCCGCGCGGCTACCGCGCCCCGGCGCTGAGCCTGGTGTGCGTCGTGGGTTTCCTCGCCTCCGCCGCAGCCATGATCATCGGGTTCGTGCCGTCCTCGCAGTTCGGCGGCGGCAGCGTCTGGGCCTACATCGGCATCGTCGGCGGCGGCCTGCTGCTCCTCGGAGTGGTCATCCCCTGGCTGTGCCTGCGGCTGCGCAAGCCCAGCTGGCGCACCCCGGCCGCGGAGTCGACGGGAGACGTGGCATGAGCCCCACCCGCTTCGCCTCCCAGCACAAGTGGATCTACATCGGCGCGATCGTCCTGCTCGTCGGCTTCGTCGTGGCGGGGCTGATCCAGTACAAGGCCGTACGGACCACCAACCAGTCCCTGGACAAGGCCAACCAGCTCGCGGACGAGCTGGCCGCCGCCGGTTTCACCCGGCCCGATCCCACCACCCTGGCCCGCGCGCTCGGCGAGGACGGGGGCATCGTCTGCGAGGACCCCGCATCCGCCCTCAAGTCGGCCCTGTGGAAGATCAACCTCTCCAACGGGGCCACCGGCCCCGGCCAGCGTCCGGTCATCGCCGACGGCCGGGCCGTCCAGGCGGAGGCGCTCGTGCTGAAGGTCTACTGCCCCGACAACCTGCAGCGCGTCCAGGACGAGATCGACAACCTGAAGACCGAGCAGACGGTGAGGCGCGGCAACGATGGCTGACCCCGCCCGCGACGTGCCGGACGCCGGCGCCCTCGCCGAGCGCATCGACGCGCTGATGCCCCGCGCCAAGTCCGACCTGGCCGAACTGGTCGCCCTCCGCTCGGTGGCCGACCCGCGGCAGTTCCCTCCCGAGGAATGCGAGCGGGCCGCCCGGTGGGTGGCCGACGCGTTCACCGAGGCGGGCCTGGACGACGTACGTCTGGAAGAGACCCCCGACGGCAGCCATGCCGTCCTCGGCCACCGGCCGGGCCCGGAAGGGTCCCCGACCGTGCTGCTGTACTGCCACTACGACGTACAGCCCCCGCTCGGCGAAGCCGCCTGGACCTCTCCGCCGTTCACGCTCACCGAGCGCGACGGACGCTGGTACGGACGCGGCACAGCCGACTGCAAGGGCAACATCGTCATGCACCTCACGGCACTGCGGGCCCTCGGCGACGCGCTGCCCGTGGGGCTGAAGTTCGTCGCCGAGGGGTCCGAGGAGCAGGGCACCGGCGGGCTGGAGCAGTACGTGGCCGCGCACCCGGGCGACATCTGCGCCGACGTGCTCCTCATCTGCGACACCGGAAACGCCGCCGTCGGCCGCCCCACCGCCACCACCGCGCTGCGCGGCCTCGCCAACGTCGTCGTCACCGTCACCACCCTCCGCGGCGACCTGCACTCGGGCATGTTCGGCGGTCCCGCCCCCGACGCCCTGGCGGCCCTGATCCAGATGCTCTCCACTCTGCGCGACGCCGACGGCGGCACCCGCATCGACGGCCTGGACTGCACCGGCACCTGGACCGGGGTGCCGTACGAGGAGGAGCAGTTCCGGGCCGACGCCTCCGTCCTGGACGGGGTCCGTCTCACCGGCTCGGGCTCGGTGGCGGACCGGCTCTGGGCGCGCCCGGCCGTGACGGTGCTCGGCATCGACTGCCCGCCCGTGGTCGGCTCCTCCGCCGCCGTACCGGCCAAGGCGCGGGCCCGGGTGAGCCTGCGCGTGCCACCGGGGACGGCCTCCGAGGCCGCGCTGGCCGCCCTCACCGCGCACCTGACGGCCGCCGCGCCCTGGGGCGCCCGCGTCTCGGTCGAGAAGGAAGGCACCGGCTCACCGTTCCGCCCGGCCACCGACGGGCCGGCCTACCGGGCCATGGGGCGTGCCATGGAGCAGGCCTACGGACGCCCGATGGAGTTCCTCGGCCAGGGAGGCTCCATCCCCCTGTGCAACGTACTCGCGGGAACCTGCCCGGATGCGGAGATCATCCTCATGGGGGTGGAGGAGCCCCGCTGCCTCATCCACGCGCCCGACGAGAGCGTCGATCCGAGCGAGATCCGCAACATGGCCCTCGTCGAGGCGCTCTTCCTCCTCGGCTACGCGTCGGCGCGCTGACACAGAGGTGTGCCGGAGCCGCGAACATCTCGCGGCTCCGGCAACCGGCCCCGGGGGGAGGGCCGTTCTCGGTGGGCGGTGGTGGATGCGGCAGAGCACGGGCGCATCCCCGCCCAGGGTCAGCCCGCGGAGCCGTCCAGGGTGCTGTCGGGGATCCAGGAGCCGTGGAGGCCGGCGCTGACGCGGTGGGGGAGGTGGACGGTGGCGATGCGGTCGAGGCCGGAGGCGTCGAGGACGAGGAGCTGTGACGCGTTCTGCTTGAGGTCGGAGACGACGGTCAGGAGGTAGCCGTCGTCCTCGCGGGCGGTGCCGGTGGCGGGGACGAAGACGGCCTCGCCGGGCATGCGGGCGTCGCCGATCTGGTGGATGCGGCGGGCGCCGGTGGTGCGGTCGTACTTCACGATGCCGTAGCCGCCGAAGCCCTTCTCGTCGGGGAAGGAGATGGCGTACTGGTAGCGGTGTTCGGCGCCGAGGTAGTCCTCGTTGATGGTGGGGAACTCGACGGGGAGGTCGTCGATGATCTGTTCGTCGACGGTGCCGGCGGTCAGGTCGAGGATCCAGCGGCGGGTGTAGGAGCGGGCGACGGGTTCGCTGCCGCGTCCGGGTGCCCCGACCCACCAGTTCCAGGAGAGGCGGAAGCCCTCGCGGTCGACGGTGGGGCCTTCCAGGACGATGCGGCCCTGGCCGTCCTCGTAGGCGTTGGAGACGTGGAGCATGTTGCCGGGTTCGATGGAGAACCAGCGGGTGTGGCGGGCGCCGTCCTCGCCGCGGGGCATGACGCCGATACGGGCGGGCTGGTGGTCGCTCCAGCTGTAGGGGATGCCCGAGCTTTCGGTGTGGTCGAAGGTGACGTTGCCCTCGACGAAGACGACGTGCCGACGGGTGATGGCGAAGTCGTGCTTGAGGGAGGCGTTCGCCCCGGGGACCTCGGCGCTGTGGGTGATGGCGCCCTTGGCGTCGGCGACGTAGTGGGTCAGGAACGGCGGGAAGGGGGAGGAGCCGAAGAAGTGGAGCTCCCCGGTCACGGGGTCTTCCTTGGGGTGTGCGGTCATGGCGGTGCGCAGTTTGCCGTCGAAGTCGTAGGCGCCGACCGTGTCGAGGTCCGGGGTGAGCTCGAAGGGGAGGTTGGCCTCGCACAGCGCGAGGAGACGTCCGGCGTGTTCGATGACGTGGGTGCCGGCGGCGCTGGCGGTCAGGTCGGGGCCGTGCTCGGTCATGTACGGGGCGCCGTCGAGGGCGGGGGTGTGGACCCAGCGGTTGCGGTACCACTCGGCGCGCCCGTCGTGCAGCCGGATGCCGTGGACCATCCCGCTGCCCTTGAACCAGTGGGTGGGGGTGACGCCGGGCTTGGGGTTGTGGCCGTTGCGCAGCAGCCGGCCCGTCAGCTCGGGCGGCAGCGTGCCCTCGACGGTGAGGCCGGAGGCGGAGACCTCCTCGGCGACGGGGGTGTAGTGGCCGGTCAGGTACGGCGGGGTGGTCGTCATGGCGGGAATCCCTCTCGTGGATACGTGGATACGTGGATGCGTGGATGCGCGGATGCGCGGATGCGTGGAACTGCAGGTGCGTGGAAGCGGGGATGTGATGCTCGGTCAGACGGCCTGTTCGGCATGGTTCTTGAGGTGGGCGAGCCAGCCCTCCAGGGAGTCGTGGAGTGCCTTGCCGAGTTCGTCGGTCTCGGCGTCGACCGGGGCGCCGCTCCAGGACTCCTCGGTGCGGACGACGACCCCGGCGTCGGACTGTTCGAAGGCCCACACGTGGATGCCCACGATGCCCTCGACGGTCCCGCCCCAGACGATCCGCTTCCCGGGGACCAGCTCCTGCACGGTGGAGGTGATGTCCAGGCCGTGGGTGAGCCAGCTGAAGGACCTGCCGGGCAGCAGCGGTCCGTCGACCTCGGTCCGGTCGATGTCCGTGTTCCAGGCGGGCCAGGCCGCGACGTCGGTGTGCAGCGCCCACACGGTCGTGAGCGGGGCGTCGATCACGGTGCTCAGGCGGACGATCACGGGAGCGGTCTCGTCGATGGTGACCATGGCTGTACTTCCTGTCTGGATGAGATGTGTCGGCGGTGCGGCTGTGGCTGATCTACCGGGCCGGCCCGGTGGGGGAGAGCGGGGTGGTTCCCGGCTCGGCGGCGGGTCGGGCGGCGGCGGTCGGGGTACGCCCCCCGGTGCGGCGGGTGAGGAACAGTGCGAGGAGTGCGGTGGCGGCGAGGACCGCGGCGGAGACGGTGAAGGCGGCCCGGTAGCCGGCGGTGAGGGCTTCCAGAGAAGACTGGCCGGTGGACGCGTGGGCGGTGACGGAGCCGGCCAGGGTCGCCAGGGCGGCGAGGCCGATCGCGCCGCCGACCTGCCGGGTGGTGTTCACCAGCCCGCCGGCCAGACCCGCGTCTTCCCGCGGTACGCCGTCCACGGCGAGCGCGGTGAGCTGGACGAAGGCGATGCTCAGTCCCAGTCCGACCAGGATGCTCGGCCCGAGGACATCGACGAGATAGCTCCCGTCCGCCCGCATCCACGACAGCCACAGCAGGCCCGCCGCCTCGGTCAGCAGGGCGGCGGTCACGGTCGCGGTGGCACCGATGACCCGGGCGACGCGCGGGGCGAGAGCGGAGCCGATCATATGGGCGACGGCGAGCGGAAGTTGTCCCACTCCGGTGACCAAGGGGCCTGATCCGAGGACTTGTTGCTGGTAGAGCGGCAGGAAGAAGAACAGGGCGATCCATACGGACCCCAGCAGCGCCATCAGCAGGTTGCCCGCGGCGACCCGGCCCGCGGTGAGCAGCCGTGGCGGGATGAGCGCGTTCGGCCGGCGGCGCTCGATCACGCAGAAGGCCGCGAGCAGCACGGCGGCGGCGCCGAGGGAGCCCAGCACCCGGGCGTCGGTCCAGCCGGCGCCGCGTGCGGTGGTCAGCCCCCACACCAGGCAGGTCAGGGCGAGGGTGACGGTGACGGTGCCCAGCAGGTCGAACCGCCCGCGCCGCCGCTCGCCCTGCCGCGCACCCTGCGGCTCGTCCTTTCGTCCGGCCCCGGCCCTGGCCCCGGCCCCGGCCCCGGCCCCGGCCTCCGCTCCGGCGTCCCGTGGCACGAGCGCCACCACGGCGGCCAGCACCACCGCCGCACCGAGCGCCACCGAGTGGAAGATCCAGGGCCAGCCCCAGGCCTGGGTGAGCACACCGCCCAGCAGCACGCCGCCCGCCGCTCCCGCGCCGGAGACCGCCCCCCACACGCCCAGTGCCCTGCCGCGCCCGGGGCCGGGCGGGAACCGGTCCATCACCAGGGCGAGCGCGGCCGGGGCGATCGCGGCGGCGCCGACGCCCTGCACCGCGCGGGCCGTGATCAGTACGCCGGCGGAGGTGGTCAGTCCGGCCGCCACCGATGCCAGCGCGAACAGGGCGAGTCCGGCGGCCAGCACCCGGCGGCGGCCGAGCAGGTCGGCGACCCGTCCGCCCGCCAGGAGCAGTGCCCCGAACGCCAGGCCGTAGGCGTTGACCACCCAGGTGGTCCCGCCGTCCGAGAGGCCGGCGCCCGCACGGATCTGCGGCAGCGCCACATTGACGATCGAGGTGGCGAGCATGACGGTGAACTGGGCCGCGGCGAGCGCGGCGAGCACCGCTCCCGGCCCGGGGGCCCGGCCTGCTGCCCGGCCCGTCTGCGTGAGTGCAACGTTCATGCCGCACAGACTCGGCGCGGACGGTGTCCACTATCCAGGCCCGGCAGGGGTGGCCACTGTCCACTCCTGTCCGCACCTGTCCACCCGCTGGCGCCGGACGCGCGTGTCCGCCGTCACGGACGCGGGTCGTGCAACTCCTGCTGCCACAACGCCTCGCAGAGCAGGTCCAGGCCCTGGCGCAGATGGCGACGGTAGGTGCCGTACGGAAGGCCGAGGCGGCGGGCCGCTGCCTCCTGGGTGGGCGCACCGGAGAAGTAGCCCGCCGTCAGGGCCTCGCGGGCGCGCACCCCGCGCGGGTCGAGCCCGAGGTCGTCGACGGCCCGGCGCAGCAGGGCACGCAACTCCCCGACAGGATCACCGAAATCGGCCGCGAGACGGGTCCGCATCAGGGCACAGGCGGCGAACGCGTCCGCGTCACGCCAGTGGGCCAGTGCCTCGCGAACGGCCTGGTCGAACGCGGTGCGCGAGACGGGCGACGGACCGGACGGGGCAGCGGGCGCCTCGGTGGCCGATATGAAGTGCATGAGCCACGACTCCACCGGCAGTTGACGCCAGTCGACGCCGAACAGCCCGTACGTGTACTCGCCGACCCGCGGCCGTGCCCCCGTGTCCACCAGGGTGCCCTTGACGCGCTCGGCCCAGGTCTCGGCGTCCCGGAAGACGGCGAAACCGTACGCGCGCCCGCGGGCGCGGGCCGCCTCCGCCTGGGCCCGGGAACTGCTCAGGTCGATGACGCGCGAGGGAACCTGGTATTGCTCGGGGTAGATCGAGAAGCGGCTGACCCCGATGTGCTCACCGGGACTCACCGGCGCCGTGGCCTCGGTGTACCGCCACGCGGCGGCCACGACGGGATCGGTGGCCAGGTCCTGGGCATCGGGAGGGGAGGGCAGGGCCAGGCGCGCCGTGAACGCCACGATCCGGCCCGTGCTCACGAGCCGGTAGACGCTGAAGGCCTGCGGCTGGCGCTGCGCCCAGTAGCGGACCAGGTCCGCGGAGGCGGCCCCTTCCGTCTCGGCGGCCATGCGCAGGATGACATCGATGTCGTCCGGGTGCAGAGGACGGTCGTGGACCTCGTCCTCGCGGGACCAGGAGCGCAGCCGGGCCAGCGTCGCGCCCTCCCGGAACAGGTAGAAGAGATCGTCGGTGACGGTCCACACCCGCTCCTCGGGCGCCTCGCGCAGGATGCGCAGGTACTCGTCCGCCAGGCGCTGACGCATCGCCTCGAAGGCGTTGGGCGCCCGCCAGCGCAGGTCGGCGGCCAGCGTCTCGCGTGCCGCGTCGTGCGGGTGCAGTCCCCGCAGGGTGGACTCCATGAAGGGGAGGTCCCGCAGCCAGGAGAAGAGCGGATGGACGTCCTCCCCGGGGAGGACCGCGGCCAGCAGTTCCTCGGACGTCGAGTGGGCCTGCGCCGCCACCTCCAGCGCGCGGCGGTGGGCCGCCGTGGGCACCTCCCCGATCAGCCCCGCCAGCAGGGTGCGCAGCACGTCCGCGGTGGGCGCCCAGATCTCCTCCCGGCCGCAGCCCTCGGATCCGGCCGCGGCCGCCAGCGACAGCGCCAGCGGGTTGCCTCCGGCGAAGCGCAGTACCCGGTCACGCAGTTCGGGCCGGATCTGCGCCGCCACCAGCAGGCTCCGGGCCTGCTCCGCGGAGAACGGCTCCAGCTCGCTCACGTGCAGGAGCCGGGACCAGGCGGGATCGGCGGCCCACTGCGGCTGCGGAGCGCGCCGGCCGCCCAGGACGACCAGGGTGTCGTCCGCGGCGCGCGGCAGGAAGTGGTGCCACAGCCAGCTCTCCAGCCACTGGCAGTGCTCGAAGGAGTCCACGAACAGGACCGTGCCCGGAACGTCCAGGAACGGTCCGGCGGCGTGCTCGAAATCGGCCGGGTCCCGGCTGACGAACCGGCCGTCGAGTTCGACGAGCAGCCGGCCGGCCGCCCGGGCGTGGTCCGCCAGCCGCCGCAGCAGCGTCGACTTCCCGATGCCGCCCGGCCCGTACACGTAGAACGCGAACGGCGCCTGCGGATCACCGGCCAAGGCCTCCCCGAAGCGCCCGAGTTCCTCGTCCCGGCCGACGAAGGCCCGTACGCGCGCTCTGCTCAGTCTTTCCCCCACGGACACCATGGCGGCTCCATCCCTTTGTTCCGGCAGCGGACAGCGATCTCGGTGGTCCGGGATCTTTCGCGGACCACCTGGCTCCGATCTGGCGAAGCCGTGCCGGCCACTCCTGTGACGAGGTGTCGCAGCCGGCACTTTCGGAGCCCGATTCCGCCTCCGGGGCCGCTGCTTCGCCGGAGATCCTCACGGAGGGACCGGGAGCCGCACACCCTGGAGGCTCGATCGGGTTACGGGCCCTTCGCCGAGCGGCGCGCCGCGAAGGGCCCGTTCATGTCACCTGATGAGACCGAGATTCCCGTCGTCGGGTTGACCGGTGACCAGGAGGGTGGTCTCTTCGACGCGCTGGAAGCGGCCGTCGGGGGCCAGCTCGGCGAAGAGGTAGACCTCGGTGCGGGAGGTGTGGCCGTCGAGGTGGACGAGGGTGACGGTGTGCCGGTCGGCGTAGCGCGGTCCGTCGCGGAGTTCGTCGTGGACCTCGAGGTGCCCGCTGCGGATCAGGGAGCGCAGGCGCGTCATGTGCTGGGTGAAGGAGGTCCGGTCACTCCACACGCCGTTGGTGCGCTGGCGGTAGTCGGGGGTGAAATGCCGGTCGATGGCCTCGGTGAGGTCGAGGCCCGGGGTGAACAGCAGATCGTTGATGGCCCGGGTGATGTCGGTCGATGTCATGGTCGTCTTCGCCTGGTGAGAGTGGGGGGTGTACGGAAGGGATCCGCGGCTCCCGGAGCCGCGGAGGACGGTGCCCGGGGCAAGCCCGGAAGCCAGGAAGCCCGGCAAGCGGGGGAGGCCGGGCGAGGGACGGACGCCGGTCATGTACGTCGGTCACGACCGGTGCCGCCTCAGCGGACGGGGGTGAAGTCCAGCGACAGCGAGAGCGGGCCCCGGGTGTACAGCCCGGCCTCCTGGTACCGGAAGCCGGGGCTGTAGCGGACCTGCTCGAGCAGGGGCAGGAGCATCGCGGCGACGGTCTCGATCTCGGCGCGCGCGAAGGCCGTGCCGACGCACTGGTGGAGGCCGGTACCGAAGGACAGGTGCTGGGCGGCCGCGGTGAAGGAGCGGGCGGTGCCCAGGTCCGGGCGGTGGATGTCGAAGGTGTCCGGGGCGGTGAAGGCGTCCGGGTCGCGGTTGGCCGCGCCGATCATGCAGAAGACGGTGGCACCCGCCGGGACGGTGGTGCCGGCGAACACGCTGTCCTTCTCCGCCTGGCGGGGAATGAGCTGGACCGGCGGGGTGTAGCGCAGGGTCTCGGCGATCGCGGCGGCCAGCAGGTCCGGGTCCCGGCGGACCTGTGCCATCTGCTCGGGGTGGTCGATCAGGTGCTTGAAGAGCAGGGCCAGCGTCTTGTCCGCGGGCTCGGCGGAGGCGGCGAGGACGTTGATGATCAGCGCGGTGACGTCGCGATCGCTCATGGCGATGCCGTCGAACTCGGCCGTGCACAGCTTCGATATCAGGTCGTCGCCGGGGTCGCGGCGCCGCTGTTCGATCACGGGGAGGAGGTAGGCCTCCAACTGCTCGGCGCAGTCCATGCAGTGGCGGCGGCGTTCGGGGGTGAGGGTCAGGCTGGTGATGAACTCGGCCACCCCGCTGTGCCAGGCGGCCACCTGCTGCCAGTCCCTTCGGTCCAGGCCCAGGACGTCGAGCGTCACGTGGACGGCGAAGGGCTTGCCGAAATCGTTGACCAGATCCATCCGGCCCCGGGCGAGGAACGGGGCCATGAGCGCGGCGGCGTTGGCGTGGATGACGCGTATCTGGTCCTGCAGTGCCGGGCCGGTGAAGGCCCGGACGACGATTCTTCGTTTGGCGGTGTGCTCGGCCCCGGTCATCTGGGCGAGGACCGGCCCGCGCATCACCGGCTCGGCGCGCACCTGCAGCGTCTCGGTCGTGAACGCCTCGTGATCGGTCAGTACCCGCTTCACGTCCTCGTAGCGGGAGAGGAAGTAGCTGTCGATGACCGGTTCGTAGTGCACCGGAGCCCGCTCCCGCAGCTGTGCGAAGTAGCGGGAGGGAGCGGCGGCGAAGTCCTCGGACAGGACGCTGAAACCGGTGTCGGCCACGGGCATGGTGAAGGCCTCTCGAACTGCGCAAAGCGTGGGGGGACATGGACCGGGGTCGGCAAAGCCCGCGCCCGGTCCCGGCCGAAGGGGGTTCCGGCCGGGACGCCGCCTGCGCCGCTCGCGTTCGCGAGAGAGCGAGCAGGCAGGCCGTCCGGCCTGCAAGACGGGCGAACGGCGGTATGGGTTGCGCTGGTCGGGGCGGCTTCCCACCCGACCATTGGGCCGATACCGGCGCAAGATACGCAGCTCACGGCACCAGGTCGGCTCTGCCCGCGACCGTCGAACGCTCCGCACACGGTGGGAAGGACACCGGTGTGATCAGGCTGGAGAGAGCGCGACTCGCCGGTGTCGACCCGGCGGCGGCTCGTCAACTGCCGTTTAAGGTGAGCGTTGTTCGAACACGTGGGCGGTTGCAGTCGCATGCGCGGCACCTCCTGTGGCCCTGCCCCCAGTGGACCCGAGAGGAACTGCCTTGAACGCCTCGCCAGACTTGTCGTCCGCCGTCAAGGAAGAACAGAAGCCGGGATGGGGTCTGGCAGTGGCGCTGTTCACTGTGCTGTCCCTCGTGCTCCGCCTGACCGATGTCTGGTCCTGGTGGGCCGTCCTGTGGGCGCCGTTGTCCGTGCTCGGCGTCGGCTGCGTGGTGTACGAATGGCGGCTGACGGCCCGCAGCCGGTGGCGGATGGGCCCCATGGAGTGGGTGTTCCTGGTCGTCACCCACCTCAGTCTGCTTGCCGCACTGGCGAGGGTCTTCGGCTTCCTGCCCCGATGAGGACGACGCCGGAAGGGCAGCCTTCAGTACCGGTCCAGCCGGTGCGCGTACGGCAGCGGCAGATGGCCGCGAGCACGAGCAGGACGGCGGTGACCGCGCCGACGCTGTGCAGGGCCGCTGCCGCGCCGTGCCAGGAGGAGTTCCGGCGCCCGCGCCGCCCCGGGAGCGGTACGTCCTCGCGAGGCGCCTCGGGGCCGGGCGCGTGCCGGTGGGGCAGCACGGAGTCAGCGTTCACGAGGGAGGCTCCTGGCACGGCGGTACACGGGTCGGCGGAACGACGGGAGGGGTCGCACCGCCGGCCACCCTGCACCACTGATCTATCACCGGCCTGCAACGCCGTGGAGGTGGTCATCGCCGTCGGGGCAAGCGCCCGGCCCGGGGCGGGGCGGCGTCCCGGCGTGATCAACAACGGCAGCTCCGCCGTCAGGGGAGGGGCGCGGTGGCACCGATCCGCAGGACATGCGGCCGCCGTGGCCACACGAACGCCGCCGCCCCTCCGTGCGCCGAAGCCGTATCCGCCGCTGCCGGGGAGTCGTGCGGCGTCCGGCCGTCCCGTGCCCTTGGATGGGGCCGTACGCGGACGGACCGACCACCAGCTCCCGGAGACCGGTATGAGGAAGATCAAGGCGCAGCTGTTCATCTCGCTCGACGGAGTCGTCGAGGCGCCCGACCGGTGGCACTTCCCCTACTTCAACGAGGAGATGGGCGCGGCCGTCGACGCGACCCTCGGCAGGGCCGACACCCTGCTGCTCGGGCGCCGGACCTACGACAGCTTCGCGGGCGCCTGGCCGGACCGGGAAGCAGCAGGTGGAGAGGACGCCCCGTTCGCCAAGGTGCTCGGTGACGCCCGCAAGATCGTGGTGTCGAACAGCCCGTTGGACTTCACCTGGCGGAACTCCGAACCGCTCGCCGGCGACCTCACCACAGCGGTTGCCGCGCTGAAGAGCGAGCCGGACGCGGACACACCCGTCTGGATCAGCGGCTCGGTCTCCGTCGTACGCCAACTGGTGGCCGCCGGGCTCCTGGACGAACTGAACCTCCTCCTGCACCCGATCGCCGTACGCAACGGCATGCGCCTGTTCGAGGAGGACGCGCCGTCGATCCCGCTGGAGCTGGTGTCCGCCGAGACCTTCCGGACCGGTGTGCTGAACCTCTTCTACGCCGTGGCCACCGCACCCGGCGAGGGGACGTACGAGGACGCCAAGACCCATCTGCCCCAGCACTAGCCATGAGCGAGACCCCGTCCGGTGTCCGGTCCGGTCGGCGGAGATCCGGCCGCTCCTTCGTGATCGCGGGAGTGGCGGGCTGTCTGGTCGGGCTGGTCGGCGGCGGATTCCGGTGGTGCCTGGAGCATGCCGACCAGCTGCGCGGTTCGGTTCTGGAGGCGGCCGCCGGGCTGGGGGCGGCGGGCCGGCTGATTCCGGTCGTCCTCACCGCCGTGGGCGCCGCGGTGGCGTGCGCGATCGCCCAGCGGGTCCCGCACGCCGCGGGCAGCGGGATCCAGCACGTGGAAGCCGTATGGCGGCAGGAGGCCGAGGCCCGTACGGCCTGGCTGCTGCCGGCGAAGTTCCTGGGTGGTCTCATCGCGATCGGCTCAGGCCTGGTCCTGGGAAGGGAGGGGCCGATCGTGCACATGGGCGCCGCGATCGGGTCCGCGGCGGGCCGACGCGGCCGCCTGGACGCAGGAGACGCAGGAGAAACAGGGGACGCGCAGGGCGCGGAGGACGTCCGCATGCTGCACACCGCGCTCGGCGGGGCGGGCCTGGCGGTGGCGTTCACCGCTCCGCTGGCCGGCCTGTTGTTCGTCTGCGAGGAGGTGACCGGCACCGTCCGGCCGCGTCTGGTGCTCCTGACCCTCGTCGGCACCGTCACGGCGGTGGCCTGCTCCCAGCTCATCGTGGGCGACGCGGTCGTCCTTCCGTTGTCGGACGCCCCCGCCCCGCCGCTGTGGATGCTGCCGGTCTTCCTGCTGTCCGGGATGACGGCCGGCGCGCTGGGCGCCGCGTACAGCGCTCTGGTCGTACGGACACTGGAGGTGTGCGACCGGCTGACCCGGGTGCCCCCGGTCGCGCGCGCCGCGGTCATCGGGGCCGGGGTCGGCGCGCTGATGGCCTTCGATCCGCTCCTCACGGGCGGTGGTGACCAGTTGAGCGAGCGCCTGCTGACGGGCGGAAGCCTGACGGTGGCGGCGCTGGTGCTCTGCCTCGCCGTCCGATTCGTGGCCGGACCGCTGAGCTACGCGGCCGCGACTCCCGGCGGCCTGTTCGCTCCGCTGCTGGCCCTGGGAGCCCTGTGGGGGACGCTCACCCACGCGCTCGCCTCCCCATTGCTGCCGGCCGGCTCGGCGGGCGCGGCCGCGTTCGCCGTGGTGGGGATGGCCGCGGTGTTCACGGGCGTCGTACGCGCACCACTGACCGGCGCCGTCCTGGTCGTCGAGATGACGGGTACCGGCGCGCTCCTGCTGCCCCTGCTGATCGCGTGCTTCGCCGCGACCGTGACCGCGGACCGGCTGGGCAGCGAACCCATCTACGACACCCTGCGCCGCCGGATGCTGGAACGTGCCTGAGGCGGCGGACGCGTGCCACGGAAGCGGGTCGAGGCGGCCGGCCCCCGGACGCTCACCCGGAGAGCCCTGCCTGCCACTGCCGTGTCCACAAACTGCTCACCGCACGCCGGAATGTGTCGCGCCGGGAACTGCTGCCGCCGATCCCATCATGTGACGAGGAGCTGACCATCCAGTCGTTCGTACGCTGACGCCGTGACGGAACAGCTGGTGGTGGACAGTCCTGGAGCGGGCTGGACCTCTGTGGTCAGCGGGCACCTGCCGTGGATCGAGGGGCGGCTCGACAGTCTCGGCCTTGCGCCCGAACGCTCCGACGAGCTGCGGGCCCGGCTTCTCGCGGTTCAGGCGCGGGCAGCCGATCCGCAGTTGCGGGTGGCGGTCTTCGGCGAGGCATCCAGCGGCAAGAGCACGCTGCTCAACGCCTTCCTGCGGCGCCGGTTACTGCCCTCCTCCGCCCTCGTGACGACGCGTACGACCACGGTGCTGGAATACCGCGAGGGCGCCGAGGGACTGACGGTGAGAACCACGGACGGCTCCTTCCTGGAGTGGCCGTCCGTGCCGTTCGCAGGGTGGGCGGGGCGGGGGCGGGAGTCCGGGCCCGACACGTTGGAGCGGGCGCTGCAGCGGGTGCTGACCACGGCACTGGCGGACGAGGTGGGCAGCTTGCGGGTGCTCTCGCCGGCCCGGCTGCTGGGCGCCGGCGTCACGGTGATCGACACCCCGGGGTTCAACGTGACCGAGCGGGGACACCGCGAGCTCGCCGAGGCCGCGGCGCGGCAGGCGGACGTGGCGCTGGTGGTGGTGCCCGCCGTCGCGGCGATGTCGCTGACCCTGGTGGACTTTCTCACCGGGCCGCTGCGTGACCATCACGACCGGTGCGCGTTCGTCCTCACCAAGCTCGACCTCCTCGACGAAGAGGAACGCCCCGAGGCCGTCGCGGTGGTCGAGCGCCGGCTCAGGGATCTGGGATGCGCGGATCCACTGCTGCTGCCCTGCTCCCCGGGCAAGGCGCTGGGCGAGGTCGCGGCTGTCGGCGCCCGCGAGCCGGGCGGGCCGGGCCATCTCACGTCGTTCCTTGAGGTGGAGGCGCGGATCGCGCAATTCGCCGCGGCCGGCCGCCGGTCGGCCGTCGCCGCCACGGCGCTCGGGCTGCTCTCGGAACTGCTGTCGGCGGTGGAGGAGACCGCCGACGCCCGGCGCGCCGCGCTCGGCCGGGGCGAGCGCGAGCTGGCAGCCCTCACGCTGCCGGACTTCCCCGCCTTCCTCGACACCTGGGCCGCGCGCACGCGGGACCGGGCCGGGACCGAGCTGAATGCCGCCGCCCTGAACAGGACGTCGCCGCAGTCCCGTACGACGCTGGAGGTGAAAGTCGGCAACGCGGTGACGGGCGAGAAGATCAACGACTTGGCCGGCGCCGCGGAAGAGGTGTCCCGTCTGGTCCGGCGCCACCTACGGCAAGACGCCCAGCAAGCCGTCCGCAGGGCGGCGAAACGGGCCGGCGAGGTGCTGACCACCGCCGCCGCGGAACTCGCCCGAGACTTCGCGGCCCAGTACAGCGCGCTGGCCGACCTGGCCGGCGAGACCCGGACGGCTCCCCCGGTGCCACCGGTGGTGTGGCCGGATCCGCCCGCCCCGGACATGTCCGGCATCGACCAGGCGCTCACCGCGATCGGTACCCAGCTGACCACCAGCGACAACTGGCGCACCGGCGGCGGGGCGATGGCCGGTGCCCTGGCCGGCAGTCTGGTCGCCCCGGGCATCGGCACCCTCATCGGCGGCGCGCTCGGCGCGTTCATCGGGCGCCGCGGTCCCGACGCGACTCGCGAGCAGTTCCTGCGGCAGGCCCGACCGGTCATCGCCGCCGCGCACGAGGAGATCGCCGCCCTCGCCGCCGCCTGCCTGCCGGGCGTCGCGGAGAGCCTTGCCGAGAGCGTCGCCGCGCTCCGCCGGCAGTACGACGACGAGTGGCGCGAGGAGATCGCCGGGCTCACCGCGGCCCATGACCGGCGGCGGGCCGAACTGGCCGCAGGGATCGCCCACGCCGAGGAAACCGCAGCGGCCGCCCGGCAGCGGCGCGACGAAGTCGCCGCCCTGCGCCGGGACACCGGCCGGAACGTCCCCGACCCAGAGGAGCCGTGACCAGTGAGCAGCACGCCCCCACCCATGGCAGGCCCCCCGCCGGAGGCCGAACCCGCCGCCCACATGGCCGATGTCGGCAGCGCTGCCCCCGGCTGGCTGCGGCAGGCCCGTCAGCTCGCCGAGGACCACGGACAGGACCACATCCGGGAGGCGCTGGACCTGCTGGCCGCCGGGCGCGGCCGGCCCGCGTTCCGGATCGCGGTGGTGGGCGAGTTCAACCGCGGCAAGTCCACGCTGATCAACCGGCTCCTGGGCCGTGACCTGCTGCCGACGGGGCCCCTTCCGGTCTCGCGGACGCCGGTGGTGATCCGGGTCTCCGACGAGGAGGGACTGACCCTCGGCTGGCCGGACGGCCGCCGTGAACTGCGCAAGCTCGACGACGACACCCTCTGGGACGGGCTGACCGGGCCCCCGGTGGAACGGGAGCCGGGTGCTCCCGAAGGGTCCCCGGAACCCGCCGTGACCGTGGCGGTGGCCCATGACTGGCTCGCCGGTCTGGACGCCGAAGTGGTGGACACGCCGGGGGTCAACTCCGGTACGGAGGAGCAGTTCGAGCAGGTACGCCGGACCGCGGCCGGAAGCGACGCCGTCCTGTTGGTCGTCTCGGCGCTTTCCCCGATGAGCATCACGGAGCGGCGCCTCCTCGAGGAGGAGGTCCTGTGTCGGCACGTACCCTTCGTCGCCGTCGTCGTGACCATGCTGGACCTGGTGGACGGCGACGATCGCGAGGAGTCCGTACGCGATCTCGGTGCACGGCTGTCCGGCCTGGCCGGCCTGCCCGTGCTGACCGCCCCGGTGCCTGGCGGCGGAGAGTCCGAGCTCGCTTCCCTGCGCTCGCTGCTGGAAGGGTTCGCGCGGGACAGCGAACGTGTGCTGTGGCGTGACCGGGCGATCGCCGCCCAGGTGGCGGATCACTGCGAGGCGATGGCCCGGATCGCCGACGAGGCCGACGCGGCAGGTCGGCTGCCGAAAGAGGAGGTCGCGGAACGCGCCAGGCTGGCGCAGGTGCTGCGGGAGAGCGAAGACCGGCAGTGGGAGCAGCTCCGCGTCGACCTCATGGGACGTCAGCTCCGGCTCGGCACCCGGCTGCGTGAACACGTCCAGAAGGGCCGCGACGGCATCATCGAACGGCTGCGCTGGGACCTGGAGCGCGCCTCCGACCCCGGAACCTGGTGGGAACGCGACCTGCCGGTCCGGCTGGGGCACGAACTGTCGCTGCTGGCCCGAAGCTCCGAGCGCACGCTCCTGCTGCCGGCCATGGCCGCGGACACCGACTGGCTGGACGGGGAAGTGACGCGCAGGCTGCCGGGTGCGTCGCGTAGCCCACTGCCCGGGGCGTTGGAGCTGTCCACGGAGCCGGACATCTCCGGCGAGGTCTCCAGCCTGTCCAGGACCCGCTTGGTCACCCGGCTGGGCGCCCAGGGCGGTTCGATCCTAGGTTTTCTGATCGCTGCCGCCCGCCAGGGCCGACGATCGGACTCCGACCGGTCCGGACCGCCGCCGATGGTCTACAGCAGCGTCCTGAGCCTGGTCGGCGGGCTGCTGGCCGAGGCGTACGTCAGGAACGCCACTGAGGAGCAGCGCCGCCAGGTCGACGCCGTCCTGGTGCGGGCGGTCGACGAGAGCGCGGGGGTCTTCCAGCGGCGAGCCGTCGACGAGCTCGGTGATGTCTACGCGGACGTGTTCGCCCGGCTCCGCGAGTCCCACCGGGCCTGGGCGGACGCCCGGCGGGCGGCGGTCGAATCGGCATCGGCATCGGCATCGGCATCCGGTACGGACTGGCCGCGCCTGGCGAACGCCGCGACCGAGCTGGCCGCCCGCATCCGCTCCGCACTCGCCTGCGGCGTGCCGGCCGAGGAGGAACAGGAATGAACCGAGGAGAGGACAGCCCGCACATGACGACCGAAGAGGGCGGGTACGCTGCCGCCGCCGAACAGCGGCTGCGACTGGCCGAGATGTGCCGCCGGACGGAGAAGGCCGCCGAGCAGATCGGCAACAACGGCGCCGTCAAGGATGTGGCGGCGTTGCTTGAACGGATCGAGAACCAAGCCTTCCACGTGATGGTGGTCGGGGACTTCAAGCGCGGGAAGTCCACCTTCGTCAACGCCCTGCTGGGAGACCGGGTGCTGCCGGTCAAGGCGGTCCCCGCCACCGCCGTCATCACCGAGGTCAGGTTCGGCGAATCGCCGGCCGCGCTGCTGTGGACCGAAGGCGCGGTCGAGCCCGAGGCGGTCGACCCGGCCCGGCTCGTCGAACTCATCACGGTGAACCACACGTCGGGCGCCGAGCGCAGCCCGTACGTCAAGGCCGAGGTGATCTGGCCGCTGGAGCTGTGCCGCCACAACGTCGTACTGATCGACTCGCCCGGCCTCAACGCGTACGCGAGCCACGACGACATCACCCTCACGCATCTCAGCAAGGCGGATGCGGTGATCTTCCTTCAGCACGCGATCGCCCCGATGAGCATCAGTGAGTCCGGGTTCCTGAAGAAGTACCTGAGCGCGCACGACCCGTTCTTCGTGTTCACCTACTTCGACGCCATCGACGATCACGAGCGCGACGACGTCGTGGACTCGGCCCGGCGACGCATCACCGCTCTGCGGGGCGCGGACAGGGACGAGAGCCGGTTCTTCTTCGTCGACGGCAAGTCGGCGCTGCGCGCCCGGATGGCTGAGGACGACGAGGCGTTCCGCCGCACCGGAGTGGACGTGGTGGAGAGGGAACTGGAGCGGTACCTCGTGACCGAGCGGCACAAGGTCAAGCTGCTCGCCCCGGCCCGCTCCCTGCGCGGCGTCGCACGGGAACTGCGCCGCAACATCCCCTCCGAGCTGAAGATGCTCGAGACGAAGAGCGGTGACCTGGAACGGCGCTGGACCGCTGCCCAGCAGCCTCTCAAGGAACTGGAGGCGCAGGCCCAGCAGATCGCCCTGGACATCCGCAACCAGACCCGGGTGCTGCAGGACCGGGTGGACACCCTGCTCGGGGGCTTCCTCGCGGCCGTCGCCGACGAGGCCCCCCTGGTCGCACAGGACGTCGACATCACCACCAAGCTCGGCCTGAACCCCCTGAAAGCCAAGCAGCGCGCCCAGCAGGTGGCGGAGGAGATCGCCAACGGCGCGGCGAAGGCCATGGAGGAGAAGGTCGCCCACTGGGTGAACGAGTCGCTGAAACCCGTGATCGAGCAGGACCTGGAGCAGCTCGCCGAGCGGATGAACGCCGAACTCACCTCTTTCGAGGCGGCACTGCACAAGCTCCGGATCGACCTGCACGGGGCGTCCGGCGCGGCCGTCGCGGGAGACCGGGAAGACCAACCTCTGACCCGGTTCCTGGCGGGCCTGGGAGGGTTCGTGCTCAGCGGGCCGGCGGGCGCCCTGGTCGGGTCACGGTTCGGGGCGAAGGAGGCGTTGCATACCCTCCTGCCCGCCTTCGCCATCGGCGTGGCCTGGGCGTTCACCCCGTTCGGGCTGCCGACGCTGTTCGTGGCCCTGGTCGCTCAAGGCCTTTTCCAGGTCAATTACGCCAGTGATCGCGTGGAGAAGAAGATGCGGGAGGAGATCGGCCGCGCGATGGCCACCGAGCTGCGGATGACCGCACCCAAGGAGGCGCAGAAGGCCGCACGGGCCTTCGCCGCGGACACCATGGAGCCCCTGCAGAGGGAGATCACCCAGGGCATGTCCTCCCGGATCGAGGAACTCACCCGCAGTGTGGCCTCCACCCGGGAGGCCCTGGACCAGGGCGAGGAGGCGGTCGAGCTGCGCCGCGCCGAACTGAGCCGGCTGGACGAACTCCTGAAGCGCGCCGACGAAGAGACCGGTGACCTGGTTGCCGAGTTGACGAGGATGTGATGGCCCGATACCGCAGGCGGCTGTGCCTGGCCGTGGACCTGCGCCAGTACAGCCGTCACGGCTACCGCGCACAGGAGGACGCGCAGTACCGGCTCCGGCTCGTGGTCGAGCACGCGCTGCGCCGGTCCCGGGTGCTGCGCGTCCGCGCCCAGCAGCAGGTGCAGGGGGACGGCCAACTCGTTCTCTTCCCGGCCAGGATCGACGTCATACGCGTGGTCCCGGCGCTGGTCCTCGGCCTGCGAGACGGCCTCTACCAAGCGAACCGCACGCCCGGTGCCTTCGGCCGGATGCGGATGCGGGCCGCTCTCGCGATGGGACCGGTCTCCCGGGCCGACCGCGGGTACCTGGGCGACTCCGTGGTACTGGTCAACCGGCTGGTCGACTCCGACGGAGTACGCGACGCCCTTGAGGACGAAGCGGGCAGCGACCTGGCGCTGGCGGTGCCGGACGAGATGTACCGGGACGTGATCCTGCCCGACGGGCGCGGTCTGGCCGCCGAGTTCCGCCGGATCGACGTGACCGTCCTGAAGAAGGACTTCGCCTGCGGCGCCTGGCTCCACGTGCCGCCCTCGGCTCCCGTCCGGGATCCCCGGCCCGAGCCGGTGATCTGGGGACATTCGCCGGCCCGTACGGCGATGCGCGAGTTCGTCGTCCCGGCGCTGGGCGCCGCCCACGTGGCGGCCGCGGTGCTTTCGCACGGTGAGACGCTGCGGGAGTGGGTACTGACGGGCTCCGACACCGGCGCCTCGCACGGGGACGGGGACTTCGAGGACCCGGACGACACGGATCCGCGCGATGACGATCGCGCCGACGGCCACCACCTCGGGCGGCACCAGCCGGGCGCCCACCACGGGAGCGGGCATCACGCGAGCGGTCACCCGGGAGCCCCCCGGCTCCCGGGCCCGCATCACACCGCCACGCATCACCCCGCCACGCATCACGGGGATCCGCACCACCCTGATCCCCCTCACACCGGTCCGCACTATGAGGACGCGCATCACGCCGACCCGTACGACCAGGACCCGTACCACCCTGGTCCCCATCACGACGATCCGGGCCACCACGACCCCGGCCACCACGATCCGGGCCACCACGATCCCGGCCACCACGATCCCGGCCACCACTTCCACCACGGCGGGCACTGAGCGACGGCCGAGTGTCTACACCGGCCGCGCCGCCGGCCGGGTGGGCGCGATGGTCGTCGCGGCGACCCGGTGGGCGGCGCTCGCGGGGACGGTCCGTTGAGCGGCGTCCCCGTCGGCGACGATCGTGAGTTCGGAAAGGTCCCTGACCAGAAGCTGGCGGTAGCCGGTCTCGACAACGCCCTGCTTGCGCAGGGAACGCAGTACCCGGTGCACACTCGGTTCGGAGGCGCCGACCAGCTCCGCCAACTCGGGCTGGGTGAGCGAAACCCCGATCGAGACACCGGTCGCGCAAGGGCGCCCGTACGCCCGGGCCAACTCGAGCAGGACGCGGGCCACCCGTGTCCCCACCGGGCAGCCGCCGAAGTCCTGCCGTCGCCGTGTCGCCCAGCGCAGCTTCCCGGCCACCGCGCACATCACGGCCTGCGCCGACTCCTCGTACGCCGCGAGGAAGTCCAGGAACTGCTGCCCGCCTATCAGCTTCGCGCTGCCCGTACCGGCGGCCACGACCGTGGCGACCCGGGGCTGGGCGTCGAAACAGGCCAGCTCGCCGACGAGGTCACCACCGGCCCGGACCGCCAACAGCCCTTCGCGATCGTCCTGTGTCCGGGCCAGCACCTTGTACCAGCCGCTGAGAAGGAGGAACACGTACGAGCCGTACTCACCCTCCCGCAGCAGCCGTTCACCCCCCTCGAAACACACCCGCCGTCCGAGCCGGACCATCTGCTCGCGGGGCTCCTCGGAGAGTCCGCCGAGAAGACTCCCCGCCGGCCAGTGACCCTGCCCCGGCCGCTGAGCGGATCCGCCGCCGCCCATAGGTAACGCCATGTACGGACCCCTCGAATCGCTGTTCGTTTTCGGTGGAGATGCCTCCTGCTGGCCTATTGTGTGCCGACCGGATGGTTTCGGCCAGGAGAATCCCTGTTTTGCTGTCGCGCTCGGTCAGGAGCGGGCCATCCGCACCTGAGCTGGTCGCGGGCATCACGCGCTCAGCGTCGCTTCAGAACACATGGGCCATCGCCTCTCCGTGCAGTACAGGAGGCGGGAGATCTGGCTGAGGGCCGGCCAGCGCGGCTTCCGCGTCCTTGCAGCTGTCACCTACGGATCTCCGCGCGGCCAGCGACCGATAGAGCTGCCGGGTGAATGTCTGGGCCTGTCGGTCGCTCAAGGCGTGCGGCCAGCTGATCACTGTTCTTACCGTCCGGGCGATTTCGGCGGCCAGCGTGGTGGAGTCACAGAAGTTCAGCACAGCGAGACGGGGCGGGAAGCGGACCCGTGTGATCTGCGCGCAGAAGGCTTGATGGGCGATGCAGAGGTCCCCGCCTTCCTGCGTGAGATGAATCCCGCCGAAGGAGCTGTGCGCCGCGATGTGCACGGCGGCCGGGGCGTGGGCATCCAGGGCGGGACAGATCTCGGCAAGCCCGACAGACGCCATCTCCGTCACCTGGACGTAGCTTCCGGCAAGAGCCTCCCGGATGTACGCGGCCTCGGGACCGAAGCTGTTGCGCCCAGGGCGCGGATCGCCGGAGACGAAGAGAACCCGCCGGGCGATGCCCGCAGGGGTGACCATGCCCACGTTGCGGTCGTGTGACCGGGTGTTGGTGGAGAAGAAAGAGCTCTGAGACGAGGACGCAGAGATCGAGGCGGACCCCTGATGGTTCGCCGACGCCGACAGATACCGTGAGTGGTCGGGCAGGGGCCAGGGCGGATCCAGGGACAGGCGGTCGCCGATCGTGGCAGGTGCTGTGGATGGCGGCGGGGGCCGCAGGCGCGGCTTGTCCGTGGTCTCCTGCATCCGGTGCAAAAGTTCTTCTCGGGGGATGGCGAGGGCGCGGGTGATGTCCGGCCAGCTCACGCCCTCGGCGCGGTGCCGCTCTACGGCTTTGAGCGCCGTGTCGAGCGCGTCTTGAGCGGCCCGGTAGCCGGGTGCCGAGTGGAAGAGCCTGCCCACGTTGCCGAGGTAGGTGATCTCGTCCACGGTCAGCCTGCGCGAGGGCGGTTCGTCAGCCGCCATCGGAGCCTGGGGCCGGGGCGGCTGAGGTGAGGAGCGTGGCGAGCTGGAGGAGTGCGGCGGCGTGCTCCGGTCGATGCTCGGCCAGTCGGCGGAGCCGTGCGGCGCCGGCGCCTCGTTGGACTTCGGAGGCCTGCGTCGCGGCTTCCGTGATGAGTTCGATGGGGGAGAGGGTGCCGGAGTCTGACGCGGAGGGCGGTGACCCCGTTGTCGTGGCGTCGAACAGCGTATGTACGGCGAAAAGGTACGGAGTGACGAAGGGCATCCGCAGAAGGGCTGGGGCCGCGAGGAACAACGGGTACAGCGCCTCCGGTTCACCCGCTCCGATGAACGTCATCGCTGTGTCGTTCGCTGTCGAGGGGTCGGTGACGGCGTCGTAGACATCCGGGGCGGCGAGGCGGTCGGTGAGCTGGAGAATGGCCAGATGCTGGCGTGACGCAGGGTCATGCGATCGCGATGCGAGCAGCTCGCGTACGAGCGGGTCGTCGGTCAGCTGGGTATGGCGGCCCAGAAATTCCAAGTCATCCGGCCATGTCTGGGTGGCGAGCCATTCGCTTACCAGGTCGGCCCTGGTGTGGAAGTCGCGCAGTTCCTCCAGCACCTGGTCAAGGCCCCGTTCGGCCGCGGCATCGAGCACGTCTGCGAGATCGCTGAGGCCAGTGGCCTCCGGGAACAGCACGCGGGCGAGGGCGAGGGCGTCCCGGCCTTCCGGGGCCGCGAGGAGCAGGTAGTTCTGCCGGATGAAGGCGCTCTGCTCGGTCCAACTGCTTGCGGAAAGCCACTCATTGAGCTGATCAGTGGTCTCCGATGAAAGCTCATCCCGTACCCAGGCAGGGAGGTCGGGAGGGTCTTGGTCCGGTGAGTGTCCCCAGAGCACGTCCTGGCCCAGCGTCTTGACGAGACTCCGGACGGCACGGCGGGACCGTCCGGCCCAGGCCGGGTCGGTGGTTTCATCCGCACATTGAGCGGCGGAGAACAGATCCGCTGCCGCCCCGGCTTGGTCGTCGTGGGAGTGGCGCCACTGCGCACGAGAGACGAGAAGTTCCGCCTGGGGACCGGAGGGGAGTTCCGAGATCGCCAGGTCGGAAACGCGCAGTGCTTCGCCAACGTGCGGCTGCTCGTGCTGATGGTTGGAGAGGTTGTTGAGGGAGGTGGCGAGGTTGGGGAGGAAGGTGGCGGGGTTGGCTTGGGCGAGGGTGCGGTAGAGCGCGGTGGCTTCGGTGATGGAGGTCAGGGCGGCGTTGCGGTCTCCGGTGTCGCTCTGGTGGTTGGAGAGGTTGTTGAGGGAGGTGGCGAGGTCGGGGAGGAAGGCGGCGGGGTTGGCCTGGGCGAGGGTGCGGCGGATGTGGACGGCTTCGGTGATGGAGGTCAGGGCGGCGTTGCGGTCTCCGGTCTCGCTCTGACGGACGGAGAGGTTGTTGAGGGAGGTGGCGAGGTCGGGGAGGAAGGCGGCGGGGTTGGCCTGGGCGAGGGTGCGGCGGATGTGGACGGCTTCGGTGATGGAGGTCAGGGCGGCGTTGCGGTCTCCGGTGTTGCTCTGGTGGTTGGAGAGGTTGTTGAGGGAGGTGGCGAGGTTGGGGTGGAAGGTGCCGGGGTTGGCTTGGGCGAGGGTGCGGTAGAGCGCGGTGGCTTCGGTGATGGAGGTCAGGGCGGCGTCACGGTCTCCGGTCTCGCTCTGCCGGACGGAGAGATTGTTGAGCCATACAGCTTGGGCTGCCTGTGCTTCCTCGGACGCATCGACAGCATCGTCCGGTTTGGAGCGCTCGGTAGCGATCAGTGCGAGGCGGCGTAGGGTGCTGTGGCCGGTCGGCACCGTGGCGGCCAGTTCGGCCAGTGGCAGCGGTGTTCCCTCGGCCGCAGCGAGCTGTTCCAGGGCTTGGACGAAGACGCCTCCCTGCGTAGCGGCCACCGAGAGGGCCGGCCGCCATAGGTCAGGCACCGTGTTCAAGGCGGCGTTTGCAATGTCCGTAGCTGTGGATCCGTCGTCCGCTCTGGAGAACCGGGAGACACTCACACACGCGTTCAGCTGCTCGTCTTCGTCTGCTGCCTTCAAGCAGTCGCGGAGCAGCGCCCGATCCGTGCCGAACACACTGGATGCCAGATGCGAGCCGAGCGGGTCCGGCCGTACGGCCAGCGTGCCGTCCTCGGGAGCGGACGGCAGAAGGTCGGCGAACAGAGCGGCGATCTCATCGCGCCGCTTCCCCTCGTCGGCCAGCTCCCTGATTGCCTTGAGGCTGTGGTCGAGCCGCTCTTCCTGCGGGGCCAAGAGACTGAGACAGGCGCCCGCTTCGCGCAGGATCCCCTTCGTTCGCTTCGAGGGCTTGCCGATCTGGGACGCGTACGTTCGCACCCAGTAGCCCAGCTCGTGCTCGAGGATCTTCTCGTACAGCTTCTCCTCCGACTCGGGGACCCCGCCGGTGTTGCCCGATTGGACAGCGAGCCAGGCGAGCATGACCAGATCCAGGGTGGTCCACCTGCCCGAGTAGGGGTCGGGAGGAGGCCGGTGGCCCATGGCGGCGGTCTGCGAACCGCCGAAGGAACGCAGTGCCGCCCTGTAGACGCCCGTCTGGCGGGGGTGGCGAGCCGCCAGCTCACTGTCGTGCAGGACGTAGGGATGTCCGTCTTCCCTGAGTGCCACGGCGATCTCTTCCTCCCACCAGCCGCTGACGGTTCGCGCGGTCAGCAGCAGGCAGGTCGGCGCCTCTCGCTCGTGCAGGGTACGCAGCACATTGATGACGTCCGCGGATTTGCGGTCCTCCACGTAGTCGACGACCACCAGCAGCGGGGAGGCGACCTCGCTCAGCCAGGCCCGGTCCCGGGGATCGGGATCACGGACGAGGAATCCGGCGTACCAGTTGGTGCCGGCCAGCTGGTGGGCGAGTTCCGCCGCCAGACGTGTCTTCCCGGCTCCTCCCACGCCGTGCAGCAGGGCGATCCGGGTACGCGGCCCGAGGGGGTCGGGCGCTTGGAACCAGTCCCGGAGGAAGTCGAGTTCGTCCCGGGGGTGGAAGTGGATGGCGTCGTGGCGGGCCCACAGGAGCTTGAGCGGCCCGCTGTCGCTGTTGTCCTGCGGTACCGGCAGGTATGGAGGTGCGAGGACGTCGGTGCCGGGCCGGTAGGGCAGGGGGTGTGGCTCGACGTGTTCGTAGCCCAGCCCGACATCGATCGTCACCTTCCAGCGGTCCTCGCCGGATTCCCGCAGAAGTTCGGCGCCGTACGCGACCGACCGGGCCCAGGACTGCTGTTCCTGCCTCCGCGGGTCGCCTGCATCGGTGCGGGAGGCGACACCTGTGACATCAATGGCGAGGAACGCGCCTGGGGAGTCCTCGTCATCGACGAGCTGGTCGATGAAATCGGGCGGCAGCGTCGTCCAGTCGGGGTCGTGCTCGTCGGATCGGTAGTCACGGTGGGCGCGGTTGGACCAGTTGCCGTCGAGCCACACAGCGACCAGCGCGTGCCCCGGATCACCAGGCCTGGCGCCGGCCAGGACGATGACCACCGGGTGGAGTCCGGCATCCAGACAGGCTCCGGCGAAGACGACCGCGAGATCCAGGCAGGTGCCGTGCCGTGGGCGGCTGAGCACCTGGTCCGGCGGCCGGACGGTCTGGCGACCGGGGTCGCTGGTGGTCGGCTCGTCGGCATACTGGATACCGCGGGCGGCGAAGGCCTCGTACAGGAAGCGGGCACGCGTCATGGGCGGGCCGACACCGGGGGCGGGCATGCTGGTGCCGAGAAGGTCGGCCGGCGTCCCGCGCGTGCTTTCGCCCTGACGTTGGCGCTGGACGTACTCGATCAGAGCCCTGGGGTCGTTGCTCGCCCACCGGCGCCAGGCCGTGCTCATGCATCCACATCCATGTCTGCGTCTGCGTCGGCGGCGTCGGCGTTCTCGGCGTCGATCACGCCCAGTACGTCCCCGGCCGAGAGCCGGCTCACCACCGGCACGCCGGTGGCCGAGACCTCCACGGTGTAGCTGCCGGCGCCCAAGGGCGGGAGGTGCCCCTGCCACCGGCCGTCACCGGCCCCTGCACAGGGAAGCCAACTCGTGCCACCTTCCCTGCGGCCATCGTGGGGGCGGGCCCGCACCCGCACCTGGGTCCGCTCGTCGGCCTGCGCGCCGTGCAGCGTCACACCGACCGGAACCGGGTCACCGGACAGGGAGGTTTCCTCCAGATCGAGCCCGAGCCACGGCTCGTCGGGCGTGTCCCCTCGGACAGCGTCGAGCGGCTCGCCGGCGTACTCGGCCAGAAGGTCGACCACCACCGACGAGGAAGCGAGCGCCATATGACGCTTCGGTACGGCTCTGCGGGCGCGAGTGTCGTTCTGCTCGATGGGGATGGCCGAGATCGCCGGGACCGTACCGTCACCGTGCCAGTCCGGATTGGGCAGCCAGTTCGCCGAGTCCTTCGTCACCGTGAGGCCGGAAGGTGAGAGCAGAGCCTGTTGAAACGTGGCGTGCCCGCGGCCGAACACGGCTGTCACCTCAGGGCAGCCGGAGCCGCGGTGCAGTTCCGTCCAGGCCGCCTCGATGTCCTGGTGAACACCGAACGCGCGCTTCGCCTGCACGGCGAAGGACGCGCTGCCGGTGGCTCCGGCCTCCAGCTCGTACGGATTGAGCGGTGCGTCATCGCCCAGCCGTCCCACCACCGGGTAACGCGGCAGGAGCTCGTACGCCGACGGCCACTGACGCAGTACTTCGGTGAGGCCGGCCAGCCGCTTGCGGCCCACCCTCAGCCCGTTCCCCAGCACCTCCAGCGCCTTGGGGGCGCCCCTGTGCGGCGTACCGAGGGTGACCAGCGCCGCGCAGTCGGCGGCGCCGCCCAGGGGCCCCATCCAGTAGCGGGCGACCAGACCACCCATGGAGTGCGCGACCACGATCACCCGCCGCCGACGTGCGCCGGTGTGTTCACCGCCCAGGCGTACGGCGACGTCGGCGGCGAGGCGTTCGGCCGCATGCCGGATGCTGTGCCGGAAGTCGTACGGGAAGAGGACCAGGTCGGCCCGTGTATCAGGTGCGCGTCCAGGCCGGGAGACATCCACCCGCACGTCGTCGAAGTGGTTGCAGATCTTGCGTACCAGGAGGTCGTAGCCGGGCACGACGAAAGGTCCGAGCAGCGTGATGTCCGGTAACAGCCCGACCGGTACCAGGTCCGGGTGCTGATCCAGACCCAGCCGGCCTGGCCGAGTGGCCGCAGCGACCAACCGACGCCGATGCTCGTCCCAGCGTGCCGCACCCTCAGGCGTCTGCAACACACTGCCGCCGATTCCAGGAACCACGACGACCAGATGTTTGAGCCGCGCCATCGCGCTCCCCCGTTCCCCTGGCCGTCCTGTGAATGACGGCCCCTCAGGGGCGCAACCGTAGCGTTGAGTTCGGCCGAAATGGCGGGGATCGGTCGACTTGGGTTCGCCCGGGCTACGGATCGGCCACGTCCGCGAATCCGGGGGATGCGCCGGTGTACCGATGCGCTGGGAGCCTCCGCCTCCGCCTCCGCCTCCGCCGCCGGTGCTCGGTCAAGGTCTGCCCGTGACGACCGTAGGGTGGCCGAACCCGACCCAGGAGGACCGACATGGCGAGCATCGTGATCGCGCAGACGACCGTGGACGACGAGACGAAGGCGTACGAGATCGCGCGGGGCGCGGTGGAGGCCCGGCTGACGGCCGGTGCGCAGATCGACGCGCGGATGACCTCCTTCTACTGGTGGAAGGACGCCGTGCAGCATGAGCGGGAGTACCGGCTCTCGTTCAAGACGACGGAGGAGAAGGTCGCCGCGTTGCGGGCGTGGGTGCACGAGCAGCACCCGTACGAGGTGCCGCAGTGGATCGTGCTCCCGACCGCCGGATCCTCGGAGGAGTACCTGGCCTGGGTGGTGAAGGAAACCACGACGGAGTAGCCCCGCCCCGCCCTGCCACCGGCGCGAAATACCCGAGCAGCGGCGGCAGGCTCGTACTAGGGTGGGCCGCATGAACGTCACCGGCCCCAGCACCACCGCGACCGCGCGAGCGACCAGCTCGCCGGTTGCCGCCGCCTGACCTTCCCCTCTCCCCGGCGACCGGACAACGGTCCGTCGGTTGTGCCGTGGCGCCCTTGCCCCCGGTCGGAGACTGCACGGTCCCGTTCTCCGGTGCCTCTCCCGCTCGACGCGAAGGAGTCACCCCATGAATACCGAGCAACTGGTCGATACGTTCGTCGAGTACTTCGAGGAGCGCGGGCACCGGCGCATCGTCGGCTCGACGCTGCTGCCACCGCCCGGCGACCCCGTACTCTTCACCACCTCCGGCATGCACCCGCTCACCCCGTACCTGGAGGGCCGCCCCCACCCGCTGGGCAGGCGGCTGGTCAACGTCCAGCGCTGTCTGCGCACCACGGACCTGGAGGAGGTCGGCGACGCCACCCACCTGACGGTCTTCGAAATGCTCGGCACCTGGTCGCTGGGCGACTACGAAGGCCCGCTCAGTCTCGACTGGGGATACGGGCTCCTCACCGAGGGGCTGGGCGTGGATCCCGGCCGGCTGTACGCCACCGTCCACGCCGGCGACGACCGGACCGGGCCGGACACCGCCTCCCTGGAGCTGTGGCAGAAACTCGGCGTCCCCGTCGAACTCACCGTGGAGGACAACTGGTGGTCCAACGGGTCCGTCGGACCGTGCGGTCCCGACTCGGAGATCTTCCTGTGGAGCGGCGACGGCCCGCCCGAGTCGACGCCCACCCGCGACGACCGCTGGGTGGAGGTGTGGAACCACGTGACGATGACCCACCGCCGACTCGACGACGGTTCCCTGGTGCCCCTTCCCCAGCGCAACGTGGACACCGGCCTCGGCCTGGAGCGGCTCGCCTCCCTGCTCCAGGGCAAGCCGTCCGTGTTCGAGTGCGACGTCTTCGACCCCTGGCGCAGCCTCGTACCGGCCCTGTGGCCCCTGGACGAACGGTCGCTGCGCGTGGTCTGCGACCACCTGCGCTCGGCCGTCGTGGTACTCGGCGACGGCGTGCGCCCGGCCAACACCGGGCAGGGCTACGTGCTGCGGCGCCTGGTGCGGCGGATGCTCACCGTGCTGTGGCGGGAGGACTCCTCGCGGGGCATCGAGGACCTGCCGGACGAACTGGTCCGGCACACGCTGGACCACTTCCGGCAGGACATGAGCCCCGGCGACGTACGCCGGATCCTGCGCGAGGAGGAGCGCCGGTTCCGCCGGCTCCTGGAACGCGGGCGGCAGGTGCTCGCCCGCCCCCGGTTCCGGGGCCCGCTGAACGAGGAGGACTTCCACTACCTCCACGACACCCATGGGCTGCCGCGCGAGCTGGTGTCGAGCCTGCTGCACGAGTGACGACGCGGGGAGCGGGCGGGGGCGCATCAGCGCGGTCTCGTGCCTGATCGCCCCCCACCAGCGGCGACGCTGCGGGTCGGAAGGAGACGGCCTAGCCGGCGCTGATGGCCGCCACGTGCGTGGAGCCGTCGCGCAGGGCGGTGATGCGGACCTGCCCCGCGGGGAAGGGGTCCCTCCCGTTCGGGCCGGGTATCTGCGAGAACGGCGTCCAGGAGCCGTCCGGCCTCCTGACGTTGTGCCAGATCCGTCCGTCGAGCCCGACCGCCACGACCTGGGCGGAGCCGTCGGGTGTCCCGGCGATGCCGATGGCGCTGGCCCCCATGGTCGCCGTGGTGACGCCCCGCGGGGGCCGGAAGCCGGTCCAGGAACCGTCCGGCCGCCTCAGCTGGTGGTACACCATCCCGTCGAGCCCGATCGCGAGGACCTGGGAGGACCCGTCGGGCATCCCGGTGATCGCCAGGGCCGGACCGGAGAACCTCGGGGCCCCGTTGTAGCCGGCCAGGCGCCCCCAGGCCGTCCACGCGCCGTCCCGCCCGCGGGCACAGTGGTACATGGCACCGTCCGTGCCATAACTGAGCAGCTGGGCGGACCCGTCGGGCATGGCGGCGATCGACACCTTCGTGGCGCCCCAGTGGCTCTTCGCGGTGGTTCCGGGCAGGGCCCGGAACCCGGGCAGTCCGCCGTCGGCGCGGTGCTGCTGGTGGAAGGTGGTGCCGTCCATGCCCGTCACCACGATCTGGCAGGTGCCGTCGGGGAAGGCCGCGATGTCCGCCTCGCGCACGGTGAATCCGGACGAGCCGTCCGGCCCCGCGACGCGCTGCCAGGGCTGCAGCGTGGCCGAGCCCCGTACGGCGGTCAGCCACAGGCCGTTGTCGGGCGCGATGCCCAATACCACGACCGAGCCGTCCGCCATGCCGGCCACGGCACTCTGCACCCCTGCGAACGAGCCCGAGCCCGAGCCCGAGCCCGAGCCTGAGCCGGATCCGGTGTCGGCGGCCCCCGGCAGCGGACGCATGCCGCTCCACGACCCGTCGGGACGGCGCTCGGTGTGGAAGAGCACCCGCCGTTCGACGTCGTACGGGGGTAGTTGAGCGGAGTAGAACCACACCGGGTTGGTGATGGCCACCAGTTGGTCCAGGGTGGTGGAGGCGGGCTTGGGCCGGCGCACCTCGGCCCGGGCGAACAGGGAGGCCTTGCCCCAGCCGCGCCAGCGCAGCTGACCCCTGCCGCTGCCGTCGATGCAGGTGGCGGCCATGATGCCCCACTCGGTGTACAGCGTGGCGATGCTGTCGGGAGCCCCCGTCACGTTCAAGGTCACGTCGACGGCGTCGAAGAACGACAGGGGCAGTTCCTGACCGGGTCCCGCGACCGCTCCGCCGGCGCGGGCGGTGAAGTCCAGGGTCACGGCGGAGGATTCGACGGCGTACGACCGGCCCAGGCGCAGTGCGTCCAGTACGGCGGGGGTCGACAGCCCGGCGGCGTACACGACGTTGTGGGGCCGGCCGACGGCGTCCGCGGGGCTGTGCGCGTCGCTGTTGCCGACGGCGGCGACCCGCTTGCCGAGGCAGAGCATGACGTGCCAGGCGGCGATGTTGGCCGCGTCGTCCAGGGTCCACGGTCCGTTCCACACCTCCAGCGCGTCCACCCGGTCGAGGCCGAACTCCCAGAAGGATCCCGCCGCCGGAGTGAGCGGATGGGCGGCGATCGTGAGTCCGCCCAGACTGTGCACGCGTCGGGCCTGGCCCTCGAAGGCTCCCTGGTTCGCGGGGCCGTATCGCCAGTCCACCCATTCGCCCTGCGGCAGGCCGACGGCCAGCCAGTGGCCGTGGCGGGTGGTGACCTCTTCGGCGTTGATGACCAGCAGGTCGGTCGGGACGTTGCCGCGCCAGGTCACGCCGGTGGAGCTGGTGTTGTGGTCGGAGGTGGCGATGAAGTGCAGCCCCTCCTGGCGGGCGGCCGCGACGATCTCCTCCACCGTGCGCTGCCCGTCCGAGTGGACGCTGTGCAGGTGCAGGTCGCCCCGGTACCAGCCGGGGCCCCGCCCGGCCACCGAGGCCGGCAGGATGTCGTACGGGGTCCGCGGCAGCGATTCCCCGTGGTGCAGGGTGACGTCGACCTGCCAGGCCATACCGCCCGTGCTGCCGACCATCGGCCCCAGGATGACCGACCAGGCGCCGGGCTCGACGGGTCCGGGGACGTAGCCGGGGGTGGCGTCCGCCGCGGAGAGGGTGAAACCGGACCGTGCGCCGCCCGACCAGCCGCGGAAGCCGGCCGGGCCGAAGATGCCGAGGTCCAGGATCCCGGCGGCGGCGTCGTGGGTGGCGGCGACGGAGATCCGCTGGACCCCGGCGGGGACGTCGAAGGCGACGTACGCCCACTGGTCGTTGCCGTAGGGGGAGTGGCCGCGGTAGGTGGTGGTCACCGTGTCGGTGCCCTGGCCCCTCGTCGCGGCGTGCGCGATCGGTGCGGGAACCAGCGCGGCGGCTCCGCCCGCGGCCAGCAGGGCCCCTAAGCGGAGCAGGGACCGCCGCTCGACACGCGGGCCGGAGCCGGAGCCGGAGCCGGGGGTGGGGTCGGGGTCGGAGCGGGGGTCGGGGGCATCGCTCGGGAGGTGTTCACTCGGCACAGCCGTGCTCTCCGTTCACGTGGGGTGGCGTGGAAGGCGTGCGTGCTGGTGCGGGAGTGCGGGAGTGCGGGAGTGCGGGAATGCGGCAGTGCGGGGGTGCGGGAGTGCGCGGGAACGACCGCGCCCGGCTAACGGCGTGAGCGCTGGGCCTCGACGATCTGTCGCACGGACCCGTCGACGTCCGTACGGGCCTGGACGCGCTCGGCGAAACCGGGGAACTGCCCGGCGATGGCGCTCAGCAGCCGCAGCTCCAGCGGCGCGACGTTGACCTCGCACCGGTCGCGGCGGACGGCTCGTACGACGCCGTCGGCGACCTGGCCGGGTGTGACGGTCCTGATGCCGTTCGGAGGGGTGGCACCGGTGGCCGCGAACATTCCGGCGTCGCGGACGAAGCCGGGCTGGACCAGGGACACCCCCACCCCCGTACCCCTGAGCTCCTGGCGCAGGGCGAGCGCGAATCCGCGCAGCCCGAACTTCGTCGCGTTGTACAGGGAGGTCGACTTGGTGGCCGCCTTGCCGGAAAGGGAGCCGACCAGCACGATGTGGCCGCGACCGCGGCCCACCATGTGCTCCGCGAGCAGCCGGGAGAGCAGGACGGGCGCGCGGAGGTTGACGTCGAGGGCGCGGTCGAGCTGGTCCTCGGTGTAGTCCAGGAGGTCGCCGCTGGCGGGCAGGGCGGCGTTCGCGACGAGGATGTCCGCCTCCGCACAGCTCTCGGCGAGATGTACGACGTCGGACCGTACGGCCAGATCGGCGACCACGGTACGGGCGCCGCAGGCGTCGGCGGTGGCCTTGAGGGCCTCTTCTCGCCGCCCGGTGACAGTGAGGCGGGCCCCCTGCGCGGTCAGGCGCGCGGCCAGGGCGGCGCCGATGCCTCCGGTGGCGCCGGTGAGTAGAACGTTCGATCCGGATATGTCCACGAGCACTCCCGTGCGGCTGGCGAAGTCCCTCAACTGTTCGTTCGAACGAACAGTATGGACGGCTCCGCTCCTTGTCCACACCTCGTCGTCCCCAACTCCTCAGCCCCGCCCGGGCGGTCGAGCCGGCCGATGGGGCAGAATTACGCCATGCCCCATGCTTCCGACACCCGCCAGAGCATCATCGACGCCGTACTGCGGATCATCGGGCAGGACGGCATCGCCGCCGTCACCAACCGGCGGATCGCCAAGGAGGCCGGAGTCTCCCTCGGCTCCGTCACCTACCACTTCGCAACCCAGCACGAACTGCTGCGCGAGAGCCTGCTGCACTTCGTGGCGGAGGAGACCCGGCACTTCACGGCGCTCGCCGACGCATGCTCCGACGAGCAGTTCGACATCGGGCAGGCGGCCGAGGTGGTGGCACAGGTGGCGGGCGGAAATGCCTTCGACAGCCGCCACATCGCGCCGTTCGAGCTGTACGTCCAGGCCGGCCGGGACGAACGGCTGCGCGCCGCCGCGGCCGAGTGCTTCGCCGCCTACGACCTGCTGGCCACCCGGATCCTGACCCACCTCGGCGTCCCGGACCCCGAACGCCTGGCCGGGGTGGCCGTGGCCCTGGTCTTCGGGCAGCAGCTGCGCCGCCTGGCGACCGGCGCCCCCGCCGAGGACCTCGTCGACACCCTGCTGATCCTCACGAAGTTCACCCCGGCACAGACCGCTTAGCCGGGGGACCGGCTCCGGTCGCTGTCAGCATCTGTCAGCGGCAGCGACCGGGCCGGCGTGGAGCATCGCGCGGTGTGCGCGGCGGACTTCAGTACGTGTACCCCACATGCGCGAGCGCCTGCTTCAGCAGCGCCGCGTGACCGCCGGGCATCTCGCCCTGCACGGCTGCCGAGAGTGCTTCCTGCGGGCTGAACCAGACCAGGTCCAGGGCGTCCTGACGGGGCCGGCAGTCACCCGTGACCGGCACGACGTAGGCGAGTGACACCGCGTGCTGGCGGGGGTCGTGGTAGGGGGTGACGCCCACCGTGGGGAAGTACTCGGCGACGGTGAAGGGCTGGAGGGAAGCGGGGATGCGGGGCAGGGCCACGGGGCCCAGGTCCTTCTCCAGGTGGCGGAGCAGCGCGTCACGGATCCGCTCGTGGTGCATGACACGGCCGGACACCAGGGTCCGGCTCATCGCCCCGTCCGTGCCGATCCGCAGGAGCAGTCCGATGGTGGTGACTTCGCCGGTGTCGTCCACGCGTACGGGGACGGCCTCGACGTAGAGGATCGGCATCTGGGCCCGGGCCATTTCCAGCTCGTCGCTGCTCAGCCAGCCGGGCGTAGTTTCGGTCGTGTCAGACATTCCTTGATCCTACTTTCCAGGGCGGGTTCCGGCCCAGATCACGCGTCCACCCGGCCCAGAGGGAATGGACCCCGAGGGCCGTCCCCGCGATCACGGACGGCCGGAACTCTGCGGCCCGCGGGGCTGACGTAACGTTTGAGCATGAGCACGCCGCCGCCCCAGCAACCCCCCGGCCCGTACGGGCCCCCGCAGCCCCCGAATCCCTACGGTGGACAGCCGTACGCCGCACAGCCCGCGCACCAGCAGCCGTACCAGGGCCAGCCGTACCAGGGCCAGCCGTACCCGGGTCAGCCGTATCCGGGTCAGCCCGGTCCGCCGCAGCCGTACCCCGGTCAAGGAGCGTGGGGGCAGCCCCCGACGGGTATGCCGCCGCGCAAGAACCGGATCGGCATGGTGATCGGGATCGTCGCGGGAGCGGTGCTGGTGCTCGGCGCGATCGGCGCGGTCGGCGCCAGGGTGACCGGATCCGGCTTCCCCGAGGCCCGGTACCGGCTCACCGTTCCCAAGACCCTCGTGGACGGCAAGTACCAGCTGGTCCAGGACCATTCGGCCACCGCGGGCAAGGAGGCTCTGGAGGGCACCTACGACTCGACGATCCGCGATCCGAAGCCGGCTGCCGGACAGTATGCCTCCGAGTCCCCGAAGGAGTCGGGCGCCCTGGTCGTCTCGGGGATGTACGGCCAGTTCAAGGACACCGCGGGAGCCCGCAAGAAGATGCTGCGCGGCGCCGCGGACTCCGAAGGCGCGACCCTGGCGGTCGCCGCGCGGGACATCACGCCCACCGGCTCCGACATCACCCTGTCCTGCCAGGTGCTGACGGTGCGGCAGAGCGGGGTCGAGAGCTCCCTGCCGATGTGTGCCTGGGTCGACGAGAACACCGGCGCCACGGTCGGCATCGTCAGCGAGGAGACCGCGCAGCAGAAGCCCGGGTCCGTCGACCTCGCCAAGACCGCCGAGACGACCCTCAAGGTGCGTGCCGAGATGCGGCAGCCGATCGGCTGACCCCGGCTTCGGAGCCGGGTGCCGCAGCGGCTCTAAACCGTCGCCGAGTTATGCCCCAAAGGTGACTTTCTGGAGTCTGAGCCGGTCGGATAGCAATGACCCGGTGCCCGGTACACCTGCCGATGGTCGGCAGCGACCCCGGAGCGCCCAGGAAGGAACGTCCCGTGATCCGCATCCGTCACGCCGCCGCTCTGGCCACCATGGCCGTCACCGCCCTCGCCATCGCCGCGAGCCCCGCCTCGGCGGCCCCCGGCGACACGCTCACCATGTGCTCCAGCACGCTCACCCCGGACGGCTGGGTGGACGCCCAGTGGTGGAACAGCGGTGGGTGCGGCTCCGGCTTCACGCCCAACACCAAGCAGATCAAGGACCTCAGAGGCTACCCGGTCGGCACCCAGGTCAACGCCTGCGCGTCCACGTGGCCGCCCGCCGGCTGGACCATCACCAACACCTACTACTCCAGTGGCTGTCGCTACTCCGCCGTCCCCAGCTTCAACCCCAACACCTGGACCCTCAAGCGCACCTCCTGATCCCGCGGGGGCGCCGTGGCCGGCCGGCGGTGCCGGGTGGCGGCGCCGGCCAGTGCCGGTCGGTGGTGCCGGCCCGGTCGGGGCCCGGGCACTGGAAGACCCCCGCCGTACGGGAGTTGGCGGCGCTTTCTCGCTACGCGAGCATCTTCGGCCTTCGCGGGATGCAGCGGGCCGGGGCGGTCCAGAACGCCATGCACGCGGCCCATCCGCAGCCGCCCCACGGGTACCTGCCGTCCGTGGGGACGGACCGGGGACTCCAGGGGACGGGGGTCGGGTCGGCGCTGCTCGGTCAGCAGCTGGCCGACTGCGACCGGCTCGGGCAACCCGCCTACCTCGAGTCCAGCAACGTCACCCACCTTCCCTTCTACGAGAAGCTGGGCTTCCGTGTCACCGGGGAGATCCGGCTCCCGGAGGGCGGGCCGACCCTCTGGCCGATGTGGCGGGACCCTGATCCCGTGGCAGGACGCGCGGCCCGCCAGGGCGCTCCTCGCGGGTCGTCCGAGCGCAGGCCGATGCGCTGAGCTGATCGGTGCGGTGCGGCGGGCGGGGCTCGGGCCGTTGCCGCACATGCCATCAACTCCTCTCAACTGCACAGCCGTGCAAGGCTGTTGCTGAAACGATCACGCTTGCGTCGCGGATCGGTGTTCTGGAACCCTCCGGTTGACTCCCCTGTCACACGAGCAACGGAGGCAACCCCCGCATGCCCTCAAGCCGAATACGCCGCGCGTGGATCGCGGCCGCCGCCGCTGCCGCGGCGGCGCTCGCGTTCACCGGTCTCGCGGCACCGGCGCAGGCGCAGGACCCCGCGCCGGATGCGCCTGGGACCTGGATCCAGGAGCCCCGCGCGGCCGAGGGCAGCCCCTCGCCGCTCAGCGCCGCAGGCTGGACCGCTCCCGGTGGCGCGGCCTCACCCGGTGACTTCACGCTGCAGCCCGGCGAGATGAACGCCGAGACCACCCGGCGGGTCACCCGCCTGGCCTCGGTGCTGCCCAGCTCGGGCGGCGTGCAGAAGCTGTTGGCCGGGGCGAACCGCACCATCCAGCCGTGGTGTTCCCGCGACCCGTTCGGCACCGCCCCCGACCCTGACATCAAGTACTGCCTGCACGCCGACGACTCCACCTCGCAGGAGTGGGTCCCGCAGGGCATCACCGGCGTCTCCGACGCCAAGGACAACGAGCTGTGGGGCGAGGCCGCGAACATCCAGCTGTTCGCCTCCTACGACGGATGGGACCCGGGCCGGGAGAGCGACCCGCTCCCGACGGCCGGCGACTGCACCGAGGCCGAGCTGGAGGCCGACGACGCCTGCAACCAGAAGGGCGTCCGGATCACCTTCGTGCAGAGCCGGACCAACCCGGCCACCGGCAGCCCCGAGATCAAGTACCGGCACGTCCTGCTGGGCTGGACCTATGTGAACTCCGCCGACCACGTCTCCTTCGACGGGCTGCACGCGGCCGAGTACCCGATCCAGAAGGGCGTCCACGCCGGCGGGATCGTCTGGTACGGCAACTACCTCTACGTCGCGGACACCCGCAACGGCCTGCGCGTCTTCGACATGCGCTACATCCTGGACCTGGACCCGGACAACGACCCCAGCACGCACGACGAGATCGGGACCGACACCGACGGGGTCAAGACCACCTCGAACGTCGAGGTCAAGACGAAGGTCGGGCGGCACGACAACGTCTGGTACAGCTTCGGCTACCGCTACGTCATGCCGCAGGTCGCCGCGTGGAAGTTCAAGGCGGCGCAGAACAACCCCAAGGGCTCCTACGCCTGTGTCTCCACCGGCGCCCCCAAGAGCTCCTACATCTCCCTGGACCGCAGCACCACCCCGGACCGCCTGATCATGGGTGAGTACTGCCGTCCGGAGAGCGGCTACCCCTCCACCGGCCGCATCGCCTCCTACCCGGTCGCGGCCCTGGAAGGCCGCTCCGCCGACGTCACCGCGCAAGGCTGGGCCAACTACCTGCCGCTGGCGGGCGGCGGTGCCCAGGGCGTGGCGGCGTACGAGGAAAGGCTCTACGTGAACGAGTCCAAGGGCACGGACGAGCCGGGCAACCTGTGGCGCTACAAGTGGAGCGACGACGGCCGACTGGTCCAGGACGGCCAGGCCGTCAAGACCGCCCGGGGTGCCGAGGACCTCTACGTCGAGCGCGGCAAGGGGCGCTTGTGGTCCCTCTCCGAACACCGCCCGGGGTCGGAGAAGGACTGCACGGCGACCAAGGACTCGGCCGATCCGGATGGAACGGACTACTGCCAGCGCGTGCTCTACGCCCACAAGCTGACCGCGCTCGGCGGCTAGGCCGCCTCTTCCGGATCAGGCCGGGCCAGGCATGATCCGGAAGAAGGGCCTCAGCGGATACCGGAGCGTACGCGTACCCCGGGGACCTCGCGGACCGCGGGGGCCTTCGGGACCTCGCGGACCTTGGGGACCTCACGTGCCTCAGGGGCCTTGGGTGCCTTCGGGACCTCGGCAACCGTGTCCGGTACCGCACCGGGGCGGTCCTGCTCGAAGGTCCGGAGCAGGTCCGCCGCGACGCTCACCGCGATCGTGGCAGGCTCCTTGCCGGTGATCTCGGTCATTCCGATCGGAGTCTTGATCCGGTCGATGGCGGCGGCGTCGTGACCGCCCTCGGTGGCCAGGCGCTTGCGGAACCGCACCCACTTGGCGGCCGAGCCGATCAATCCGATCGAGCCGAGGCTGGCGGTACGCAAGGCGGCGTCGCACAGCGCGGCGTCCTCGGCGTGATCGTGGGTCATGATCAGGACGTGGGCGCCGGGCGGCAGCTCCGTGAGCACCTCCTCCGGAAGCAGCGGTGTGTGATGCACGTGGATCTGCGCCACCGCATCCGCGAGCACACCGAGCCGCTCGTCGGTGAGCATGTCGGAGCGGGTGTCGATCAGGTGCAGATCGAGGTTGTGGCGGGCCAGGATGCGGGCCAGCTCCAGTCCGACGTGCCCGACGCCGAAGACGGCCACCGCCTGGACCACCGGCAGCGGTTCGAGGAGCAGGCTGACGGCGCCGCCGCAGCACTGCACACCGTGGGGTCCGATGACTTTGTCGTTGAGGGCGAACTCCATCAGTTCCGGCTCCGGATCGGGCTCGACGTTCAGCTGGCGGGCCCGGTCGATGGCGACGGCCTCGATGTTGCCGCCGCCGATCGACCCCCAGGTCTCGGTCTGTCCCACGACGAGTTTGGCACCGGCCCCACGGGGCGCGTGGCCGCGCACGGTCGCGACGGTCACGAGCACGCCGGGCTCCCGGCGTGCTCGCAACCGCGTGACCGCGGCGATCCAGGTCATGTCAGGCATTGCTCAAAGCGCTCGTGTCGGTACGGATCCCGCTGCCGCCCAGCGCAGGGCCGTCGCCGCCCCGCACGTCGGCCTTCTCGCGGGCCGCTTCGATCGCCCAGTAGACCGCCTCCGGGGTCGCGGGGGCGGCGAGCTCCACACTGACCCCGGCGGGCCCGAACGCCGCGGCTGCCTGCCGCAGTGCTTCGCGCACGCAGAACGCCAGCATCAGCGGAGGCTCGCCGACCGCCTTGGACCCGTACACGGCGCCCTCTTCGGTGGCGTTCTCCATCAGCGTGACGTTGAACTCCGCGGGCATCTCCGAGAAGCTCGGCAGCTTGTAGGTGCTCGCGGCCTGGGTCAGCAGCCGGCCGCGGTTCGGCCCGTCACTGGTGTCCCAGCGCATGTCCTCGAGCGTCAGCCAGCCCGCGCCCTGCACGAAACCGCCCTCGACCTGACCGATGTCGATCATCGGGGACAGGCTGTCGCCGACGTCGTGCACGATGTCCACCCGGCGGATGCGGTACCCGCCGGTGAAGCCGTCCACCTCCACCTCGGCCGCGGCGGCACCGTACGAGAAGTACTTGAACGGCGAGCCCTTGAAAGCCTTCGCGTCCCAGTGCAGCCCCTCGGTCCGGTAGTAACCGGACGCCGACAGCTGAACGCGCTGGAAGTACGCGGTGTGCACCAGGTCGTTCCAGGCCAGCTCCTTGTCGCTGCCCAGGGCGCGGGCGACACCATCGACGATGCGTACGTCCGAGGCGTTCGAACCCAGCTGGCTGGCGGCCACCTGCAGCAGCCGCGCGCGCAACTGCTCGCAGGCGTTCTTCACGGCACCACCGTTGAGGTCCGCCCCGGAACTGGCGGCCGTGGCAGAGGTGTTGGGCACCTTGTCGGTACGCGTGGGGGCCAGCCGCACCTTGTGCAGCGGGATGCCCAGCGTGGTCGCGGCCACCTGCAGCATCTTGGTGTGCAGGCCCTGGCCCATCTCGGTGCCGCCGTGGTTGATCAGGACGGAGCCGTCCTTGTAGATCAGCACCAGCGCGCCGGCCTGGTTGAAGGCCGTGAGGTTGAAGGAGATGCCGAACTTGATGCCGGTGATGGCGAGCGCCCGCTTGGTGTGCGGGTGCGCGGCGTTGAAGGCTGCGATCTCGCGCCTGCGGTCGGCGATGCCGCCGTTCTCCTCGACCTGCTGCCAGACGGCGGCGATCCGTTCCGCCTGCGGGACCGGCTGGCCGTACGGCGTCGACTGACCGAGACCCGGCTGGTAGAAGTTGCGCTTCCGCAGCTCCATCGGGTCCAGGCCGAGCAGCGGCGCGACCCGGCCCAGGATGTCCTCGATCACCAGCATGCCCTGCGGTCCGCCGAAGCCGCGGAAGGCCGTGTTGGAGACCTTGTTGGTCTTGGCGATGCGACCGGCGACCCGCGCGTTGGGGATCCAGTAGGTGTTGTCGATGTGGCACAGCGCACGGGCGCAGACCGGCTCCGACAGGTCCAGGCTCCAGCCGCCGTCCGCGGTCAGCGTGGCATCCAGCGCCTGGATCCGGCCGTCGGCGTCGAAGCCGATCTTCCAGTCGGCGTGGAACCCGTGCCGCTTGCCGGACATGGTCAGGTCCTGGGTGCGGTTGAGGCGCACCCGGACCGGCCGGCCGGTCAGCTTGGCGCCGAGCGCGGCGATGGCGGCGAAGCCGTGCGGCTGCATCTCCTTGCCGCCGAAGCCGCCGCCCATGCGCAGGCACTGCACGGTCACCTCGTGGCTGTGCAGACCCAGGACGTGCGCGACGATCTCCTGGGTCTCCGAGGGGTGCTGGGTGCTGCTCTGGATGAACACCTGCTCGGCCTCGTCGATGTAGGCCAGCGCGGCGTGCGTCTCCAGGTAGAAGTGCTCCTGGTCGGAGAACTGGAACTCGCCGGTGAACACGTGCGCCGAGTCGGCGAAACCGGCGTCGATGTCACCGGTCACCATCACGGGCCGGGCGCCGTGGAAGCTCTCGGCCGCGATCGCCTCCTTCAGCGTGATCACGGAGGGCAGTTCGTCGAGTTCCACCTCGACGGCCGCCGCACCGAGCCGGGCCGCCTCCAGGGTCTCACCGAGCACCCAGGCGACCGCGTGGCCGTGGAACATGACCTCGTCGGGGAACAGCGGCTCGTCGTGCTTCATGCCGGCGTCGTTGACGCCGGGCACGTCGGCAACGGTCAGCACACGGACCACACCGGGCACGGCGAGGGCGGGTTCGGTACGCAGCGCGGTGATCCTGCCCCGGGTCTTCATGACCTGGACCGGGTAGGCGTGCAGCGTGTCCTTGGTGCGGTACACCAGGTCATCGGTGTACAGCGCGGTGCCGGTGACGTGCAGCACGGCACTCTCGTGCGGCATGGAGACGCCGACCACAGGCTTCTCGGGACGCTCGGACAAATGGCTCATGAAGACACCGCCTCGGTGGTTTGCGCGTGCAGCTTCAGCAGGCTCTGGCCGAGCATGGCGGAACGGTAGACGGAACTGGCGCGGTGATCGCTCATCGGCGTGCCCTCACCGCGCAGCACCCGGGCCGCGGCCTCGACGGTCTCCGCCGTCCATGCCCGGCCTTCCAGGGCGGCCTCGGTGCTCAGGGCGCGGATCGGGGTGGCGGCCACGCCGCCGAGACCGATGCGCGCCTTGCGGACGATCCCGCCCTCGATGTCGAGCGCGAAAGCGATCGCCACGCTGGAGATGTCGTCGAAGCGCCGCTTGGCGATCTTGTGGAAGGCCGTGACCGGCGACAGCGGCAGCGGGATGCGCACCGCGCGGATCAGCTCGCCGGGACGGCGCACGCTCTGCCGGTAGCCCGTGAAGTAGTCGGCCAGCGGAACCTCGCGCTCACCGTCGGCACCGGCGAGCAGCAGCGACGCCTCCAGGGCGAGCAGCGCCGGCGGGCTGTCACCGATGGGGGAGCCGGTACCCAGATTGCCGCCGAGGGTCGCACTGTTGCGGATGAGCCGGGAGGCGAACTGCGGGAACAGCTCCGCCAGCAGCGGGACGCTGCCGTCGAGGCGGCGTTCGATCTCGGTGAGCGTCTGCGCCGCCCCGATCTCGATGTGGTCGGATTCGACCTGCAGCGCCCGCAGTTCGGGCAGCCGGTCGACCGCGACCACGCAATTCGCGCGACGCGAACGGATGTTGACCTCTACGCCCCAGTCGGTGCTGCCGGCGACCACCACGGCCTCGGGCCGCTCGCGCAGCAGCTGCAGCGCTTCGGTGAGGGTGCCGGGCCGCAGGAACGTGCTGTCGTCCTGGGTGTAGACGGTGGCGGCGGGTTCGGGCGGGGACTGCTCGCGACGCTGCGCCAGGGGGTCGTCCTCGGCGGGCGCGCCGACGGCGAAGGCGGCATCGCGAATCGGGCGGTAGCCGGTGCAGCGGCACAGGTTGCCGCTGAGCGAGTGCAGGTCGAAGCCGTTCGGACCGTGCTCGGCGTCGACGTCGGCGTCGGCGCCGTCGGCGGGCTCCGCGTGCGCGCATCGGTCGGGCCGGTAGTACTCCGAGGCCATGCTGCAGATGAACCCCGGTGTGCAGTAACCGCATTGGGAACCGCCTCGGACCGCCATCTCCTCCTGCACCGGGTGCAGCGTGGGACGCGTACCGGGTTCGCCGGCCGTGGCGAGACCTTCGGAGGTGATGATCTCCTGGCCGTCGAGTGCCGCGGCCGGCACCAGACAGGCGTTGACCGCCACCCAGTCGGTGGGCTTGTTCACGCCGGGACGGGCCACCAGGACCGAACAGGCGCCGCACTCACCCTCGGCGCAGCCCTCCTTGGTACCGGTGAGGCCACGCTCGCGCAGGAGATCCAGCACCGTGGTGTGGGGTGCAGCCGGTGAAAGCGGTGTCGCTTTCCCGTTGACCGTGATCCGCGCCTCTACCATGGCACATCCTCATTTCGGTGCATGGTCGAGCTGATTATGCTAGTAGCCATTTCAGGGGCTTTCTATTTCGCTGGCGCATCCCAGGTGAACCCGGAGCGCGACTCGGCACGCGACGACGTGCCGCAGGCGGTGTGAGAAATCGAAAGAAGCCGGGGCCACAGACGGGCACACCGGAGAAGAGGGCTGTTCAGCAGCCGTGTGCTACAAGACCCGGAGCCCAGGCGATCTGATGGGCGAGGCGGTTCAGTTCGGAGATGATCGACATCCGACTTCGCCTCCTTCCATCAGTTCACGGTCCGGTCCGCTCGAAGTTACGTTGCCGCAGGTCCATCGGTCAAGCCGCCGTACGGAGACCGTTTGGGTCCGCCGAAAGCCCGGTCGAGGGCGGGCGGCGGCGCAAGGCCGGATCCGGCAGATCGAGTCGCTGACCGGAATCTGACGCATCGACCGGTCGAGGTGTCGTCCGGCCGGTGGCGGCGAGTCCCTCGTAGGCGGGCCTCATCCTGGGGGTGAGCCGGCGAGCCGCCCAGCAGCGGCTCGCCGCGGCATCCGCACCCGGCGCACCGGCCGGCGGCGGGCTGGGCTCCCCGGCGCGCCGCATCCTCGCCCTGCTGACCGCGTTCAACGAGATGGCAGCCCTCGACGAGGCCGGACGCGACGGAGGGCACCTCGTGGGCCACGGGGCCTTCTTCCATGCGGTGGAGGCCTCCGCGCACGCGTGGGAGCACTGCCGGGTGACGCTCTCTGCCGGCGGTCGCCACCGGCGGATGGAAGCGGAGGGTTGGATCCCGGTCGGCGCGGGCCGGTTCCCCTGGTGGTATTGCAAGCGGCCGCCCGGCCCCGGCAAGGAACACTGACGCCGGTGACCCTCCCGGCCCCGCCGGGTAGGCAGGACCGGGAGGGTCACCTTCGAGGCAGCGGGTCAGGGGCTCAGCGGGTCTGGAGCTTGTCCATGATCCACTCGCCGAGTTCCTCGGTGATGACCGTGTGTCCCTGGTTGTCGCTCGCGCACATGAAGTGGTCGAGCTCGCTGCTGGCGGGGTCGATCTTGCTGTAGAGCGCGTCGCGGTCGTCGATCTCGCCGGCCGCCACGCCACTGACGCTCGGAACGAACGTGGTCGCGTTGTACGTGAGTTCCGCCGGCTCGCCTTCGAGCAGTCCGGCCAGCATGGCGGCGGTACCGAAGTTTGCGGGCCGGCCCGGCAGGTTCAGGGCTTCGGGGAACAGCCCGCCGGGAGCGCCGTCGATGTCGGGCAGACCGCTGGTGGTGATCCGGATCTCGGGGTCTCCGGTCTTCTTCAGGATGGCGACGATCTGCTCTCCCGTGTCCTGTGTGTCGAGACGGGTGCCCGTCAGCTCCGCACCGGTGGTGCGCATCGCCGTCACGCCGGCCGGGATGTTGTTCCCGGCCCCGGTGCCCGTGCCGTTGGCGACCCCGAGCCGCCGCACGCCGGGGGGCCAGCTGCCCACCCGCTCCAGTTCTGCGAGGAAGTCGGTGCGGGCCCGGTCCTGGCGGGCCTCCGCGGTGACGGTCTCGATGTGCCAGCGCAGCAACTGCCGGGCGGCCGGGCTGTTGACCATCCGCGAGAAGCTGCCGAGGAGCTCGCCGAATCCGGGGAGGGTGCCCCAGTTGTCCTTCACGAAGTGCGCGAAGGCCTGTACCGAGATGGGCAGCCAGGCTCCGCGGTGCGGGGTGTCGTAGGAGAGGTAGGTCGCGGTCTCGTGCTCGTCGCCGTCGTGGTGCATCTTGGCGAGGGCGTAACGGGTGACCAGCCCGCCCATGCTGAAGCCGCCGACCGTCAGCTTGGCGGTCCCCTCGCGGTCGTCGATCGCCTTCTCGATGCACTGGATCGCCACGGCGGCGTTGTCGGTGATGGACGCGGACCGCTCGTCGAAGCCCAGGAGCACCAGGTCGAAGCCGGCCTCCTTCAGCTTGGAGATGAAGGGGTACTCGCCGTTCTCCAGGCCGTTCCACAGGGCGTCGGGGTCGCTCTTCCCGGAGGAGAAGCCGTCGGCGAGGATCACCGGCTTCCGGACCCGGGTCTGGCCCGGGTTGCTGTAGAACACCCAGGCGGTTCCCCCTGTGAGAGGCCAGACGGTGTCCCACGCGGATGCCCTCGGGTGGTGGGGCTGGGCGCCCGGGATGGTGTTGTCCCAGATGCTCACAACAGGCATGGACATGTAGTCCGGCTCCTCTGTCTCGTGGTGCGGTCGAGCCGCGTCACCGGTGGGGCCGCGACTGACGGCGCGGACCGGGAACCGACGGCACGACCTTGCGTCCGGTGTGCGGTACCCGTATCCGCCCGCCCCGGCACAGGGGACACGGCGGGGGCCGTCCCCGGGCGCGGCGTGCAACGGGCACGGGGACGGTCCGCACATGACAGAGGCCTTACGCCTTCGTCATGTGCGAACCGGAACCATGATCCCGAAGCCGGCACCCCAAAACCACCGAATCCCGACCATGTCACTCGTACGTGGAACATGGCTTCCTTGCAGGTCACAGGGGTGCAAGGGAAGAAACGATGATGCTGGCCCGACACGTTCCCGCAGGGACAGGGGCGGCCTGATACCCGAGGAAGGCCTGGTGCGGCGCAGCTCCGGCGTCAAGAATCGGCGGATGCATGAAGTGACGCTGTCCGACGGGATCATCACGCTGTCGCCGCTGCGCCTGGACGATGTGGAGGCGCACCTCACGGGGGAGGACGAGCTGCTGGTTCGCTGGCTCAACGGCGGTCCAGGCACGCGCGAGGGCGTCGAAGCGTACTTCCGGCACTGCCGGGAACAGTGGGACGCCGCCGGTCCGCTCCGCGCCTTCGGCATCCGGACGGGCGCCCACGAGGCGCTCGCAGGGACGATCGACCTGCGGTTCGCAGGAGAGGGCTTGGCTCCCGGCCAGGTGAATGTCGCCTACGGCCTCTATCCGTCCTGGAGGGGGCGCGGCCTGGCTACCCGCGCGGTCCTCCTGGCGTCCCGGTACGCGGCCGCCGAGGGCGGGGAGGAGGCGGTGATCCAGGTCGATCCGGAGAATTCCGCATCCAGCGCGGTCGCGCGGCGGGCTGGATTCACCCCCGGCAAGCAGCCGCGCAGCAACGACGGCCCACGGTTCGACCGGTACATCCGGGACCTGCGCGCCCCGCTCCGGTGACGACCAGCAGGTACGGGACCGCGGGTCGGGTCGGCCCTTGCCCGGCGGGCGCGGCGGGCCGGTTCGGGGCGCCGTCGCAGGGGTGCATCACCAGGGCGGTGGCCGCAGGTCAGCACGGCGCGAGCCCTTGAGTTCAGCGGCGCCCCGGAATGGTTAAGGGCAGATCAACTGAACCTTAAAGGTGCCTTTGGTCTCCTCGCTCCGTGTCGATCAAGACCGTCGGTACGAGCGCCGCACGCACGCCGCCCCCCATCGGCCTTGGGGCCGTGACCTGCTTCTTCGAACGTAGTCCCGTGAATCGCGAGCCCCGTGGTGGATCGCCGCGCAGCGCCCCAAACCTCCTCGCGGCCTGATTCGTAAAAAGGCAACAGGAATGAACTCGCTCGGGAAGTCGGCCGTATGCAGGACGTCAGTGGGGGGCAACGTCCAACGGATCGAGGAGTGCCAAGTGTCCAGGAAACGGACCATGAGTCTCAAGAAGAAGTTCGTGCTCTCTGCTGTCGCGGGAGCCCTGGTGATCGGAGGGGTCGCCGCCACGGTGGCGATCGGCAATGCCGCCGTCCCCGACGTCGTGTGCCAGGGATCGACGGTGACGTTGTCGGGCGAAGGGGGTGCGCCGGCGGCGTCGAGTGGGACGTTCCCGGTGGGCACGAAGTTGAAGGTGACGAATCTGGACAACGGTCAGTCGACGACGGTGGCGGTGAGCGGTCCGTCGGGTAGTTGTGTGCTGCTGAACAATGCGGCGTTCGAGAAGGTGCGGGAGCCGGGTAAGAACTTGATTCGGCGGGCGCGTATCGAGCGGGTGGGTGGTGGCGGTGACGCCGCGGCCTCCTCCGCGGCCCCTGCGGCTCCCGCGGCGGGTGCGTCCGGTGCGGCGGGTGCGCAGGTGCCGCCGGCGACCGGTGAGGTCGTGTGCCCGGGGTCGACGGTGACGTTGTCGGGCGAAGGGGGTGCGCCGGCGGCGTCGAGTGGGACGTTCCCGGTGGGGACGAAGTTGAAGGTGACGAATCTGGACAACGGTCAGTCGACGACCGTGACGGTCAACGGCCCCTCTGGCAGTTGCGTCCTGCTGAACAACGCCGCGTTCGACACGGTGCGGGAACCGGGCAAGAACCTGATCCGGCGGGCACGCATCGAACGCGTGGGCTGAGCGACCGGAGCCCGTTCGGGCCACCGGGGCTACGGCGGGGCACGGTACATGCCGTCCCCGCCGTAGCACTGGCGGCCGTCTCCACCGAGCCCGCAGCAGAGTTCGGCCGAGTGGACAGGGGCGGACAGGACTGAACCGTGATCGCCCCCGCCGGGCCTGGATAGTGGACACCGTCCGCGTCGAGTCTGTGCGCCATGAACCTTGGACGCACGAAGGACGGGCCCAACGCCCCGCCCCGCCAGGGGGCCGCACTCGCGGCCCTGGCCGCAGCGCAGTTCACCGTGATGCTGGCCACCTCGATCGTGAACGTGGCGCTCCCGCAGATCCGCTCCGGAGTGGGCCTGTCGGACGGCGGCACCACCTGGGTGGTCAACGCCTACGGCCTGGCGTTCGGCGCGCTGCTGCCGGCCGGGGGCCGGGCAGGTGACCTGCTCGGCCGCCGCCGGGTGCTGCTCGCCGGCCTCGCGGTGTTCGCGGGGGCCTCGCTGGCGGCGGGGCTGGCCGGCTCTCCGGGCCTGCTGATCGCCGCCCGTGCCGTGCAGGGCGTCGGCGCCGCCGCGATCGCCCCGGCCGCGCTCGCCCTCGCGATGAACCTGTTCCCTCCCGGCCCCGGCCGGGGCAGAGCCCTGGGCGTGTGGGGCGCCGTCTCCGGCGCCGGGGGAGCGGGTGGTGTGCTGCTGGGCGGTGTGCTCACCCAGGCGTGGGGCTGGCCCTGGGTCTTCCACGCCGTCGCGCTCGGGACGACGCTGGTCCTTCTCGCCGTGGCGACGCTCGTGCCCCGGGCCGCCGACCGTGGATCCGGTCGGTTCGATCTGCTGGGTACCGCGACCGTCACCCTCGCCCTGACCTGCCTGGTCTGGGCACTGACCACCGCACGCGGCGCCGGCTGGACGGATGCCGGGGTGCTTTCTGCCCTCCTGGGGGCGGTCGTGCTGCTCGTGCTCTTCGCTGTGGTCGAACGCCGCCGACCGGACGCCCTGATCCCGCCCAGGCTGTTCACGGCCGGCCGGGTCGCCGCGGGCAACCTGCTGATGGCGCTGCTGGGGTCCGTATGGATCGCCCTCTTCTTCTTCATGCCGCTCTACCAGCAACAGGTCCTCGGCATGAGCCCGCTGGCCACCGGGGCGGGCCAACTCCCGCTGGCCGTGGCGAACATGCTCGGGGCGGTCGTGGCACCCCGTATCTCCGGCCGCATCGGCGCCACGGCGACCCTCACCGCGGGTCTGCTCGCCGAGGCGGCGGGCCTGCTGTGGCTGTCGTGGATGCGGGCGGACGGGAGCTATCTCGTCGATGTCCTCGGGCCGAGCATCCTGGTCGGACTGGGACTGAGCATCGCCTTCGTCCAGCTCACCGCGCTCGCCGTGGACGGCGTACCGCGGGAAGACGCGGGTCTGGCCGGCGGGCTGGTGAACACCACCCGGCAGGTCGGCGGCGCGATCGGCCTCGCCGCCCTGGCGACCCTGGCCGGCTCCGTCACCGCCCACGCGTCCACCGGCCAGTCTTCTCTGGAAGCCCTCACCGCCGGCTACCGGGCCGCCTTCACCGTCTCCGCTGCGGTCCTCGCCGCCACCGCACTCCTCGCCGTGCCACTCACCTGCGCCTCCCGCCGCTCACGCCGCCCCCGCGGCACCGCCCCAACAGGGTCAGGCGGCCAACCGCGTACCCACTCCCTGATCCAGAACCCGACGGCCCGACCCCCGTCATCGTCAGCCTCGTGACGGTGACCGATCCCTCCAGAGCCGGCTCGACCGCCTCACGGCACGTGCCGAGCAGCCCATTTGAGGCCGCAGTAGCGCCGGAGAAGAGGTCCCGTGCCGACGGCCGGTCGCTCACCGGCCGGTCGCTTGCCGGCCCGCCGAAAGCTCTCCTCCCACGCCGCCCTTCGCCGTGCGGCGCTTTCCACCCGCAGGTCCGCCCACCCGTCGGCCCACCCGTCGGCCCACCGCCCGGTCCGCCGTCCCAGATGGAGGTCTCCACCTTGTCCAGCCCCGCAACCGCTTCGCCGCCCGTCGCCCACGCCCACCCCACCGGTCGCCCGCGCGAGGTCGACAACCGTGCGGCGTACCTCAGCTTCGGACTCGCCTACGTACTCGGCCACGGCGCCGCCGCAGCCTCCCAGGGCGCCGCCCCCTTGCTCGACCTCCCCGACTGGCTTCCCATGACGCTCCTCGGAAGCGGGCTCGTGGTCGGCATCGTCCTGACCACCGCCGCCGCCCTGCGGGCGCAGCGAGGTGCCACCCCACCGGAGATCCTGTCCGGCAAGCTGCTCGGCGCCGCCTGGATCGCCGCCTTCACCGCCCTGTTCCTCGCCATCACCGGCCTCACATCCGTGCTCGACCGGCCGGAACTCCAGTCCGTCCTCTGGCCCGCCGGCTCCGGTCTGATCGTCGGCCTGCTCTACCTCGCCGAGGGCGCAGTACGCCGCAACCTGCTGCACTACGGCCTCGGCATCTGGCTCGCCCTGACCTCCACCGCGGCACTCTCGCTCACCGCCCCCGGCCTCTACTGGGTCCTCGCTGTCGCGGGCGGCGGAGCCTACGCCCTCGCCGCAGCCCTTGAACACCGCCGCCTGCACTCCGTCCCGGGCCACCCCCGCGACTGACGGCCGGTTCGTTCGCCCGTCAGGGCCGCAAGCCGGCCCGCCTGAGTGCGATCTCGGAGAGATCGGCGATGACTTGCCGGTCCCCGCGCCGCCAGGCGTCAGCGAGACCGCCTGGAGGCGCGGGGAGCGCCGCGAGGTCGCCCAGCCGGCCGGTGAGGGCGCGCAGGGCGAGCAGGTCGGCGCCTCCGGGTGCGTCGAGGAGGCGCCGGATGACGATGCTGCGCCGGATCCAGCGCAGGCGTGCGGGGAGCCACAACAGCAGTACGACGGCCACCGGAACAACGATCAGCGCCAGTGTGGTCAGGGTGGCCACCTGGCTGACGGCGTCCTGGAGCGACTGTCCGGCGTCGGCGATCCCGGTACTGGCGTCGGCGGCGGACTGGAGCGGCTTCTTCAGGAGGTCGCCGACGAACGGCACGTTCGAGGCCGCGTCGCCGGCGTTGCCGAGCTCGGTGGCGAGGCTGTCGCCCGAGCTTTCGACCCTCCGGCCCGGCTCGGCCAGCAGCATGATGGCTTCGTGGACGGCCAGGGCGAACCTCACGGCGGCGGCCACCAGGATCACCGCGATCAGGTCCGCGAGGATCTGGCGGTTCCGACGTGCTGGAGTCTGTGCGTAGAGGCGCATCGGCGGGCTCCCGTTCGGGTCGGACGTCGAGGAGGACCGGCCCCGCCGGGTGAGGCTCGGCCGGTCGGTCGACCGTACGCCGGACTCGGCCTTCCCGCCGGTCTCTGTGGACGAACGTCCGCTTCGCGACGCCTGGTCGGCGCACCGGGGACTCGCGGACCTTCGCCGAGCGGACGACGGCCGCCGTCCCGCGAGCCCTCCGCCCGGCGTCCCGTCCCCGTCGGACGCGATACGCACCGCAGCGGCGTCAGCCGGACGCGTTCACCGGCCGGGAGGCCGCACCCAGGGAGCGAAGCGCCGGCCAGGTGCCGCGTCCTCGCGCCAGTACCGCAGGACAGGACCGTCTCCTGGACGATCTCGAACCGCTCGGCGGCGAAGCCGTCCTTCGACGTTCACCCTCAGTGCCTCCTCGGTCCCTCCTCGGTCCCCATGCCGCCGCAGCCGTTGACCGGCTTGGTGGCCGGGACGTCACCGCAGGGGTACTGCGTACGCACCTGGCGGATGGTCAGGAGGGGGACGGCCTGGGGTCGCGGTCGCCGAGCACGAACTCGGCCGGCCAGCTCTCGCGCACGATCCTGGCCAGGAGCGGGTGCTCGGAGTCGAGGACCTCGCTGGGCCGGATCGAGCCGTTCGCCGCTTCCCGCTGCCCGCCGAGAACGACGGGTGCATGGAGCAGCTCCTCGCCCCACGGCTCGATGGCGTTGCAGAACAGGCCCTCGAAGCGCTGACCCTCCAGGGTGCCGTCGTGCACCCGGCGGGTGTATTCCTCGATCACCTCGGCGGACAGCCGCACCCAGGACTGGTGGACCACGGTGCGGCCGTCGTCGAGGCGGATCGGCAGCCGGACCTTGAGGAAGTTGCCGACACCTTGGGCGACCATCATCGCGCCTGTGTCGACGGTGACCCGCTCCGCCCGTTCGGCCGGGGAGAGTTCGCCGATCAGGTGGGGGAGGGGGTGGGCGAAGCCGGGGTGCTCGGGGTCCAAGGTGCCGCCGCAGTCGCACCCGCACCCGCCGGCCCCGTGGTCGTCCCGCTCCTGGCCGGAGCCGACGGGCAGCACCAGGGTGAAGGACCGGGCGACGGTGAAGACTGCCGGCTCGGGCAGGCCGAGCGCGGCGAGCGCGGCGGAGGCAGCCTCGTGCCGCTCGCCGTTGACCCGGACCTCGGCCTCCACGGCGCCGGGGGCGCCGCCGTAGAAGACCCGCACGCCGTTGAACCAGGGCGACTCCAGGTCGGCCGTGAAGGTGTGAGCGATCTCGCGGAGTACGTCCGCCTCCACCAGCGCGCTCTGGAGACGGAGGTTCTCCCGGTCGGAGAGCCCATAGGCCAGCACGCCCGAGGTGATGGACCGCCACCCCGGCACGCCGCCCTCCTCATCGGGGCCCCGGTGCCCGGCGAGCTCCTCATGCTCATAGAGCAGCTCGAGCATGCAGGCGCCGGCGGAACGGGCCCAGAGGCCGGCCGCGTCGCGCGCAGTGGTGACCACCACGACGCAGTCCACGAAGCAGGGCACGTCGGGCTGGATGCTCACGTCCGGGAAGGCGATCAGGTCGTAGTGCCCGTCGTCCCCGTGCCCCGCCGGTCCGACAGCCACGGCCCAACCATGCGGGCTTTCCAACGAGTTGCCCTTGAGCTCGGCGCCCGCCGTACAGCCGGGAGCGACCTCTTCCAAGGCGTCGCGGACCAGGGCGAGGAACTCGAGATCGGGCAGACGGCCCGCGCGGGGCTCGGTGCGGCGCAGGCGGCGGCGTATCCAGGACATGCGGAGATCATACGGAGGCGGTGCCGGTGGGCCACCTGCATATCCGTGCTCAGTGTGTGGTGCCGGCGCAGGCCGGCCGCGCCGGGCCGTCGGTGCGTTTGGGCACGTGAGGCAGGTCCGGGTCAGGCCGATGCCTTGGGCCCACGTGCGGTCTGTGCCCGGCCGCTCTTCCTGGAACTGATCGAGCGTCACCGGGCAGGACCGGCGCACTGTCGGCGATGATCATGGAGAGGTGCCTGTCATGACGATCAGACGCTTCGCCGTTTGCCCGACCGAGACTCCTACGGAGCGGCCATGGATCTTGCCTACCTTCCCAGTCCCTCGACCGGGGTCCTTCACCTCGGCCCGGTCCCCTTGAGGGCGTACGCCTTCTGCATCATCCTGGGCGTGTTCGTCGCCGTCTGGCTCGGCAACCGGCGCTGGGTCGCGCGGGGCGGGGACCGGGGCGTCATCGCCGACGTGACCATCTGGGCGGTCCCGTTCGGCCTCGTCGGTGGACGGCTGTACCACGTGATCACCAGCCCCGACGCGTACTTCGGGGAACACGGCCAGCCCATCCGAGCCCTGTACGTATGGCAGGGCGGGCTCGGAATCTGGGGTGCCATCGCCTTGGGTGCGGTCGGCGCGTGGATCGGCTGCCGCCGCCACCGCATACGGTTCCCCGACTACGCGGACGCGGTCGCCCCTGGCATAGCCCTGGCCCAGGCGATCGGCCGCTGGGGCAACTGGTTCAACCAGGAGCTCTACGGCCGCCCCACCACGCTCCCCTGGGGCCTGGAGATCGACCGCGCGCACCGTCCGTCCACCATGCTCGACATCGCGACGTACCACCCCACCTTCCTCTACGAGTCCCTCTGGAACATCGGCATCGCCGCACTGGTCCTCTGGGCGGCGAGCCGGTTCCCGCTCGGTCACGGCAGGACCTTCGCACTGTATGTCGCCGCCTACACGGTCGGCCGGTTCTGGACCGAGTACCTGCGCATCGACGAGTCCCACACGTTCCTCGGCCTGCGCCTGAACGGCTGGACCTCTGTCGTGGTCTTCCTCGGCGCCGTCGCCTACCTCGTCGTATCGGCCCGACGCCACCCTGACAGCGAGAACGGGCCGCGGACGAAGGACGAGGGCGGCAACGAGAGCGCGGGCGAGCCGCGCCTGGACCTCGCCGTCAAGGCAGGAGGTGGCGACGCACGGGGTGAGGGGTGAGAGGCGAGACCGCAGGCGCCACACGGCTCTCCGAGCGAGTGCCCCTCGCCGGATGAGCTCTGGCGAGGGCGCGGGATGGGTTACCGGCGACACAAGAGAAGAGCCCGCATGGACTCCCGCAGCCCGCGGCTTCGGCGCAAGCTGGCACGTATCCCCTGCACGCCCGAGCGAAGCCACTCCTTCGGCGAGGAGCGGCACGAATTCCGTCTCGGCCCCTGCCTGCCCGAAGCTCGGGCGGACGCCTTCGAAGCCGAGCATGACCTGGAACTTCCACCGCTTACCGAGACTTCCTCATGCAGCGTCGTCCCCTACAGTGCGGAAGCCATGACGGCACTTTCCTCCTTCACCTTCGTGCGCCACATCGACGGGCTCCGCCACCACTTCGAGCGCGACGGCGAGCGCAACGGTCGCCCCGCCTTCCGCCGGACGGACGGGAGGGTGTGGTGTTTCTGGTCGCCGTCCGACGGCTGGCATTGCGAGATCGACGACGGCCTCGTCACCGCCCATCCCCTCGACGGCCGCGCCGACGAACACGAACCCCCGGCCACCGTCTGGCGCAGCTTCAAGAACGACCGCTCCTACCTCTATGACCTCCGGACCCTCGACCCCGAAGCCTGATCCGCCGGACAGCGCCGGATGCCTTGCTGCGCGGCGCGTTCCGGGAGCGTCGACGCGAAGCGCGCGGGGGTCCGCCGGCCGAGGGGCTGGACATTCCGCGCGGCCCGGCCGTCGACGCCCTGGTGGCTGCGCCGTACGGATGGACTCGGGCCGTACGGCGGCCGGTACGGGGCCTTGCCGCGCAGGGCGGCCTACCTTCGCACTGCTCGACCACCCCTCCACGAAAGGCAGTACTCGTGCGATCGATCCGTTGCGCCCTGACCGCTCTCGCCGCCGGTGGCATCCTCCTGGCGGGCGCGTCCGCCGCCTCCGCCGACGACTTCACCGTCTACGCACCGGTCAGCAACACGTACTCGATCGTCTTCGGTGACCTGAACCAGGTGGCCGGGGATGACGTCTTCAACGCCGGCCACGACAACACGGTCGGCTCCCACAACGGCACGGCGCCGGCCGGTGACGTCGGCATGGCGGCCGTACCCGGGACCCAGATCCTGAGCAACGAGGCCCTGATGCAGCGTGCCGCCGGTCAGTGGACGGGCAACATCATCGGCAAGTAGCGTCCCGCGAAACCCGCACGGACCAGGGTGAGGGGGCCGCCACCTCCCAGGCGGGGTGGCGGCCCCTTCTCGTCCGCCGGGGCTTCTGCGACTGCGGTCGAGCAGTCATTTTCCCAAAGAAGTTCTGCAAAAATACTTTTGGAAAGCTTTCGAGGGCTCTAGCCTCCCTGCATGGTCAGCGAAGAACAGAGACGCGTACTCGACCCTGAGCGGGACGCCGCAGCCCTGAAAGCCCTCACGCACCCGTTGCGCATCCGGCTGCTCGGGCTGCTGCGGCAGGACGGCCCGGCCACCGCGAGTGAGCTCGGGGTCAGGACCGGGGAGTCGTCCGCTTCCACCAGCTACCACCTGCGCGTCCTGGCGAAGTACGCGTTCGTCGCCGAGGCCGAGCACCGAGACGGCCGGGAGCGGCGCTGGCAGGCGGTGCATTCCGTGACCGCCTGGAGCAACAAGTCGATGGAATCCTCCCCGGGCAGCCGCGCCTTGCTCAGCCTGTCTCGCAGGGCCCAGATCGAGCACCTGGAGGCTTCTCTCGTCCGGCACGAGGCCGATATCGCCGACGGACGGCTGCCGCAGGAGTGGGTGGAGCCCTCCGGGATCAGCGACTTGATGCCCCGTCTGACGCCCGAATCGCTCACCGAACTCCGGGACGTATTCGCCCGGAAACTCGGGGAACTGACCGCCCGTGATGCAGGGGATCCTCGCGCGGCGCAGGTGGTACTCCTCACGGCAGGGCTGCCCCTCGCGCCACGCGACCCCGCCGCAGAGCCGCACCACTCGGGCCCGACGGCGACGGCGACGGCAACGGCCGCCGAGAACGCGTCATGACCGGACCGCTGGACATACCCACCGCACGCCGCCGCTACATCACGGTCTGCGCGCTCTTCTGGCTGCCGCTGGGCCTGAGCCTCGCCCCCCTGATCCTGCTGCTCACCGAGCGCGGCATGACCACGGCGACGATCGCGGGCTTGTTCGCCGCGCACTCGCTGACGGCCGCAGCACTGGAACTGCCCACCGGAGGACTGGCCGACGTCCTGGGACGCCGCGCCGTCCTCATGGCCGCCGGCCTGCTGAACCTCACCGCCCTGGTCCTCGTGGGCCTGGGCTCCGCTCCCTGGCTGCTCGGCCTGGGCATGGTGCTGATGGGTGCGGGCCGCGCCCTGTCCAGCGGGCCGGCCGAAGCCTGGTACGTCGACACCGTCCACGCGGACTCCGGGCCCGGCGCCGATCTGCGCCCCGGCCTGGCCGGCGGCTCCTCCGCGACCTCCGCCGCGCTCGCCGCGGGAACCCTGCTCGGCGGCGCCCTTCCCTGGCTGCTCGGAGCCGGCCCGGACCTCGGCGCCCGGCTGCGCGAGGCCTCCTCCGGGCTGGTACTGCCCCTGTCCGTCCCGCTGTTGCTGGGCGCGGCGGTCGAGATCGCCTTCGTGCTGTACGTCCTGACCGCTCTGCCCGAGCCGCCCCGGCCGGCGGCCGCCCTGCGCGACGTACTCCGAGGCGTCCCGGCCACCGTCGTGGGCGGACTGCGTCTGGGCGGTCGGGACACGCCGGTCCGCCGGGTGTTCCTCAGCGCGGGTGCGGCCGGCAGCGCGCTGGTCACGATCGAACTGCTCATGCCGGGCCGCGCTGCGGCCGTGACCGGCGCGTCGGAGTCGGGGGCGGTGCTCTTCGCCGTACTGGCCTGTGCCGGTTTCATCTGCTCCGGCTTCGGCAGCCATCTCGCTCCGCCGGCCGCCCGACTGACGGGCAGCGGCGAGCGCGCGGTCATGGTGAGCCTCGGCGCCGGCGCGAGCGGGCTGCTTCTGCTCGGGGCCACCGCGGCGTCGACCGGAGCGGGCGCCCTGGTGCTCTCGGTCACCGGCTACGGCCTGCTCTACCTCGGACTCGGCGCGGCGGGACCGAATCAGAACGACATCCTGCACCGCCGGGTCACCAGTGCGGGCCGGGCCACTGTGCTGTCCGTCCAGTCCCTCACCCTGCAACTGGTGGGAGCACTCACCGGCCTGCTCGTCGGGGTCCTCCGGCCAGGCCCGGTGCCCTGGCTGCTGGGAGGCACCGTACTGCTGGCGGGATCCCTCCTGTGGGTTCGCCGCAGTGGCCTCACATCGTCGGCTCCGGAGGCAACGCCTCAGCCACCCGCAGCCTCTCCCTCCGCGCCCGAAGAACCTGCCTGCTCCGAGATCTGACCACCTCAGGCCGGTCCGAGGGTGCGGGGGGGTGTCCCGCTCGCCGTCCGATGGGCCCCTGTCACGGTTCGATCTGCCGGGCCACGGCCTGCGTCCAGCGGTCGCCCTGACCCGCCGGACGGACCGGACGGACGGGGACGGATGTGTTCCGTCCGGAGGGCTGGGCACGCTGCCCGTTCCGTCCGCCCTCGTCCTACGGGTGAGCCCGATGAGCCCGCCCCCTGACGCGGCCGACCGACTGCGCGCGCGTCCGGGCGAGGCGGTGTGGTCAGGGCATCGGCCCGGCGGCACACTGGAGCTCCACGCCCCGCAGCGCCAGGAGTGACGTGCCCGTCCCGATCATCATCGACTGCGATCCCGGCCATGACGACGCCCTCGCGATCATGCTGGCCGCCGGGGACCCGGCGGTGGACCTGCTGGCCGTCACCACGGTCGCGGGCAACCAGACCCTCGACAAGACCACGCTCAACGCCCGCCGGGTCTGCACGGTCGCCGGGATCACGGACGTCCCCGTCGCGGCCGGTTGCGACCGGCCGCTCGTCCAGCCGCTCGGCGTGGCCGCCGACGTGCACGGGGTCAGCGGACTGGACGGACCGGTGTTCCCGCCTCCCACGGTGGACGTGGTCCCGGAGCACGCCGTGGACCTCATCCACCGGCTGCTGGCCGAGCATCCCGAGCCCGTCACCCTCGTCCCGACCGCACCGCTGACCAACATCGCCCTGCTGCTGACGCGGTACCCGCAGGACGCCTCCCGCATCCGCGAGATCGTCCTGATGGGCGGTTCGACGATGCGCGGCAACCGGACCCCGGCCGCCGAGTTCAACATCCTCACCGACCCGGAGGCCGCCGACATCGTCTTCCGCTCGGGGGCGCCGGTCACCATGTGCGGGCTCAACGTCACGCACCAAGCACTGGCCACCCCCGAAGTGGTGGCCCGCTTCGTGGCCCTGGGCACGCCCCTCGGGCGGACCTGCGCGGAGCTGCTGACCTATTTCGGGTCCACGTACCGCGAGCTGTGGGGGTTCCCCAGCCCACCCCTGCACGACCCGGTGGCGGTGGCCCGGGTCATCGACCCCGGGCTGGTGCACTGCGTGGACGCCCATGTCGCCGTGGAGTTGCACGGCCGGTACACGCGCGGCGCCACGGTGGTGGACCTGCACCGCTCCACGGGCAACCCGGACAACGCGCGCGTGGCCGTGACCCTGGAGACCGGCCGGTTCTGGGACCGCATGGTCGCCGCCGTCGCGGCTCTCGGCGCACCCGCCCACGGGCCGGCGTCCTCCTGACCGCCCCTCGCCGTCGTGCCGGTCAGCGCGGCAGGCCCGCGGAGTCCAGCAAGGCGTGCAGCCGTACGGCCGTCAGCCCTGGGTTGGCCGCCGCTCCTTCGGCCGTTGCCGGGTCCTGGAGCAGGGTCTCCAGGGTGTCCCGGGAGAAGAGCGGGTTGGCTGCGGCCGCCCGCCGGACGTGCTCGTCCGGGTCCGTCAGCAGCTCCACGGGGGCCCGCCCGGCCGGGTCGGCGGCCGCCAGCGCCCGTACCTCCGGGTCCTCGTGCCCGAGCAGGTGGGCCAGACCGGTCCGCGGCAACCGGGACTGCATGATCAGGTGGGGGCGTTGCCGGGGGCGGGCGACGAAGGCCGCGAGGACGATCGCGGCCGGGGCCAGGGGGTGCCACGAGGCCAGCCGGTGACGTACCTCCTCGTCCGGGTCCTCCGCCAGCCGTGACACCAGATCGGCGGGCAGCGTGGCGCATCTGGCGGCCGCCCGGCGCAGCATCACCTCCCCGGAAACCGCGCACGCCCGGTACCAGTCCAGGTCCGGCTCCTCGTACGGTTCCAGGATCAGGCAGTTGCAGTCGTACGCGTCCTCGCTCATCTCGTGGTCGACGGCCTGGCACTGTGCCCGGGTGCGGGGGAGCGGCTGTACCCGGGCCCGGGTACGCACCCGCTCGTCGGGGTCCTCGGCGAGCTCCGCCCACAGCACGGCATCGAGGTCGGCCCGTCCGGCGACGCGTTCGCGGACCCCGGGGTCGACGTCACGGGCGAGCCGGGCCAAGACGTCGCGAGACGTGTACGGGTTGCCGGCGACGGACCACCGGCACTCAGGATCGGCCATGCACGCCTCGACGACGGCATCCGACAGTGCGTAGTTGACGAGGATCATCCACCGGTGGTGGCAGCTCTCTTCCGGGAGTTCCGCCTCCATGGCCGCGGGGTCCTCCGTCCGCGCGCTGCGCTCGGCGGACGCCCGGACGTCCGGGTGGGGGTCGGTCAGCAGGGCCTTTCGCTGCTCGGAGGTGAGCCAGGACCACGGCTGCGACGCGAAGATCCGCAGTGCGGGGTGTTCGTGCCCGAGCATCCTGTGCCGGAAGGAAGGGGGTATCTGGTACGAGGCCACGAGCTCTTGCGCGATCTCGTCGGCCGTGAGCAGCCCAGGTTCGCCGCCGTCCTCGGCGGTCAGCAGGGAGACGAGGGCGTCGTCGGGCAGCGGTCGGGGCCGGCGTGGGAGCGGGCGCGGGTAGGGTCCTGAGGCGACTTGCGCGCGCACGAAGTCGTGGGGGTCCTCGACCAGACGGGCGCGCTGGGCCGGTGGGACGTGGGGGTTGCGGGCGAAGGACCGGCGTACCTTGGCCTCCGGGTGCGCGACCGCTGCGTCCATGACCTCCTGGGGAAGACAGCGCTTCTCGCACAGGATCCGGCGAGCGTCCCCGGCGGCCGGGTCCAGCAGTCGCAGCAGGACGCCGGCCGGGGCTCCCGTGTTGGCCGCGACCCCGCGCAACCACAGATCGGTCGGTGCAGAGGGCGAATTGGGCATCCGGCCATCATGTCAGCTGCCGTGGGGCGGTGGCCGACCGGCAGCTGCCGGCGGCCTTCGGGTTCGTGCCCGGCATGGACTGCCGGCCCGACCCCGGCCCGACCCTGCCCGGCAGGAGCCGGCGGCTGCCGCGTCAGCGCGCGGGGGCGATCCGCAGGTCGATCCGGTCGGCGACACCCGCACGCTCCCAGTACGGCCGACCGATCGCGGCCCGCTCCTCGCTGACGTCGCAGGCGAGCAGGCGGCCGCCGTCGGCCAGGCCGCGGGCGATGCAGAGGGCCGAGTAGCCGGTGAAGACGCCGACCTCGACCGCGAAGCGGGCGCCGGTCAGCCGGGTCGGCATCGTGAGCAGGGCGCCCTCGTCGGAGGAGATCTGCATGTGCGCGGCGTCGGCGTCGGCCTCGCGGGTGGCCGCGGCCAGCTCGCCGAGAATGCCGTCGGCCGGTGCGTGGTGGCTGAGCAGGTAATCACCGACGACGGGATGCGTGGGCTGTCGACCGGCGGTTTGACCTTGCCACTGGCGGCAAGGTCGAACGATGACCGGCATGGACAACAACGCCGAACGGCAGCACCACAGGATCGTCGTCGTCACCGGAGCCGGCACCGGGATCGGCCGGGCCACCGCTCGCGCCTTCGCAGCCGAGGGCGCCCACGTGATCGCGGTCGGACGTCGGGCCGAACCGCTCAGCGAGACCGCCGAGGCCGACCGGGCCCGTATCACCCCGCTGGCCGCCGACATCACGGCCGAGGGCGAGCCCGAGCGGATCGTCCGGCGGGTGCTGGAGACGCACGGCCGGTTGGACGTGCTCGTCAACAACGCGGGCATCGTACGCAGCGGCGCCCTCGGCTCACTCACGCCCGAAATGATCGCGCCTCAGATCGCCACCAACCTGGTCGCGCCCATCCTGCTGGCGCAAGCCGCACTGCCCGCCCTGGAGACCACCGGGGGCCTGATCGTCAACGTCAGCACCTCGGTGGGCCAGCGGGCCTGGCCGGGCAGTTCGGTCTTTGCCGCGACCAAGGCCGCTCTGGAACTGCTGACCCGGAGCTGGGCGGTTGAGCTGGCACCCCGGGGGATCCGGGTGGTGGCGGTCGCGCCCGGCGCGGTCGACACCCCGATCGGCGAACATCAGGGCCTGGCACCGGAGCAGATCGCGGCGGTCCGCACATGGCAGCTGGCGCACACCCCGATGGGCCGGATCGGGCGCCCGGAGGAGGTCGCCTGGGCGATCACCCGGCTGGCCGAGCCTGGCGCGTCGTTCGTCACCGGAGTGGTACTCCCGGTCGACGGCGGGGCCGTGGTGGCGTGATAGGAGTGGCCACCGGAGGTGGCAGAGGTGCGGATAGGCGAATTGGCGAAGGCGACCGCGACGACGGCCCGTGCGTTGCGGCACTACGAACAGGCGGGGCTGATCTCCTCGGAGCGGGCAGCCAACGGCTACCGGGTCTACGACGAACGGGCGGCTGTGCGCGTCAGCAACATCCGCTACCTGCTGGCCGCTGGGCTCACGCTGGACGACGTGCGGGTGTTCGCCCCGTGTTTGGACGGAAACGTGGCGGCGGCGCCCTCGGTCACGGGTCTCCGAGTCGCGATGGAGCGGCTCGCGGTCCTCGACGAACGCATCGCTGCCCAGACCGAGGCCCGCGACCGACTGGCCGCGGCGCTGCGGCAGGCAACCGCTGACCTCGTCCGGCCGGTGGCCTGACGGATCGGAACGTCACGCACTTCGCCGACAGCCGACAGCTCCGTCGACCACCTGGATCCCCGGTCACCGGCCCGGCGCGGCCCGGCCCAGCCGGGTGTCGCTTCACCGTTCACGGTCCCGGCGCTGCGCAGCGCTGTGCAGCGCAGCGCTGCGTACGGAGACCTGGACATCCCGCCAGGTGGTGGCCTCCGCCTCTTCGCCGGGTGTGACGAGGTGCGACAGGTCGCCATTCGAATGGAGGTTGAACGGCCGATCGGCGGGAGCCGGAACGGGGCCTTCAACCGCACCTGGAAGACGTCCGTACCGGGTCAGAAGGGAGGTCGCCAGCCACCCCGGTGCGTCGTGTGGCCGGGCGGGGGCCAGGATCCCGTTTCACCTGGACGGGACCACAGCCGGCCCACCCATTCGCACTCCGGGACCGCGCCTTCCCAGTCGTCGGTGCACCGGTCGGCCCAGTCCCGGCCCACCATGACCGGCCGGGTCACCACGCGGCCGGCGACCTCCTGGACCCGCACCACCAGACCGAGCCCGTTGGCTCCAGGATTCCCCCGCGGACCGTAGGACAGGTCGAGCACCCCGCAGTCGTAGGCGTGCCCCAGGAACCGTTCGAGGTCGGCTGGGGCGCAGGCGGTCAACTCACGCCCCCAGAGCGACACCTGGGGCCCACGGACGGCGTCGGACGCGACGCAGAACAACCGGCCGCCGACGAAGTAGGCGTACACGGCAGGCTCCGCCTGCCCCGTGCCGAACGCCACACCGAGAGTCTCCCGAAACGAGGGGTCGGCCTGGAACCGGCGCAGCGCTGTCATGCCCGGCAGCGCTGCGGCGACCTCGGTGATACGCATGCCGAACCGCAGTGGCCCGACGCCCTCCAGGGGCATCAGCTCCCAGTCCAACCGCGACGGCCGTCTCACGGCATCACCCCGGCATCACAAGGAGCTCGAGATCGTTCTCGGAACTCCCGTCGGACGCGACGAGGACGATGGCCTGTGCCGGGTCATGGCCAAGGGCCATGCGTTCAGCCGAGGTTGATGGTGCGGGCCACGAACGCCGGCGACAGCCGAGTCCCGCCCAGTTCTCCGGCAGTCACGGCTCCGGGAGGGGAGCAGTACTCCTCGACCGCGGGCTCCTCGACCGCGAAGAGGAGCTCGGCAGCGGCCAGTTCATAGAGCGTGACCAGCTTCATGGCCGCCTCGACGGAAGCCTGCTGCTGTCCCTCGTGCAGGGGGCACGGACCGCCACCCGTCGCCATCACGCACGGCTTGCCCTTGGCGTTCAGCACCCGGCACCGCACCACCGGATCATGCGTGTGGCACAAACCCGACGGTCGCGCCTCGACCCGGCACCGTTCGCCCTTCTTCGTCGCCGCACGGCACTGATTCGCGATCATGACCGCCAAGGCTACTCGGCGCGCGCCGTCTCCTCACCAAGGGCCCCGGTCTGCGGTCCACGGTCCCCTTCGGCGGCGGCCACCGGCTTGGCCCACGTCGGCTCGCCGGCCGGGGAGCGGGGGCGCGGTGCCGCGGACCTGGGCCGGTGAGGTGAACCTGTACGTCGGATGGCGGCGGGGCGGGTGGCAGCAGTGGCAGTCCGCCGGGGCGGACCCGACGCTCGTTTCCGGGGGCGAGTACGAGGAAGGGGCAGCAGTCCATGCAACACGCCAAAGAAGAGGGCGTCGCCGAGCGCCCGATCGGTACGGTGAACCAGCATCGGAGCCGAGCCCGACACCTGCGGACCGCGATCAGGCGGACCAACCTGCTCCCGGCGTTCCTGGTGCTCACGGTCATGATGGTGGCCCTGTGGCTGACGGGTATGCCGTTCCTCCAGGCCCTGACGATCTCCACCGCAGTGAAGATCGCGATGGTTCTGCTCGAACTCCGCCGGCTGCCCGGCCCTGTCGACAACTGACGCGCGAGGCCAGCCCTGCCACAGCCAGCCAGCCAGCCCGCCGGCCGCGCCGCCTCATTCGGCCCGGAACTGCCAATCCCCGTGCCGTTCGGGCCGGTTCAGTACACGGGCGGTTCCGGCCCCGAAGACCCGACGGATCCGCCGGCCTGAGGAGGTGCCTGGCCGCACCTTCTCCCGCAGTGGCAGGATCCCCGGACAGGGGACGGACGCGCGGGAGCGAGGCGGGGGACATGTGGGAGGCGCTGGACGCAGTGGACTGGCGGGCGCTGGAGGCGGTGGGACCCGACCATCCGGCCACCGACGTACCGAAGGTGCTGCGCCGGATCGCCCGGGCGGACGCCGCCACCGGGCCGGAGGCCGTGGGGCGGGCGTACGCCGACCTGCAGGACCTCCTGCTGACCCCGGGGCGGTTCACCGGCGTGGGCACGGCCGCCCTGCCGTTCCTGGTGGATCTCGCCCTCGACCCGGAAACGGTCGTACGGCCGGACCTGGTCGATCTGCTGACGTACCTGGCCTGCGACGGTGAGGACGGGGGCGGGGGCGGGGAGGCCGACTCCGCGCCGGCGGCGGCCTGGAGGCGGCAGTGGCCCCGCATCCGCAGGCTGCTCGACGACGGGGATCCCGTGGTGCGGCGGACCGCGCTGCGGCTGATCGCCGACCGGACCGGGCCCCTGCTGGAGCGGTGGCACGAGGAGACGGACCTCTCGGTCCAAGTGGCCCTGTTGCCGGCGCTGGGCCGGGCCGCGGCCGACGAGGACCCCACGGAGTCGACGGGCGCCGAGGTACGGGCCGTGCTGGACGGACTCCGCCACGGCGGGAATCCGGTGCTGCGGGTGGCGGCCGTGATCGCCTCAGCACCTCTGGATCCGCGGGCGGCGCTGCGTGCCCACCCCATGCTGCTGGAGATCCTCGCCGATCCGGTGCTCGCCCCGGAGTTCGGGAGGGTCTGGTACACCCTGGACCGCGAAATCCCGTACGAGCGCAAGGACGTCGCGGCCTGGGTCGTGGAACTGCTGGAGCTCGACATGACGGTGGCGACCTCGTTCGTCGCCGCACTGGCCGAGACCGGGAGCCGGATCGGCGATGCGGAGCTGCGCCGGTGCGCGCTGGACGAGGCGTGGCGACTGCTGTTGGCCCGGCCCTCCGTGGGAGCGGCCGTGCTGCCGCTGGCGGCCGGGCTGCTGGCCGACCCGGACGACGACGTGCGCTACCAGGCCGCGCATCTGATGGCGGTGCTCGGCCACAGGGCGGCACCGCACGCCGACCGGCTCGCGGCACTCCTCCACGACCCCGGGGAATCGACGTTCTTCGACGGCACCATCGGTGACCACGCGCGGTGGGCCCTGACCCGGATCGGGGACCCTCGCGCACTGCCCGAGCTGGTCGAGCGGCTCGTCGCGCCCTACCGGGACGTGCAGGGCCACGGCTTCTTCCCGGGTGAACCGCGGCAGCCGGACGTCGCCGACGTCCTCCGGCCGCTGCGCGCACACGCCGGAGTGCTTCTGCCCGCGGTACGGGAAGCCCTTCGGGACGAGGTCACCCGCGCGGGGTGGCTCGTCAAGGACCTACGCAAGGTGCTCCACGCGTGGGGGGAGGATCCGCTGCTGCCCGGCGAGCCCACGCCGTACCCGCAGCCCTGGGAACCGCCGTTGCCGGAACCGGCGCAGGCAGAGGCCACGGTGCCGGCATTCGCCGCCGACGGGCAGTGGCACTGGACGTTCACCACTGCCCTCGACGCGCTCACGCACCACGCAACCCTCACCCCACCGGTCCGGGAAGCACTCACGGCACTGAGGGCCGAGGACCGCCGATTCTCGGAGTACGGCGACTACCGGGCGGTCCTCCAGGACGAGGAGATCCGTGCACGGATCGACGGGTTGCTCGCGCTGCCGTAGTGCCGCGGACTCCCGGCACGCGCACGCGCACGCGCACGGGACGGGTCTCGGCCGGGGTCCGGACCGGTCGGACCCTGTGCATCCTTCGGGCAGCCGGAGCCGGATCCTAGGCGGACCTGCGGCGCAGAGCCCGGCGGACCACGTACAGGACGACGAGCAGCACGATGACGACGACCACGACGATCAAGAGCGTCTTGAACAGCCCGCTCTTCTTCTTGCTCTTCTTGCTCTTCTTGCCCCCGGTGGTGGCCCGGACCTGGGAAGACATCGGCGCGTGGAGACCGGTTGCCACGCCGGCTCCGGCGAGGAGACCACTCTGCGGGAGCGCCGCGGCGGCAGGAGCCTGCCGGGCCACCGGAGCGGCCGCCGAGGCGGTCGCCGCAGGGCCCAGGAGCAGCCCTGCGAGCACGAAGAGCGGGATGAGTGCCGCTGCGGCCATCGGGCGCTTCTTCGGATTGCTGTTCGTTGTCACTGTTTCCCCTGTTCTCCCCTGCCCCGGCCGGGCCCGGTGGGATCCGGAAGGCCGTGGCTTGGATGCATCGTCGACGAGTTCGACCGCCCCGGCAAGGACTTGGAGGCGGTGGGTGCGCTCACCCCGTACGTGCGCCCGTCAGCGGACCCCGGGCGAGGGCTCGGACTCTGGCAGTCTGGGCGCATGGGGACGGGCGATGGTCAGGGGCCGGGTGTGGGGCGGGAGTTGGGGCCGGGGTTCGGCGTGGGGGAGGGGTACGCGTGGTACCGGGGGGTGTCACCCGGAGGGTCCGTTCACCGGCACGCTGCCTTCCAGCTCGTCCTGGCGCCCCGGGGCGAGGCGGCGCTCGCCGGGGCGGACGGCGGGGTCGTGCGGGGAGCGGCGCTGCTCGTCCCGCCCATGACCGCGCACCGGATGCTGTCGGCGGGGGATCTGCTCACCATCTTCGTGGAGCCGCATTCGGCCTTGGCCGACCGGTTGCGGGGGCGGTGCGGTTCCGGCTCGGGGATCGTGGCGGTGCCCGAGCTGCACCGGCTCGACGAGGCCGAACTCGGTCGGGCGGCGGCCCTGCCCTCGGCCGGGCTGGACCCGCGGCTGCTCGCAGCGTCGGCCCTGCTGGAGGGGCCGGAGGGGCCGGAGGAGCGGGTCCCGATGGACCTGGTCGCGGCCCGGGTGGGTCTGTCGCCGCAGCGGCTGCGGGCCCTGGCCCGGCAGCAGCTGGGCATGCCGCTGGCGCGGCGGCGTATCTGGCTGAAGCTGCGCCGGAGCGCGGAGGCTCTGGGAGAGGGGCGCAGCCCGGCCGAGGCCGCAGCCGCCGGAGGCTTCGCCGATCAGGCCCACCTCACCCGCCGGATGCGGGAGATGATCGGGATGACTCCGGCGGCCGTGCTGCGGGTGATGCAGGTGCTGCCGTCCTCAGCCGCCGGCGCGCCGGGCGACGTACACCGAAATGGATCCGGTGACGGTTGAGACGACCTCGGCCTCGCGGACCCGGTCGAAACCGGCCTCGGTGATGAGGGAGGGCAGGATGCCGTCGGCGTTGGGCTGGGTGTCGGCCCGGCCGTCGGCGAGCTGGACGACGCGGAACGCGGTGCGCATCAGGCGGGTGCGCTGGAGGCCGTAGTCGGCCAGGACCAGCCTGCCGCCGGGCCGCAGCACGGTGTGCAGGGCGGCCAGGATCGCCCGTTTCATCGGGAGGGGGCACTGGTGGAGGACGAGGCTGGAGACGGCGGTGTCCGCGCTGCCCGCCCCGAGTGTGTCCGCCAGTTCGTCGCCCATGCCCCGGCGCCAGTCGACGGCTGCGCCCGCGGCCCGGGCCTTGCGGCGGGCGACGGTCAGGATGCGGGGGTCCGGGTCGATGCCGATGATGTGGGCGGCGGGTTCGATGCTGTGCAGGAGCAGGGCCTGGGAGCCGGTGCCGCAGCCGACGTCGACGATCACGTCTTCCGGGCGCGGAGCCACGTGCACGGCCAGCAGGCCGCGCCAGAGCCGCTCGCGCACCAGGGCCGCCACGGGGTCGTAGAGGCTGGTGGGGGCAAAGCGGCCCGCGGCGGGTGTGAACGTCCGGGCCGGGTGCGCGGTGTCGCGGGGCCGGGACCCGGAGGGCACGGCGGGTGCGAGGGGCACGGCGGGCTGACGGTGAGGACCGGGGGTTTCGCTGGGCAGGGTCATGACGGCAGTCTCCGGCGCCCGGACGGCACGGGTCTTGTACGAACCGCTCGCCCCGGGGCCCGCCACCCGGGGCCGTCGGCGGGCCTGCGCCCGGACGGTGACGTGCCCGTCCGGGCGCAGGCCCTCCGGGGATGCGCGGTGAACCGGGAAACTCAGACCCGGTGCGCGACCGCCGCCAGGGTGTCCTTGACCTCCCGCACCACGCGGGCCGCGTCCTCGGGGTTGTTCACCACGTCCGTGCGGCTCATGTCGATGACGAGGACCTCGCTGGCCGAGTAGTGCTTGTGCACCCAGTCGTCGTAGCCGGACCACAGCGTCCGGTAGTACTCGACGAGGCTCTCGTCCTGTTCGAAACCGCGGCCCCGCAGCCCGATACGGTGCAGCACCGTCTCGAAGTCCGCCTTGAGGTAGACCATGAGATCGGGCGCCTTGCGGTAGGGCAGGCCGTCGATCTCGCGCATCATCTCGTTGAGCAGCCCCTCGTACACCTGCATCTCGAGGGAGCTGATCCGGCCCAGGTCGTGATTGACCTTGGCGAAGTACCAGTCCTCGTAGATGGACCGGTCGAGGACGTTGTCCCCCTGCTTGTACGCCTCCTTGATCGAGGCGAACCGGGTCTGCAGGAAGTAGAGCTGCAGCAGGAAGGGGTAGCGCTTCGCCTGGATCTCTTCGGGGCTCGCCGTGTAGAAGAGCGGAAGGATCGGATTGTCTTCCACGCTCTCGTAGAAGACGTCGCTGCCCAGCTCCTTGGCGAGCAGCTCGGCCACACTCGTCTTGCCGATGCCGATCATGCCTCCGACGCAGATCACTGGCATACCTCACTTCTCCCTGGGGGTCTTCTGTTCGTGGGCGGGTGGGCTGTGCGCCCCACACCACTGAGACGCACGCCGGCGGTCACGCGATTCCCCGGGATCTTCATGATCAGCGTCATGTGGTCGCCGTCCGGACCAGGGCCCTGACTCAGGCTGCTCTCCTCGACCGGTCGGCCTGACCGTTCCGCAGCCGCCGCGCAGAGCGACGAGCCGCAGCCCGACGGCCGCCCTGAAGCTTAAATGATGATCAGCTTCCTGTCGGCCAGGGCGCCGGTACGTCATCGCGGTCCGGTCCGGACCGACTGCGGGCACCGGGGGCACTGCGGGCACCGGGGGCACCGGGGCCTGGGCCTGGTGCGCCGAGCCGGCTCACCGACCGGGGTGTCGCCGGGGAACGCGAGCACGGGCAGGAGGCCCTGGCCAGTCCGCCCGAGGCCGCCGTGAACAGCAGCTGCGTGGACGTGGACCGCCGCGACACGCACCACGCGTTCATGGTCCGGCTGAACGGCGAGCCCGTCGCACTCTTCCAGACGTACGAGCCCACCGAGGACCGGGTCAGCGACTGCTATGCGGTGCGGGAGGGCGACATCGGCGTCCATCTGATGCTGGCCCCGGTGACCGGCCGGCCCCGGCCCGGGTTCAGCAGGACCCTGATCGGGTCGCTCATCCGGTTCACCTTCCGCGACCCGGCCGTCTTGCGCGCGGTGGCCGAGCCCGACGCCTCCAACGCCAAGGCGCTCGCCCTGCTGAACCGGCTCGGCTTCGTCCGGCAGGGCGAGATCACCCTCCCGGAGATCGACCTGCCCGAGGTGTACCTCCCGGAGAAGCGGGCCGTGCTCGCGTTCCTCGACCGCCCCGCCGTACTCCCGGCCGCCGTGGCGGCCGTCCGCCACGCCTGACGGCTGTCCCGTACGTGATCTGCATGCTTCCGCGCGGGGCCAGCCGTCGTGTGGCCTCCGGCGGGGGCGAGCTGCCACAGCGTCAAGTTCGTGCGCCAGCAGGCCGTCACCGGCCTCTGAGGGGCCGGTGACGCCGCCCCGAACCCAGCCGCCCGGGGAGTTCCGTACCTGGGACCATGAACGCATGTCCGAGGAACCGAGCCTGATGTCCGGCCTGTGGCCGCGTGTGCCGTCCGGAGCCACCGACTGGCTGCTGGAGCTGTGCGGCGACGGCATCACAGGGTTCATGCCTCCGGCCATGCCCGACGCGGCGTGGGTGCTCAACGCCATGTACGAGCAAGAGCAGGGGCCGGAGGACGTGTCGTACCACGAGGACCGCCAGGCACGTCTCGCCGAGGGGAGCACCCTGCCCCACATCGTCGCAGGCATCGACCTCGACGCCGTGGGCGTCACCACGGGAGGAGGGCTGGGCCGCGCCCGGCACCCGGGCTCCGGCTGGCGACGGCTGCGCTGGGCCGAGCTCGCCCGGCGAACCGGCGACCCGGCCGTGCCCGACGGCCTGATGCCCTCCCACCGTTGCTTTCCCTCGGCCAAGAAGGAGGGCAGCTGGCCGCTGGGCATGATCCCGCCGACCGAGGGGAGCCTGGACCGTGAGACCTGGAACCGGCTGATCGCCTCGGCATCGGGCTTGGCTACCCCGCGCAGCCGACCACCGCCGAGTTCGCCGGACGGCCCTTCGCGGCCGGCGACGAGTTCCGCCGCGCCTACGCGGCCTGGGACGCGCTGCGAGGAGCTGTACGACGCACAGGAGGCGGGCGCCCCTACTGGCTCGGGACGCGCAGCAGGCCCGTCGGCAGGTAACCGGAGCGCACGTTCAGCTCCCAGCCGTGTGCCTGTACGGCGAGGGCCGCCAGGGCGATGGCGGTGACCGGAAGCAGCGTCCGCGGCGCGGCATCCGGACCGGAGCCGTCGCGGTGTTCCAGGAGACGGCTGGTCAGGGCTCGTTCGAACGCGGGCTGGTCGTCGTCGAGGAGTACGCGCAGCAGTCGCTGGTCGGGGGTCGGTGTGCACGCATCGTCGAGCCGCGCGGCGGCCGCGGCGCGCTCCTCCGCGTCCGGTTTGCGCAGGGGCGGCACCCCGGACGCGACCCAAGGTGACCGCGCCGTCTCCACCAGGTGGATGTAGGCGCAGAGCGCGTCCATCTCGGCCAGCTCGGCCGGGCCGGAGACCGAGCTCAGGGACGAATACGGCAGTCCGGAGTGGAACATCGGAGCGTAGTCCGTCTTCAGCACAGGACCGATCATCCGGGCCGGCTCCCAGAGCAGTCCGGTGATCACGCTCAGCGCGAAGGTGTCCACCCAGACCTGCGCCGTGGGTGCCTGGTCGACCGTGTCGCCGAAGGCGAAGTCCTCGCTGCTGAGCTCCTCGTCGATAAGGGGGAAGAAGACCTCGTAGTCCCCGTTGGGGCAAGTTCCGAGCGTCAGAACGCCGAGCGCGCACTCCGCCGCTGTCCGCAGGGCCAGCCGGGCGGGCGCGCTTTCGAGGTGCGGATCCTGGTGGGCGAGGGCGCCGACGTGGTCGAGGAGCTCGTCGCCCGTCTCCTGGACTCCCTTGATGGACAGGCTGTCGTAGCGCAGGCTGTGCCAGCGGCCGAAGGTCCGCCCCCCGATGTCCTCCAGGGCGCGACTCGTCCGGTCCTCGCCGATCTCGTGACGCGCTATTTCCCGCATGGTTGCCGTCCTCCCCGCCGGACAAGGCCGGCAGGGATCCTGCCGCCCTCGTCGCCGATCTTCAAGCGGCCATCTTCTCCGATACGGCGGCCTGTTGCCCACGGCCGGGGTCGCGTGCCGCACCGAAGCAACCTCACGTCCTCCTCGGCACCATCCGGCCGCGGACGTGAGCTCCTACGCGACCCAGCAGTAGACGCCCTGGTCCTGACGACGGGCATCCCTGACGAGCGCCGCCAGGTCGCCCACGATCCGGTCGGCGATCTCCGTGTCGATGATCTCGCCGTCCTCCGCTCGGAGCCGGACCCACGAGGCAGCGAGGTCGCGCAGCCCGGACAGTTCGGCGTCCGCGAGCGCGGTGGACAGGCCGGGCGAGATGGCGAAGACGACACATCCGCCGTTGTCCTGGCCGGCGACGATACGCGGCTCGCCGGCTTCGACGAGTTCCCCGAACCCGGCGCCGGTAAGAAGGCATTCCCACTCGACGACGGCCTCCTCGGGGTCGAAATCGCCGAAGGAGAGCGACTCGCATGCCCGTCCCGGGCCGGTCTGCAGGACCAGAGCTGCCGTGGTGTCGTCCGGTGCCACGAAGAACGTGACGATGATGCTCACCCGGGCATCATGCCTGACCGGCCGAACCCGTGATCGACCGGACGAGCCCTAGTTCTTCGCTGCGGCCTCGGCATTGCGCCAGACCGTCAGGTCGACGGTGATGAACCTGGTCTCTTCCTTCACGCCCGACCTGCCGCGGAAGGTCGCCAGCGTGATGTGGCCGGCCTTGCTCAGCACGCAGACCTGCGAACCGTCCGTGAGCTGGTCGAGGCCGATCTTCTCGGTGAAGCGGGTCACGGCGCGGCAGGTCTCCAGGGAGCCCTTCTCGGAGTTGTTCAGCAGGACGAGCTTGCCGTTCGCGGTACCGAACTTCTCGTCCCCGAACAGGGTGTCCCGGTAGTAGAAGAGGTCCGCGTGCCCGTAGAACACCCCGGCGCCGGTCGGCTCTTCGGCCGGGCGCGGCGGGTTGTCGGCGAACATCAACTGGTGGTTCTGGGGCACTTCGATGCCCTGGTACGAGACCGGCTGCGGGTCGGGCCGCTGCTGCGCGGCACCCGAAGAGGCACTCCCGCCGCCGGACGCCTTGTCGCCGCCGCCCTTGACGGAGCCGTCAGGCAGCAGGGACCCGAGGACCACGAGCCCGATGACCGCCGCCGCGACCGCACCGATGACGATCAGCCCCGTCCGCTTGGGGCGCGGCGGAGCGGGCGGACCGGGAACGAAGCCCTGGGTGTGGAACGGCGGCGGCGTGCTGTGGCCCGGGGCGTACGCGGGCTGCGCGTACGGGGGGTGCTGCGGCTGCAACTGCGGGTACGAAGGCTGCGGGTACGGGGGCGGCGTCCGGTATCCCGGCGGCACGGCCCCCGGAGCCCCCGGCGCCGGAGCTGTCCGTGTCGGCGCGGCGGCGGCCACCTCGGTCGGCGCGTACCCGGGCGCGGCGGGTACCGCCGGAGCCGGGGACTGCGGCGCCGAGACCTCGGTCGGAGTCGGCGCCGGAGTCGGAGTCGGCGCCGGAGTCGGTGCCGGGGCGGGCAGCCGTAGCCGCTCGGTGATGGAACCGGCGACGGCCCGCGGCAGCCAGTCCTCGCCCTGGCGCAGCGGGGCCTCCGAGGCCGCGTTGCACAGCTCGATGATCTCGGTCAGGGTCGGCCGGTCGGCCGGGTCGCGGCTGAGGCAGCGGGTCACCACCGGCCGCAGCTCCTCGGGCAGCGCGCTGAGGTCGGGGTCCTCGTGCACGATCCGGTAGAGCACCGCGTGCGAAGGCCCGTCGCCGAAGACGGACGCCCCGATCGCGGTGAAGGCCGCGATCTGCCCGAGCGCGAAGACGTCGGTGGCCGGGGTGACCGTTCCGGCCGAGGCCTGTTCGGGCGCCATGAACGCCGGGGTGCCGACGCTGACGCCGGTACTCGTCAGGGCGGTGGAGTCGGCGGCCCGGGCGATGCCGAAGTCGATGACGCGCGGGCCGTCGGAGGCGAGCAGCACGTTGGCGGGCTTCAGGTCCCGGTGGACGATGCCCGCGCCGTGGATGACGTGCAGCGCCTCGGCGACCCCGACGGTCAGCAGCAGCACGCTGCGCACCGGCAGAGCGCCGTGCCGGGCCACGGCGTGGGCGAGCGAGGGGCCCGGTACGTAGGCCGTGGCCAGCCAGGGCTGGGCGCCCTCGGTGTCCGAGTCGATGACCGGTGCGGTGTAGAGGCCCTGGACCCGCTCCGCGGCCCGCACCTCCTGCTGGAAGCGCCGCCGGAACTCGGGGTCCTCGCTGAACTCGGGCCGGATCACCTTGATGGCGATGGGCCGGCCGCCCGGCGTGTAGGAGAGGTAGACCTTGCCCATGCCGCCCGAGCCCAGCACGGCCGCCAGGCGGTAGCCGCCCACGACGGCCGGGTCGTCCGCCTTGAGCGGCTGGAAGAAATCGGCGGAAGGTGCGCTGCCCATGGGGACCCATCTCTGATTGCGGCGATCCAGCACCTGACGGCGCCCCGAAGTCAACCGAGAGCGTACCCAATGCCCGGAGGCCCCGCACCGGACCGGCCCCGTCCCGGACCGCCGGACCGCCCCGGACCGTCGTGCCGACTCCGGGAGTTGGCGGCTCAGGCCTCGGTCGTCGAACGGCGGAGGCCTTCTCGGCGGTCCGCCGCTACCAGCCGAAGCGCCGATTGACCACGGCCGCGAACTCCTCGAACGTCAGCACGCGGTCGCCGTTCTGGTCGGCCGCGTCGAAGAGCGCCGAGGAGTCGTCGGTGTCCCCGACGCCCCAGAGGGGGATGGCCCCCTGCGCCGCGAGGGTCGGACCCTTGGAGCGCAGGGCACCGATGACCTCGGCGCGGGTCAGTGTGCCGTCCTGGTCGAGGTCGAGGGCGTCGAACAGGCGCCGGGCCTTCTCACTCATCACGTGGTCCTCTCAGCGGTACACACACCGCCCCGCGGGCGGCGCGTCCTGTACGTGAGGACGTCACGGGGCACTGCGGGGTTGCCCCGCCGGAGTCGGTTTCGGCGGGGCCGGGCGTGCTCACGGATGGCTCCCGGCCCCCCGGCGGTTGAAGGGCAGCCTGCCGAGTACGAGTGCCATCCCGCAGGTGTCGGTGAGCGCGGAGAAGACCAGGCCGCCCCCGATCGCCGCGGACAGCAGCGCGAGGGCGGGGTGCAGGAGCAGCCCGAGGGCCAGGCCGAGCAGTACGGAGACGCCCGCTGTGAAGCGGACCTGGCGTTCCATCGCCCAGACGGCCCGCTTGCCGGAGCCGTCGGGATACTGAAGGACGTGGCCCTCGGCGGTCCAGGCCTGGGTGCCGCCCGTGAGGCTCGACGCGGGGATGCCGCGGGAGGCCAGGGTTCCGGCGGCGTTCTCCGAACGGGCACCGGAGGCGCACACCACGAGCAGGGGCCTGCTTTCGGCGGCCCGCCGCAGCTCCGGCAGGCTCCGTGTGAGCCGGTGGAGGGGGACGTTGACGGCGTCCGGCAGGTGGCCGGACGCGAACTCGCCCGGAGTCCGGACGTCGACGACGGTCAGCTCGGACAGTCGTGGATGCGCCTGGCCGACGTCGAGGAGGGTGGGAACACTCATGGCGGACCTGGTCCTTGGCAGAGGGGGGAGAAGGGCTCAGCGGTGTGCGGACACGGGGTTCGGCGCGGCGGGCGACGCCGTTGCCATGCCGGGGATGTTAGGTGCCGAGGGACGGCCCGGCCAGGGGCCGGCGAGCCCTGCCACGGGACCGCCACACGCCGGCAACAAACGGCGCCGGCAGGCCGCAGCCCGGTCGGCGCCACACCCACACCCGCACCCGCGTCCACACCCGCACCCGCGTCCACACCCGCACCCGCGTCCACACCCGCACCCGCGCCCGCGCCCCGCGCAACTCGGACGAGTGAACGGCCGCCGTGTCACCAGGTGACGTACAGGGCCTGCGGTGAGCGGTGGATCAGCGTGGGCCGCATCCGCGGCCGTGGACGGTCCCGGTCCAGTCGCAGCTCCGGCATGCGACGGATGAACAGATCGAGGGTCAGGCGGAGCTGATCGCGGGCCAGTTGCGAACCGGGGCAGCCGTGGGTCCCGTACCCGAAGGCGAGGTGCTGCCGGTTCCCGGGCCGGGTGATGTCGAACTCCCCCGCGCGCTCGTACCGTTGCTCATCGCGGTTGGCCGAGCCGTACGCCACCAGCACCGTGGCCGCCGCGGGCAGTTTCGTCCCGGCGAGCGTCACCGGCCGGGTGGTGGTCCGCCGGAAGGCCTGGATGGCGGTGTCGTGGCGCACGGCCTCCTCCACCGCCGCCGGGATCAGGGACGGATCGGCGCGGAGCATCCGCCACTGCCGCCGGTCGCCGAGCAGGTGCAGCAGCATGGTGCCGATGAGGGCGCTCGTGGTGAGGAATCCGGCGATCAGCAGGTTCTGCAGGCTGGTCACCAGTTCGTGGCGCTGTTCGAGGGTGAGCTCTGCGTCACCGGGGGCCAGGGCGGCCACCATGGCCGAGCACATGTCGTCCCGGGGCCGCTCGCGCCGGTCGCGGACGTACCCGTCCAGCAGGTGCTGGAGCGCGACCACGTCCTCGGCGGCGGCCACCTGCCCCTCCGGCGACAGCGGGCGGAACAGCAGCTCCTCGGCCCGGTAACCGCCGTGCACGGCCGCGGGCACGTCGGCCGGGTCCAGCCCGATCAGCCGTCCGACCACCATCCCGGGCAGCCGTCGGGCGTACGCCTCCACCAGCTCCGCGGACCCGTCCGCCGCGAAGCCGTCCACCAGCTCGCTCGCGCACGTCCGGGCGTACGGCAGCAGCGCTGCCACCCGGGCGGCGGACAGCCCCCGGTTCAGCGGGGCCCGGTGCCGCCGGTGGGCCGCGCCGTCGCTGGACACGACCGTGGGCCGGGGTCCGAACCCCCGTGGCAGGACCCCGAGCGCCGCTTCCGAGAGCGGTATGTCCGGCAGCAGCGCATGGGCCGAGGAGAAGTCCTCCGCGCGCAGCAGCACCTCCCGTACGTCCCGGTCGCGCGCCACCAGCCACGCGTCGAACTCGGGTACGTACGTCAGCCCCTCGGCCCGGCGGGCACGCTCGTAGAGCGGATAGGGGTCGCGGTACAGCTCGTCACGCCGCGCCTGGTCGTCGTGCCAAGCCACTGGGACCTCCGGATCACGGTCGGGACCGGGCCGGGGCCACCGCCGAGGGTGACCTCCGGTGCGCCGGGTCATCCTCCCCGAAACCCGCCCGGCCCGGTAGGGCGCCTGTCGGGAGACCGGGAGGATGTGTGACGGAAGTCTGACGTCGCGCCGGTCTCCCTGGTGTGCCGTACCCAGGGGTGCTGGAATCAAGGGGTGACGACAGACCACCCCGACTTCGAGGGAACCCCCGTCGGCCGCCGTCTGGTGCTCGGCATGCTCGGGCTCGGCGCCGGGGGCCTCGCTGCCGCCCCGTACGTGCAGCGCGGGATCGAAGCCTTCCTCGGGGCCGCCTCGGACAAGGACCCGACCGGGCTCACCGGGCTGCTTCCCAACGGGGGCGGCTTCCGCTACTACTCCGTCGCCACCTCCGTACCGCGGAAGGACGAGCAGAACTACCGGCTCACCGTGGACGGCCTGGTCGAGCGCCCTGCGACGTACACCCTCGACGCCCTGCGCGCGCTGCCGCAGAACCGTGTCGTGAGGGACGTGCAGTGCGTCACCGGCTGGCGGGTCCCCGAGACCCCCTTCGCCGGCGTCCGGCTGTCCCTGTTGCTGGACGCCGCCGGCGTCAGCCCCGAGGCCAAGGCGATCCGCTTCACCTGCTTCGACGGCACGTACAGCGAGAGCCTCACGCTGCCGCAGGCCCGGCGCGACGACGTGCTGGTCTGTCTGCAGATACAGGACAAGCCGGTCAGCCACTCGCACGGCGGTCCGGTCCGGCTCTACGTCGCACCGATGTACTTCTACAAGTCGGCGAAATGGCTCTCCGGGATCACCGTCACGTCCGAGGTGCGACCCGGCTACTGGGAGGAGCGGGGCTATGACGTCGACGCCTGGGTCGGCGGGTCCAACGGGCGCAGTGACACCCCCACCGTCTGAACCGATCCGACGGGTCGCCAGGTTCACCCGTGCCGAGCGCTGGGTCCACCGCACGACCGCCGCACTGACCCTGCTGTGCGTGGCGACCGCGGCCGCTCTGTACGTACCGCAGCTCGCCGAACTGGTAGGCCGCAGGGATCTCGTGGTGACGGTCCACGAATGGTCCGGGATCCTGCTGCCCGCGCCGTTCGTCGTCGGTCTCGCCTCTGCCGCCTTCCGGGCCGATCTGCGCAGGTTGAACCGCTTCGGACCGCACGACAGGAGGTGGCTGCGCGCGGTGCGGCGGCGCGACCGCCGGCGCGGATCGCGGCCCGCGGGGAAGTTCAACGCCGGCCAGAAGATCTACGCGTCGTGGATCGCAGGCGCTGTCCTGGTGATGCTGGCGACCGGTCTGCTGATGTGGTTCACCCACCTGACCCCGCTGGTGTGGCGCACCAGTGCCACCTTCGTGCACGACTGGCTGGCCCTGGCCATAGGGGTGGTCCTGGCCGGGCACATCAGGATGGCGCTCGCCGACCCGGAGGCGCGGAGGGGGATGCGCACCGGGTCCGTCGAGCGTCCCTGGGCGGAGCGGGAGCACCCGCTGTGGCTGAGCGACGAGCCGAAGGGCGAGCCGAAGGAGAAGCCGGAGGGCAAGCCGAAGGACAAGTCCGCCGAACGGCCGGAGGAGGGAGCAGAGGCCGGCTGCCGCTGGAGGCGAACCAGTTGAAGCCCGTGGCGGCCTCCGCTCTGATGACGGACACAGGGCTGCTCACCTCCACCGGTGAGCGCCTGCCCGAATACGCCTGCCTGGAGCGGAACCCGGGCCGGGGCGTCTGCCCGGCGGACCTGGACGTGACCGGTTGGTACGCGGAGTTCCACCCGGTCTCGCACCACTGGCCGACGCAGCTCTTCGAGAGCTCGCTGGTCCTGGCCCTGGCCCTGGCCGGTGTCGCCCTGTACGCCGCCTTCCGGCTGGTGGGCGCCCGCCGCGCCTGACTCCCCGACGGGGGCGGCGTACGGCAGATGGGGGACGGCACTTGTGGAGCTGCCCTGCGGTCAGCACGCTTGATCCATGACCACACCCGTCCCCGGTCCGGTGCGGCCTCCTGCGACGGTCCGGCCGGACGACGCGCGCCGGGCGCTGGTGGCGGGTTCCGTCGGCAACTTCATCGAGTGGTACGAGTTCGGGATCTACGGCTACTTCGCCACCGTCATCGCGGCCCAGTTCTTCACCCCGGAGGGCGGCAGCGAGGTGGAGGGGCTCGTCAAGGCGTACGCGTCGTTCGCCCTGGCGTTCTTCTTCCGGCCGGTCGGGGCCGCGGTGTTCGGGCGGTTCGGTGACCGGGCGGGCCGACGGCCCGCGCTCGTCCTGGTCGTCTGTCTGATGACCGGTGCCACGGCAATGATCGGCCTGCTGCCCACGTACGCCTCGATCGGCACGGCCGCGCCGTGGCTCCTCACGCTGCTGCGGATCCTGCAAGGGCTGTCGGCGGGCGGGGAGTTCGGCGGGGCGGTCTCGGTCATGACGGAATGCGCGCCACCGGGCCGCCGGGGCCTGTACGGGGCCTGGCAGTCGTTCACGGTCGGGCTCGGCCTGCTCGCGGGGGCCTCCGTGGCGGTGGTCCTGGCGAGCGTACTGACCACGGCGCAGCTGTACGGCTGGGGCTGGCGGGTGCCGTTCCTGCTGACCCTGCCGCTGGGGCTCATCGCGCTGCGGCTGCGGCTGCGGCTGCCCCCGGACGCGCCGCCCGCCGCCGCGCCGGGCGGCGCCGGGGCCGAAGGCGGGCCCCGGCCGCGTCCCGGGGAGACGGTCCGGGCGGTGGTGCTGGGCGTCGGGCGGATGATGGGCTGGTCGGCGGCCGGCTACACCCTGCTGGTGGTCATGCCCTCCTACTTGCAGAGCACGCTCGGCACCACCTTCCAGCGGGCACTGCTCGGCACCGTCCTGGCGAACCTGGGGTTCGCCGCGTCGATCCTGCCCGCCGGCAGGCTGAGCGACCGGATCGGGCGGCGCACGGTGATGGTGGCGGGGGCCCTGCTGGTCGCCGTGCTCGCGCTCCCGCTGCTGCACCTGGTGCAGGACCCCGGCGGGCCGGCGTACGAGAAGGGAGCGGCGCTGTTCGCCGCAGGGGCCGGCGTCGGCCTGATGGCGGGTCCGGGGCCCGCGATGCTGGCCGAGATGTTCCCGGCCAGAGTGCGCTGCACCGGGCTCGGGCTGGCGTACGCGCTGTCCAACGCCGTGTTCTCGGGCTGTGCGGGGCTGATCATCACCGAGGTGGTCGAGCGGACCGGGAATCTCGACGTCCCCGGGTACTACGCCGCGGCGACCTGCGCGGTGAGCGTCGCCGCGCTGCTGACGCTGCGCGGCGACGACCACCGGCGGGCGCTGCGGTGAGCACCCTGCGCGTGGTCGGGCTGATGTCCGGCACGTCGTACGACGCGATCGACGCCGCGGCCGCCGATCTCTCCCTCGACGGCGACACGCTGGTGCTCACGCCCCTGGGGATGATCAGCACGGCCTACGACGACGATCTGCGGGCGGACCTGGCCGGGGCCCTGCCGCCCGCCGGGGCGGACCTGGCCACGGTGTGCCGCCTCGACACCCGTATCGGACGGGCCTTCGCCGCGGCGGCGGTGCGCGCGGACGAGGAGCTGTGCGGCGGGCGGGCCGACCTGGTGGCGTCGCACGGGCAGACGGTCTTCCACTGGGCCGAGGACGGCCGGGTGCACGGCACGCTCCAGATCGGCGAGGCGGCCTGGATCGCCGAGGCGACCGGCCGGCCCGTCGTCTCCGGCTTCCGTACCCGCGATGTGGCGGCCGGAGGGCAGGGCGCGCCGCTGGTCAGCATCGTCGACGTGATGTGGCTGCGGGGCCGGCCCGGGGTACCGGTCGCACTCAACCTGGGCGGGATCGGGAACGTGACGGTCGTACCGGGCGGGGCGGACGGGACCGGTGGCGAACCGCTCGCCTTCGACACCGGCCCCGCCAACGCGCTGATCGACGCGGCGGTGCGCGCACTGGCGGGGCACGACGCCTCGGGCGAGGCGTACACGATGGACACGGGTGGAGCTCTCGCGGCGCGGGGTGCGGTCCACCCGCCGCTGCTGCGAAGGCTGCTGGACGACCCGTACTACGCCCGTCCCGCGCCGAAGACGACGGGCAAGGAACTCTTCCACCTGCCCTATCTGCGCTCGGCGCTGGGCTCGTGCGGGCCGCTGCCCGCCGAGGACGTCGTCGCCACGCTGACCCGGCTCACGGCCCGGACCGTCGCCGACGCGATCCGGCCCTTCGGGTCGACCGAGGTGATCGCGTCGGGCGGGGGGACGCGCAACCCGGTGCTGATGGCCTGGCTGCGGGAGGAACTGGGCGGGGTCGGCCGGACCGGCGGGGCCGACGCGGCCGACGCGGGGGGCGTGGCGGGCATGGTGGGCGCGGCGGGTGGGTGCGTGGTGCGGTCCTCGGACGAACTCGGGCTGCCTGCGGGGGCGAAGGAGGCGTACGCCTTCGCCGTTCTGGGCTGGCTCACCGCACACGGTCTGCCGGGCACCGTCCCCTCGTGCACGGGCGCCCGGCGCGCGAGCGTCCTCGGGTCGATCACGCCCGGCGGTCCGGGCCTGCGCCTGCCGCGGCCGCCGGCGACGGCGCCGGTCCGGCTGACCGTCGGCGGTGGACCCGGCACGGGCCGGCCGCACCACGACCGGTGATGGCGTCGCCGGGCCCGGCGCGGCGGACGCCCGGGGCATCGGGACGTACCGGCGGGGCGGGTTCCGCCTTTCTATTTCCAATCTGCGTTGTTCCTAGAATGGCCGTGTGAAGGATATCGATGCGATCGCGATGTTGCAGGATCCGGTGCGGCGCCGCCTGTACGAGTACGTGGCGGCCCAGGGCCGCGAGGTCGGCCGCAACGAGGCCGCTGAGGCGGCCGGGGTGGCGCGCACGCTCGCTGCGCACCATCTGGACAGGCTGACCGAGGCCGGACTGCTGGAGAGCGGCAGCCGCCGCCTGACGGGTCGCTCGGGTCCTGGGGCCGGCCGTCCGGCCAAGGTGTACACGCGGGCGCGGGCCGAGCGCTCGGTGTCGCTGCCCGCCCGCGACTACCTCACCGCCGCCGAGTTGCTTGCCGAGGCCGCCGAGCAGGCGGGTCTGGACGCTGAGCTGTGCGCGGCCGCGGGCCGCAGGGGTGAGGCCCTGCGAGGCTCGGCGGCGCCCTGTGGCGGACTGGGCGAGGCCATGGAGATGCTGGCCGGCCGCGGCTACGAACCGTACCTGGAAGGCGGCGCGGGCCCGGAGGACTCGGAGGGCGTCCAGGGCGCCGAAGGTGCTGGGGCGGTGGCCGGGGCGGCCGAGCGGGTCGTCCGCCTGCGCAACTGCCCCTTCCATGCCGTCGCCGAACACTTCCCGCCGCTCGTCTGCGGCATGAATCTCGCGCTGCTGGAGGGGCTGCTCGGCGAGGACGGTCCGGTTCGCGCCCGCATGGACGCCCGGCCGGGGGAGTGCTGCGTGGCGATCGAGACTTCTAAAAACAATGATCGTTGACATAGAAGAGGGGTCATGCTGGGATGAGGCCATGACCGCATCCGCGCATGCCGCCCACCTCGCCCAGCTCAACGTCGCCACGCTCCTCCACCCCTTCGACGACCCGCGCATCGCGCCGTTCGTCGAGATGCTCGATCCGGTCAACGCCGCCGCCGACAGCGCGCCCGGCTTCGTGTGGCGGCTTGTGGAGGAGGGCGCGGGCGACGCCACCCGCCTGCGCCCGGCGGGGGAGGACGTCATCGTCAACCTGTCGGTGTGGCAGACCCAGGAGGCCCTGTGGGACTTCGCCTACCGCAGCGGGCACCTGGAAGTGATGCGCCGGCGCCGCGAATGGTTCGCGCGGCACGTCGAGGCCCACCTGGTGCTCTGGTGGGTCCCCGCCGGGCACCTGCCGACCGTCGCCGAGGCCCTGGAGCGGCTGGCCGGCCTGCGGGCGCACGGGCCGTCCCCGCGCGCGTTCACCTTCGCCGCCGCCTACACCGCCGCGGAGGCCGCCCAGCACCTCCAGGCCCTGCCGCCGACGCAGCCTGAGCAGGCCGCCCGGAGCGCGGGTTCCCTGCCGACGGTCCCTGTGGGGGAAACACGATGAACCCTGCCTCCGAGCGCCGCTCGACGACCTGGCCGCCGCCTCCCTGCCGGTGAGGTCAGCAGCGCTGCCAGGCGAAGCTCGCCTCGTCGTAGCGGCCTGCGGCGAGGTCGGCGGGGACCCTTGTCGCCGCGCTGTACGGGAACCGCGGGCACCGGCCCACCGGGGCCGGTCACCCCCTCTGCGTGTGCGCCGACGAACCAAGAAGCACGGTGATGACCGTGGGGGTGAGGACAGTGACGCATCGGCGCGCGTGCATGTTCGCTCCGTGCCTCGGAGGGATGGGATCTCGCTTCTGTGCCTACCAGGACCAGGGGTGTGGCAGGTGAAACGCGACCGCGAGGCGGTTCCCGGTGACCTGTTCGGACCAGGCTGTGCGGTACGGATGGCAGAGGCCCGCCCGCTGACCGCCCGGCTCGGCGGCAGCCTGAATCCGGCGGCGACTTGCGCGGCCAACCGGGGGGTCGTGACGCGCGCCGCGGACCCGGCGGGTCGCTCGGGCTGCTACTGCTGGGCCGGGCCGGGCGCCGCCCGCCCCAGCCATCCCGCCCGCCCCGGCCATCCCCGAGCACACCAGGAGCCACGTACATGCCGACCCGTGCCCGCGCCCGAGCCCGCCGCAGCCGCCTCCGCACCGGGCTGTCCGCCACCGTCCTGACCGCCGCCGCGCTCGGAGGGCTGCAGCCCGCGCAGGCGGCCGGTGACCCGGGCCCGGGCGATGGCCGCCCGCACCACGACAAGCGCCTCCAGCGGCAGCTCGACGGGCTGGTCGCCCAGGAGGACGGCCCGCCCGGGGTCATCGCCATGCTCACCCGGGGCGACCGTACGGAGGTGTACACGGCCGGCGTCGGGGACATCGCGACCGGTCGCCCACCGCACCCCGACGACCACATGCGCATCGCCAGCATCGCCAAGGCGTTCAGCGGGGCCGTCGCCCTCCGGCTCGTCGACCAGGGCCTGCTCTCCCTCGACGACACCATCGGCGAGCGGCTGCCCGACCAGCCCGAGGCCTGGCACGCGGTGACCCTGCGTCAGCTCCTCCAGCACACGAGCGGCCTGCCGGACTACACGACCGACCCCGGGTTCGTGGACATCCTCCGCGCAGACCCGCGCCACGTGTTCGACCCGCGCACCCTCCTCGACTTCGTGGCCGACGAGCCGCTGCGCTTCGCCCCCGGATCCCTGTACGAGTACTCCAACTCGGACAACATCGCCGTCGCGCTGATGGCCGAGGCCGTCACCGACCGCAGCTACGAGGACCTCCTCAAGGAGCTCGTGTACCGCCCGCTGGGGCTGCGCCGCACCAGCCTCCCCTTGGGCTACCGGCTCCCGCATCCGTACCTGCACGGCTACGACGTCCAGCCGCCGGCCGAACCGGAGGACATCAGCGAGGCACTGGGCGCCTCCAGTGTCTGGGCCTCCGGCGGCATCGTCTCCACCCCCAGGGAACTGGGCACCTTCATCCGGGCCTACGGCGGTCCCGCCCTGCTGTCGCCGCAGACCCGCAAGGAGCAGCTGACCTTCCGTCCCGGCGACTCCTCGGAGCCGGCCGGCCCCGGCACCAATGCCGCCGGACTGGCGATCTTCCAGTACACCACCCGCTGCGGAGTGCTCTACGGCCACACCGGGAACTTCCCCGGATACACCCAGCTCGCGGCCACCACACCCGACGGCACCCGGTCGCTGACCTTCTCGATCAACACCCAGACCAGCAAGGGCAACAAGCCCGCGCTGCTGGCCCGACTGCGCACCGTGCAGGAGAACTTCGTCTGCGCCCTGCTCAAGGGGCACTGAGCCGCGGCGACGACGCCGGTTGTCGCGACGCCGGTTGTGGTGACGCCGGTGTCGCGACGCCGGTTGTGGCGGGGCGGTGTGGCGGCGTGGCGCGAAAACGATCACGCTCGTCCGCGCCGCCACCCGCGATCCCTATGCTGACGCCATGCTGCTCGACATACCTCTTTCAGCGCTGGAAGTCGCGATGGTGCAAACGGGCACCCGAGCCACGGACACCCTGCGGGACACCACGGCCTTCGCCCAAGGACTGGAGGACCTCGGCTACCACCGCATCTGGTACGCGGAGCATCACCACTCTCCCGCGATCGGCGCGTTCCCACCGGTCGTACTGACGGCGCACGCGGCCGCGTCGACCTCGGCCATCCGTATCGGTTCGGGCGGGGTGCTGGCCCCCAACCACGCCCCCATCACGCTGGCGGAGCAGTTCGGCACGCTGGCCGCCCTGCACGAGGACCGCATCGACCTGGGCATCGGCCGCGGTCCCGGCACGTTCGACGAGGCCACCGCGCGGGCGCTGCGCCGCGGCGCCGAACCGACGACGGATGCCGAGTACCGGGACGACGTGGCCGCGATTCTTTCGTTGCTGGTGGACGAGGTGGCACTGGGTCCGCTGCCGGAGCCGTGGCTGCTGGTCTCCAGCCCCGCGGGGGCCGCGCTCGCGGCGGAACTCGGCCTGCCGGTCGCGGTCGCGCACCACATCCGGCCGGACAGCACCCTTGCGGCTCTGGAGTGTTACCGGTCGGCGTTCTCCCCGTCCCGCTGGTGCGAACGGCCCCGGGTGCTGCTGTGCGTGGAGGCGGTGTGCGCGGAGACGGAGGAGGAAGCCGTCCGGCGTGCGGGGCCGATGAACGTCGTCAAGGCCGGCCTCCTGAAGGGGGAGAGCCAGACGCCCTTCCCCACCCCCGCGCAGGCGGCCGCCCACCCCTTCACGGAGCAGGAGCGGCAGGCGCTGGCGGGCTTCCGCGCCCAGCAGGCCGTCGGCACGCCCGAGACCGTCGTGCAGCGGCTCGCACACCTGGCCGCCGAGACCGGGGCGGACGAGCTGATGCTGGCCACCCCCGTCTACGACCTCGGTGACCGCATCGCCTCGTACGCGCTCATCAGGAAGCACTGCGGAGCCGCGACGGCACCGTAGACCGGACCGCCGGCCGTGACACTGCTCACAGGCGGCGCGGCACCACGGATGCGGCCACAACCGTTGGCGCTCCGAGGTTGTCGCCGTCTCGCCGGGGGACCCGTGTGCACTGAACCACACAAAACGGGCCATTTGGTGGAGGAAGGGGTCCGAACGGATGACCTAGCCTGGACCGACCAGCGAGATCCGGGGGCTGAGGGCAAAGGAAGAGCACGTCCATGCGCATCACCACCACTTCCGCACGTCGTCGACGGGCGGGGTACGTCGCTGCGGCCGCCCTCCTCGGCCTCCTGGCCGCAGCCGGCTCTCCCGCGTACGCCGCCACGGACGACTCGGTGGGCCGCGCCCCGGACGCGCCCCCCGCCGGCCACTCCGCACCGGCCGGAACCGCAGGCGCCGCCCAGGGCACTGCCCAGGGCGCCTCAGGGGTCCCGCTGGGGATCTCCCGGCTGGCGCAGGGCGCGGGCCGCCAGGTCGCGATCACCATCGACGACGGCCCGGACCCCCGCTGGACGCCCCAGGTCCTGGAGACGCTGCGAAAGAACCACGTCAAGGCCACTTTCTGCATGATCGGCACCAAGGCGCAGAAGTACCCGGAGCTGGTGCGCGCGGTCGCCGCCGACGGGCACCAGCTGTGCGACCACTCGGTCGACCACGACGTCACGATGGACCACAAGCCCGTCGCCTACCAGCGGCAGCAGATCCTCGACGGCAAGGCCATGATCGAGAAGGCCGTTCCCGGAGTCGCCGTGACCTACTACCGCGCGCCGGGCGGAGCCTTCACCCCTGACAGCCGCGCGATCGCCGCCGCCAGCGGGATGCGGCCGCTGGGCTGGAGCGTCGACCCCAAGGACTGGAGCCGGCCGGGCCTGGAGGCCATCCTCTCCACCGTGCAGGGCAAGCTCCCCCACCAGCCGACGGTCCTCTTCCACGACGGGGGCGGCGACCGCAGCGAGACCGTCGCCGCGCTGAAGGAGTACCTGCCCTGGCTCACCGAGCAGGGCTACGGCTTCTCCTTCCCGGCCCGCACCACTCCGTAGCACCCGGTCCCGGCCTGCCCCTCCGCTATGCGGCGGGGAGGCGGAAACCGTTGAAGAGGTCGTCCATGCCGCGCAGGGCCAGACGGTCCGGGGTGACACGGACCGCGAGATCACGGACGGCCGCCAGGACCGGATTGCGCAGGACGCCCAGACGTCCGACGCGGCGGGCGCGAAGCCGCACGGCGTCGGTTCGGTCGCGGCGAGCGGCGGTGTACGCGGCGAGGGCGGCCGGAACGGCGGTGTCCCCGCCGTCGTAGCTGTCCCCGCTGTCGCCGCGCTCTCCGTCCGGCAGCAGATGGGCGAGGACCACCGCGTCCTCGATGGCCTGGCAGCCGCCCTGGCCGAGGTTGGGAGCCATGGCGTGGGCCGCGTCGCCCAGCCAGGCGATCCGGCCGTGGTGCAGGTACGGGAGCGGGGCGGCCAGGTCGTAGAGGTCGTTCCGCAGGACATCGGCAGCGTCGAGGCGCCCGACGCGGTCCAGCAGGGCCGGAACGGGGTCGTGCCACGAGCCGAAGCGCTGCCGCAGTTCGGTGCGCGGGTCGGCGAGGCGGGTGTCCGGCGGGACGACCGCGGTGGCGTAGAGGTAGGAGCGGCCGTCCACGAGCGGGGTCACCCCGAACCGCTGCCCCCGGCCCCACGTCTCGCTCATGGCCGGTATCCGCAGGTCCGGGGCGTCCACGATGGTCCGCCAGGCCGTCTCACCGATGTAGTGCAGTCCGGGGTGCGCGGGGAAGTGCGCGCGGCGCAGCGGACTGTGGATGCCGTCGGCGGCGACGACCAGATCGGCGGGAAGGTCCGGGCCCGCCGCCGTGCGGACGGCCGGGCGGCGGCCCTCGGCATCGTCGACGCCGGTCACCTCGGTGCCGTAACGAAGGGCCGATGGCGGCAGCGCGGCGGCGAGGGTGGCGGTGAGGGCCGGTCGCGGGACGGCGAGGGGCGCCATGCCGTAGCGGGCAGCCATGTCCGCGGTGCCCGCCCGGGTGAGCCACCGGCCGTCGGGGCGGCGCACGCCCATCGTCGCGGGTACGGCGCCGCCGATCGCGCGGGAGACATCGATGCCGACAGCCTCGAGCGCGCGCAGGGCATTGGGGGCGAGGCCGATGCCGGCGCCGGTGACGGGGGGTTCGGGGGCGCGTTCGCAGACGGTGACGCGCCAGCCCCGGCGGTGCAGGGCGACGGCGGTCGTGAGGCCGCCGATTCCGGCTCCGACCACCACCGCATGACGGTTCGTCATGGCCGACTTCTCCGTTCGGGGCCCGGTGACACCCCACTCTAGAACGGTGGGGTGGCGGAGCACGCGCCCGTCCCGGACCTCAGCGCACCCACCCGCACCCACCCGCGTCCGACTCCGCCGCGTGGGAGCTGCCTCCAGCTCAGCTCTTGGTATCGGCCTCCGCGTCGGCGAAGAACTCGTCGGCGACGGCGCGGGCACGGTCCATGTCGGTGAGCGGTTCACCGATGATGCGCCCGGCCAGCTCGGTGGCCAGCCCGAGGACGTGCTCGCGGAGCTCCGCCTCGGCGATCACGCGGTCGGCCTCCAGCTGCACGGTGGTCGCGGCGATCATTTCCTCGCGCGCCTTTTGCCCCTCCGAGCGAACGGCGGCGAGGAGGGCGAGGCCCTCCTCGTGTGCGGCCTGGCGGATCTGAGAGGCCTCGTGACGGGCGGCGCTCAGCTCCGCCTGGTACTCGTTCCGCACGCGCTTCGCCTCCCGCTGGACTGCCTCGGCCCGCTCGAACGTGCCCACGGTGGCCTCTTCCCGCTCGGCGAGGGTCTTGTCGATCCTCGGAAGGAGGACCTTGGCCAGAGCGGCGAAGACCGCGAAGAAGGTGATGAGGCCGACTATGAGCTCGATGAGATTCGGTTTCAGGGGTCCCATGATCGAATCGTAGCGGCGCATTATTGGTTCCGCTTCGAAATGTGGTGACCCCATGGCCTGAAATCGCCTGCCATATAGCCGATATGAGGCGACGTCGGCTGCTTGAGGTGCTGAGGCTTGTGGCAGGTCGTGCGGGAGTGCGCCGGACGTCAGGTGGAACATGCTCGGAACCCTCTGAGGGCGAATGCGGTCCTCCTCTGGGAGCAGCCGTCAACGAAAGGAAACCCCATGAACGCCACCGCCCCGTACGCAACTCCCTCGGCCAAAGGCCGACAGGCGGCTCGTCCCGGCCGCCGACGCCGGAAGGGGGCGACGTCGGCCATCATCGCCTTCTTCTTCATGGCGCTGCTCGGGTGCGACGCTGCCGACAACGAACCGGGCAGCGAAACCTCGGCGTCCTACCTGGAGACGCCCCGCGCCGTGCAGGGAAAGGAACCCAATCAAACCACGAAGGAATTTCACACATTCCTGCTGGGGAACGAGGCCACCAAAGACCTCACGGCAATCTTCTTCGATGTGTTAGTGCAGGGCTCTGGCCTCACCATGGACGTACAGATCGTCACCGGGCTGGACCGTGAGCTTCGTGACTCGGACTCCCCGGACAAAGAGAAAGCGGAGCGGCTGGCTACGGCATTCGCCGCCTGGCGTACCGAACATTTCAAGGACCATGGCAGTGTCAGAATCTACAACCCGGCAATCGAAACGATAACCAAGACCACCTGGTGAACGCACACCCGTCACGCGCCTGCGCGTGATGGCCGGAGCCGATGAGGAACTGGATCCGGGCCGGCTGAGCCGCGGTTGGTCGGGTGCTGTCCGGGTCACACGGAGCGTCCGGTGCGCCCGGCTTTTCGCCGTCCGCAGTCGGGCCGGCCGGAAGCCGCCCGGTCCGGGCGGCTGGCCTGTCGGCCTTTGCCCGGGGGCCGGCCCAGAGCGACTCCGCCCAGTACGAGTGCCAGTCCGCACAGCTGCCGGCCCGTCAGTACCTCCCCGGCGACCGCCGTCCCGAGCAGTACACCGGTGACCGGGTTGAGCAGCCCTATCAGGCCGACCGTCCCGGCGGGCAGACGGCGAAGCCCGGCGAACCAGGCGGCGAAGGCCAGCGCGGTGGCAACCAGGCCGACGTAGCAGAACGCGAGGAGGGCCGACGGGGACACCGGTGGCGGGGCGCCCTCTACGGCCACGGCCACCGGCAGCAGGAGCAGGCCTCCGGCGGTGAGCTGCCAAGCGGTCGAGGCGAGCACACCGGCGTCGGCGGTGGCGGTGTTCCACCGCTTGGCCAGGACGTGGCCGACGGACGACACCAGCACCGCTGCGGCCGAGGCCAGGATGCCCGGCATGCTGATCCCGCCCGCGCCCCCGAGCAGCATGAGGCACACCCCGCCCAGCCCGGTCACGGCGCCCGCCAGGTGAGCCACGCTGGGCCGCTCGGCGACCAGGGGCCAGGCGGCGAGCATCATGATCAAGGGGGACACCGCCATGACGGTCGAGGCCACGCTCGTCGGCAGCAGCTGGGAGGCGGTGAAGACGAGGAAGAAGAACACGCTCACGTTGAGCAGCCCGAGCACCGCGGACCGTCCCCACCATGCGCCGTGCGGCCGTCGGCGGCACAACGCCAGCAGCACCAGGCCGGCCGGCAGCGCTCGCAGGGCGGCCCCGTACAGCGGGTGGTCCGCCGGCAGGAATTCGTGGGTGACGAAGTAGTTGGCACCCCAGGCCACCGGTGCCACTGCCGTCAGCGCCACCCAGCGCGCATTTGCTTCCATGGAAGGTAATATAGCTTCCATGGAAGCAAACGTGTCGTCCGCGGAGCACGGCCCACCCCTGGACCGGGTGGCCCGGATCCAGGCCGACTGGCGCCGCGAAAGGCCTGACCTCGATGTCGGCCCGCAGGGCGTGATCGGCCGACTGCACCGCCTCGCCGACCGGCTCGGCGCAGAACTCCGCCTCGTCTACGACCGCTACGGCCTCAGCGAAGGCGAGTTCGACGTCCTGTGCGCACTGCGCCGCGCAGGTGAGCCCTTCGAACGGGCGCCGGGCGAGCTCGCCGCGCACACCATGGTCACCACCGGTGCGATGACGAAGCGGATCGACCGCCTGGAACGGTCCGGGCTCGTCACCCGGCGGCGCTCCGACGACGACCAGCGCGGCCGGATCGTCGCCCTCACCTCGGCCGGGTGCGACCTCGTGGACCGGGCGTTCACCGACCACATGCGCAACGAACGCCGCCTGCTGGACCTTGTGACGCCCGAGGAGGCCGCGGTGCTCGAAACGCTCCTCGCCACCTGGCTTTCCCGTCTGGAGGACTGACGGCGAGGGTTTCCCCTGGTGAGGTCACAGAAGCCGGCCGGCCGGGCACACGGGCCGGCGGCGCGGCCCCGGTCGGGACGGCTGCCGCCACCCGCCGATCCCCGCCTCCGGCTCGACCTGGAGAATGCCACGGTATGAACTCTCAGTCGCTGTCGCGCCCTTGGGACGGACCACTCCGCGCCGTGCGGGGGTACCCGCGCCGTGCGCCGCTGACCCTCGCCTATGTCTGCCTGCTCCTGGCCAGTCATACATGGGTCGTCTACGGGTTGTCCGCCGATCGGGCGGACGCCGTGCTGGGCTACCTCAGCACCAACCTGGACAACCTGCAGGACCATCCGTTGCCCGCGCTGCTCGGCAGCGCGCTGTTCTTCGACGGCACGCTCACCGACGTCACCTCGACCGACTTCGTGGGCACCTTGATCACCTTTGGCCTCGGTGTCTGCTGCTTCCTGGCCTGGGCGGAACACCGGTGGGGGAAGCGGCGCGCCGTAGCCGTGTTCCTCGGCGGGCATGTCGCGGCCACCCTGCTCACCGCCGTCGTCATCACCGTTGCGCTGCAGCACGGTTGGTATCCGACGGCCGTGCGGCAGGCCGTGGACTACGGGGTCAGTTACGGAGCCCAGACCGTGCTGGCGGTCGGCACGCTCGCCCTGCCGCGCTGGGGCCGCCTCCCTTGGGCTGTATTCGTTCTTGCGTGGCCCCTCGGCGGTGCCGACTGGACGACCGGGCCGCTGCCGGACTTCACCACGGTCGGCCATCTCGTAGCGGCGGCCCTCGGCTTCGGGCTGTTGGGTGTACCGGCCTTCAGGCGGCAACGGGTCCGCACGGCCGGGCCGTCCTCCGCCGCGAGCGACTCCGGGCTGCACCGAGGCTCCGTTCCGGAAACGACGTCCGCGGCAGCCGGAACGGAGACACCTCCATCGGTCTGAGCTCCAGTGACGACGAGAGTGGGAGAACTGCCGAGAACTGCCCCGAACCGGTCTTCGTCCACCGCCGACTCCCCATGACGCAACGCACCGAAAGGGCGCTCGGTGACGAGCCGCAGCGGCTGCTGCGCTCAGGGCGCTTGACGGTGCTCGGCTCCGCGGACGGTCGCCACGGACAAGACCGGGTCGGGAGGCGGCACCAGCTCTCCGGTGGCGATTTCCACCAGGTGCGCCGGAGCGTCGCCGTGGTGCAAGGCGATCGCGTACTCGACGATCTGATCGTGGGAGAGCACCGGCACTCTTCGGCGCAGGAGGAGCATGGAATGAACCCTCCCGCGCGTGTTTGCCGCTGCCCGGATCTCATCGTGCAGGTCGTCCACCGCGGTCCGCGTGACCTGCCCTCGAATGCGGGCTCGGTAGTCCGCTTCCCACTCGCCGGTTACCGCGGCGACGACACCGATCCGGTGCAGACCTCCGTCGACACGGTCGACAAGGTACGGCCCGTTCCCACCCGGCATGTAGTCCGGATTCCGGGTGCGCAGATACTCCTCGGACGTCCAGGAAACGATCCATGCCAGCTCGTGCCGCTCAACATGTGACACAGCCATGCGCATCGGCTCTGCGCCGGCCGGCAGCCCCCGCTGGTGGTCGCGTTCCAGCTGTTCCTCAACCATCCGAACCGCGTCATCTCGCTCTATCACCCGGTCAGCATCCCGTACGGACTCGGATGTCGGCCACCAGGTTTCCTGCTCGCCAGGCGACGCCACCGGCACCCCGGCCAGGACCGGGGGAGCCCGGATACCGGCCCTGATCCTGTCAGGGAGCCGGTTCGGCCTGCCGAAGGCGGCGGAAGACCTCCGGGGTCGTCCATCCGCGCAACGTGGCATGAATGGTCGATCGGAACGCGGCCTCGGCCGTGGCGGCGTCTAGGGCGCCGGCCAGTTCCAGAGTCACGAGCCCGTGCAGGGTCCCCCAGATCGAGAGGGCGATCGACCTCGCTTCGCCGGCGAGGACGGACGCGGCCAAGGCGCGATCGATCGCCGCGAGGAGCGGACGGACCGGGTCACTGACGCCGACCTCCCCCGACGGGTCGAAGGACTGCACACCACCGAACAGCACGGTGTACAGGTGGCTGTGCCCGCGCCCCCAGCTGCGGTAGGCGACGGCCAGCGCGTAGAGGTCGGCAAGAGGGTCCCCGGGGTCCGCGGGGTCGGTGGGGTCCGCTGAGGTCTCCACCGCCGAGAGGCCCTGGAACAGGCCGGCGACGGCTCTGTCGCGCACCGCACCGATGAGCCCGTCCTTGCCGCCGAACAAGGAGTACACCGCCGTCGTCGACGCCTCCGCAGCGGCGGCCACGGCGCGGACCGTCACCGATTCCCGCGGGCGGGTGGCGAGCATCTCGGTCGCGCACACCACAAGCCGCTCTTTGACAGCGTCGTCGTTCGTTCTCGGCCTACCCACGCCCGGCAGCCTACCGCCTCTGATAACGTCGTTTTGAAACGATGTTCTGAAACTGTCGGAGGTTCGCCGTGCCCTCGTCCGCCATACGTCTCGTCCGTTTCACCGGACGCTTACTGCTGCCCCTGGCCGCCGTCGCGACGCTGGTCGTCGTCTTCGTCGCACTGATCGCCCTCACGGACGGGGCGGGCTCGGGGCTCGCCGCATGGTCGACGACCTTTGGAGCCGGGACTGCCCTCGCGATGTGGCGGGGCCGGCACCGCACTTGGCCGGCACGGCTCGTACCGTTCCTGCCGGTGGTGGTCGCGGCCGCACTGACGGCGACGGTCTGCATCCCGACCGTTCCGACGGCCCGGCGGCACCCACCCGCTCTGCCGTTCGTGGCCACGCAGCACTGGAGCCTGGCCACGGGCAGCCGGGTCGCCGTCTACCACTACCCGCCCGCCGACTCCGGCACCCGGCGTCCCATCCCGTTCGTGTACCTCAACGGCGGACCGGTCCGCGGCATCTCGGTGCTCGACCACCGGTTCCTGCAACTCCTGGCAGGCCAGGGTTACGACGTCTACGCCTACGAGCAGGCCGGTGGCGGACGAAGTGACCTGCTCCCCATGGGCCAGTACACGATCTCCCGGTCGGTCCGCGACCTCGCGGCCTTCATCGACCGCCTGGACAAGGGCAAGGTCGACATCCTCGGATTCTCCTCAGGCGGCGTCGTACTCACCCGGGCCCTGGCCGACCCGAGCGTCGCCGCACGCATGCACCGGGCGGTCATCGCCGAGCCGGGCCCCATGGACGGCCCCACCGCGCACATCACCGGGCACAAGGGCAGGGAATCCGCACGGGGCCTGGCGCCGGCCATGACCGGACCGCGATCCACGCACGTTCCCCGGTACGGCGTGGCCTTCGGCCTGATGCGACTCGGACTCCTCACCCCCGACACCGGACTGATCGGACAGGCCGAGGGCGACAACGCCTTCACGGCCGCCGACCTCGGCAGCGACACCGCATCCGCCTACTGCGCGCGCGACGCGCACCGCATCCCCGCCGAGGACACCGCACAGAACTTCTCCTTCAGCCCCGCTGCCAGCCTCCGCGTCCAGCAGACGGTCAAGGACGCGCCCTCCATCGCACCGTTGCTGAGGCAGTCCCGGACTCCCGCGATGCTGATGATCGCCGAGTGCTCCTCCCAGGTCCGCCAATGGGCGACCGCCATCCTGGCCGATGACCCCGCCATCCAGCGCACGCAGTACCTGCCCGGAGTCGGACACCGCATGTGGAACGGCCTGGACGACAACAACGACCGAGCCGCCGCCGTCATCACCGCGTTCCTCCAGGACGAGCCGGCGCCCCTGCCGAACCACCCGACCCGCGACGAGATCCCGGCCTTCCTGCGCGACCACGAATGAAGACGTCGTCCCCGTCACCGTCCCGTCACCGTTCCCGCCCCGTCCCCGTCACCGGCAACAACGGGCGGCACCTCGGGGCCGCCCCGGCCCTGCGCGGTGTCGAAGTCGCCGACGAGGAGCGGCCGACCGCCCGGAACAGCCGACAGGGGCGCTGCACGGCCCCCTCCCCGGAGGGTCCGTCAGGCAGGCTGCGAGACTTGGGCGATGAGCACAAGGCGCCGCCCTCTCGGGCAAGGACCGGTTCCCCTCCGCGAGGATCAGGAGCAGCGCGTCGCACGCGGCCGCACGGCTGCCGAGCGGGCCATCGAGGACCCGACCCCGGCCGACCCGCCCCAGGCGGAGCCCTCAACGGCCCGGCGAACACTGGGGTTCGGGCTCGGCACCCACACCTGAGCCGGATCGCCCACGCCACCCCTGCTGGTGGGGGCCGGACGTAGCCGGGACCCTGAGGCCTTGCCTGTTCGATCCGGAGTGGCGAAGCCGGGACCGGTGATCTTCCCCCTTGCCGTCGATCGGATTCTCGCCGACCGCCACCGCGCCGAGATCGGCCGGTCCGTCCTCACCCTCCCGAAGCACGGTCACGGCGGTCCGCTGCTGAACCGTGGGCACGGCCGCGGGCTTGCCTGACGCTCCTGAGGTCAGCGCGCTCGGACGAACGCTCCGATCTCGGCCACCCCAGGACGGCAGCCGTCGGACGTGTCCACGAGCAGGGCAGGCGCGTCGAGGGAGATGCCGACGAATGCCTCGGGACTGTAGGCGCCGGTGGCGATGTCGGCGAGGAGCTCTCGGTCGCCGTGCGCCGCGCGGTGCCTGTCGGACCCGGCACGCTCGGTGATGCGTGCGACGACAGCCGGGGTGGGGGCGGTGCAGCGGATGATCCTGAGGTCGGCGATCTCGACGAGGGGTTCGAGGCCGGGGCGCCAGAGCCGGTCCTGGTAGGCGGCCTCGGCGACGACGGTGACTCCGGCTTGGAGGAGCACGCCGAGGGTGTCGAAGAAGGCGTGCATGGCCGGGATGCCGAAGGGGTCATCGCGGTCGGCCCGGCGGGCCGCGGCGTTCATGACCATGCCCTGTTTGATCTCGTCACGGATGATCGCGGGGCAGCCGATTTCACGGGCGAGGCTGTGCGCGAGGGTGGTCTTACCAGTGGCGGGCGGACCGCTGACCACCGCGAGGGTCGGCCGTGCCGGCATTCGCTGAGCTCCCGACGGTGTGTGCGGGTGGGTCGGCCCTGCCTGGCCGGGCGAGTGACCGGGCGGGGCTCGGGCTGAGCTGGAAGGCGGTGGATCCGGGCTGTTGGCCCAGTGTCTCGTACGCGGCCGGGTGCTGCTGTGCCAGGGCGGCACCGGCCCGTCCGCGTTGCGCGTACGCCGGTCGCACACACAACCGGGCATCACCGTCGGCGAATGGCGCCTCGGCGGTGATGAGTACCCTCGGCCCGTGGAAGATCGCGCGGAGTATGTGAGGTATCAGCAGGACCGGACCGTGCTGGCGGCGGTCGGGGCTCACCTCGGTCCCCAGATCGGTCCGATCACGGTGCGGTTGCCTCGGTCCGTGGCAGAGTCAGCGGTTGCTGCCTGGGATCGGGAGGAGCTGGGTGTGGTCGGCGAGGAGACCCGTGGAGGGTACGAACTGCGTCATGACGCTGCCGAGCTGGCTTTCATAGGCCTGGCGATCTCCTCGTCCGGTGTGTGGGACGGCGAGGAGGTCGTCGTCGACCTGGATGTCGTCCAGATCGCGTCGGCCTTGCGGGCCGCGTGGTAGGCCCAGCACACCGCTGTGGCTGGGGAGGCCATGGAACCGGAACCAGCCGCCGGACGACTGCGGCCGGTCCGCTGAAGGTAAGTTGATCCGCAGCCGGCCGGAATCCAGGGGAGGGGCTTGTCGGAGTGCCCGGCGCCACTCCGGCGATCCCCCGGTCGTTGTCCTTGGCACCGATGACCGTGGCCTTGGCGGTCCCCGCCGCCAGCGGGTCGGCCAGGCTGGTGCCCGGGAGTTCCGGCGTGCCGCTGAGGCAGTCGGCCCCGCCGCGCACGTCGAGGTCGGGGTGGTCCCCGGTGATGCCGGTGTCGACGATCGCGACGTTCACGTCCGGCGAAGGACCGCGGCCGTCCCCGGACCGTACGGAGGACTTCTCGGCGTCGATGCGGTCGGCCCACGTCGGCAGGCACTGCCGCAGGGTGAGGTCCGCGGCCGGGCCGCAGCGCTCGGCGGTACGGGGCGGGCTCACAGGGGACGCGGCCGTGTGCGGCGCGCCGGATTCAGCGCCCTCTGAGGCGGCAACGGCGCCCTCGGATATCCAGCGCCCGCCCCCGCCCCGGCACGCCGGAACGTGCTGGGGCATATGGGGATTCTGCACGCGCGAGCAGGAATCGCCGATGTCAGGGTTCTGGCGAGTTCCTTAAAGAGGTGCTCGTCCCTATTCGGAGCCCCAACGCCTTTGGATGGGTGGAGTGTGGGAATTTCAGACGACTGCTGTGGACTACAGTCGCCCTCCGGTCATCCAAATACGTGACATCGCGTCGGCCAGGGCGGGGTATCGGGCGGCCTCGCAGAGCATTTCCGAGAGCACGAGCATTCCGTGAGCGGTGCTCCGCGGATCGCGGTTCTGGTGCAGCCGGATGACCGCGTCGCTCAGGGGCCGGCGCCCGAGCAGGATCCCCGAACGCCGGACGGCGGCGGCCCGCTCCAGATCGGCCCGGCCTCCGCCGAACGGCAGGGCTTCCGTTCGGCGGAGGCCCGGCGGCGCGACCGAGTCCCGCACGTGGCGGACGTACGCTTCCGGCGGGGCCTGGCCGTTCTCGAAGATGTTCCGGAAGCCGGCGATCCGGAGGCTCGTATTGCGTGGGCGGAGCTCGATGTAGAGCTCGATGAACAGACCACGCAACTGGACGTGGAGAGGAAGGTAGGGCATTTCGCCCTGCTTGCGCCCTGCTCCGCCGAAGAATCCCTGCGCATCTTGCGCCTTCGACCGGATGGTCGACGTCAGGGTTCGATACTCGTCGGCAGAGGCGAGCGCCGGGGAAAACAGCATCGGTATCAGCATGGCCGGCCTATCGGGGGAGAGGTCGGGAACTCGGACTTCCCGTGAGCGATCTGACCGCAACCGCTTGGATTCTGCTGCACTCACGCATGCACATCACCACCTTCGCCATAATCCGACGACGGGTTCATCATCCCGTCGGTGCCGGGTTCGGTCCGATGCGCTCCTTTCTAGTCGTCCGGGCAGCGGACAAGAGAATTATTGGCCCCTGATGCTAAGAAATCAGCGCGTGATCCCGGAAGCCCGGAGGGCTGGACGCAAGACGCAACAGGGCCTGTCGGGGCCCGGGTTGTCGGCCGCAGGACTGCAGCGAAACGGCCCCGACCAGCAGCACGATCTTCGATTCACCCCGGCGGGGCAGACCATCGTGAGGGCTGCGGTCGGACGTGGACGGGGGTGGTGCTGTTCATGGAGACCGATGCACCGTTCGGTCCGGACTGCGGCCGCTTCCCGGCCCGTCAGCCACCACCGACAGGCGAAGGTCCGACCTGTACGCTCAACCACCGGAAGGGTGCCCTGACTTCTGCCGCAGATAGGCCTTGATTGCCACATCCTTGCAGGTCAGCGGCATCTTCTTGCTGTCAGGGCGTCAGGTCGACCGATTCCGCTGAATGCCAAAGGGCCAGACGGTCCCTTGCAGTCGCAGAGATGGACGAAGAGAAAGGTGGCACAGTGCTGGTGCCGTTGATGGGCCTGCTGCTGCTCCTCAGTGTGGCTACGGCGGGAGCAGGCATCGTGATCGTCGTTCTCCTGCTGAAGAACCCGCCCCTGCCTCTGTCCGCATTCTGTGCGGTTCTCGTTCTGGTCTTCTCTTCTTTGGCAGCAGCCGTGTACTGCTACGGCTGGTTCTCCGTCACCATGGGGGGACCGTTCCCTGAGTTGTGCGAAGACACGAACGCCGCGGGCGCCCAACTGGCCGGCATGCAACAGGAGTACTGGCCTCTGCGTAGTGCCTGCGTGTACTCCGACGGCACAACGGTGGAGTACGTCCCCATGTCGATCAACGTGCTCGTGTGCGTGCTGGCAAGCCTTGCCGTCGTCCTGACCGGTGCTGCCGCATTCCTGCGCCGGCGGGCCCGGCAGTCTCCTGACAGGACCGTCGTTCACGTCGCGTGATCGTCATGCGGCAGGGCTCCAGGTCCGCCTGGACCTTGGAGACTTCCGTAGAGGGCTGTCCTCAAGACGCCGGGCACACCTGCCCTGCCGCGCTCGCCCTGCGGCGGGTGCGGGGCCTTCCCCTTCCGTCGGGCGTCCGTGAGTGGGCGAGGGCCTCGGGCCGTTCCGGGGCAGCCTGACCACGAGGATTCGTCTGGCCGCAGGCGGCGGCTGCCGGCCTCTGGCCGTGCTGATCGCGCCCGGGCAGTGGGGCGATGCGCCTCAGCTGATTCCGGTCCCGGAGCGCGTTCGCGTACCACGGCCGGCCGGGCGGCGGTCACCCGCGCACCCGGCCTGGTCATGCCGGCGGCGGCACCGTCACCCCCGCTGCGATCCGACTCCGGCTGCGCCCCTGGGTGCCGGGTGGCCCCTCACTCGCCGGGATGGCTGTGGTGGCCGAGCAGGCCGAGTGCCGTCAGCACAGCAATGCAGAGCGTCATCCAGCCGATGAACGCGCCACCGCCGTACAGCACCGCACCGGCCACCGGCGCCCCGGTCTCACGCGAAAGTACCTCCGCCACCACCGCTACCAGCAGCGACGATACGAAGGACAGCAGTGCGAGCAGTACCTGAACGGGAAAAGTCAGCCTCACCAGTCGATCCCTTCACCAAGGTGATCGACCAGTCGGCGGGCAGCCTCAGCTCGACCACCGCTTGCGGATGGCCTGCTGAGGCTCTGCGACGATTAGAGACTCATCGTGCTCATTGCCTGTCGAGATTGAAGCACTGTCCCCCATCGGACACGTCGCCAGTGCTTGTGGCTCTCGCATGAGCAACACGGAGCCTATCGGCAGGCGTTGAAGATCGCCAGCATTCAAGCCTGGACGGTGAGCGGTCACAGACCCACCGGTCGCAGCACTAGTAGTGCTTTGTTAGCTGGCCTTGTCACGGTTGGTGTTCGGTAGTTCGCTGCTTGCATGAGGGCGGGTGAGCTTGCTGAGTGTCGGGCCCGGTTGGAGGAGTTCGCCTGGCAGGTGTTCGCGCCGCTGGTCCGGAGGGACCAGCGGGCGAAGGGCCAGTTGTATCTGCGGGGCCTGCTGCTGGACGGTCGGCGGAAGTCGATGCAGCCGATGGCCGAACGGCTCGGCGTGGATCATCAGCAGTTGCAGCAGTTCATGACCTCCTCGACCTGGCCGGTCGACCAGGTGCGGGCCCGTCTCGCCTGGCGGGCTGTGCGAGCGGTGCGTCCGCAGGTGTGGGTGGTGGACGACACCGGCTTCCCCAAAGACGGAACGTCTTCACCCGGAGTGGCCCGCCAGTACTCGGGCACCTTGGGCAAGGGTCGGCAACTGCCAGATCGGCGTCAGCGTCCACGCCGCCTCGGACACCGCCTCATGCCCGCTTTCGTGGCGGCTGTTCCTGCCCGAGAGCTGGGACGGGACCGAGGCGGCCGAGCGGCGCAAGGCATGCCGCATCCCTGCCACCGAACACCACCAACCCAAGTGGCAGCTCGCGCTGGACATGCTCGACGAACTCGCGGGGACCTGCCTCCGGCCTGCGGCCCTGGTCGCGGACACCGGCTACGGCGCGAACGCCGACTTCCGCCACGGCCTGGAAGACCGCGGCCTGGCTTACGTGTTGCAGGTGAAAGCCGAGATGACCGCGCATGCCGAGGACACCGAACCGATTACCCCGGCTTATGGCGGACTCGGCCCGCGCCCCAAGCCCCGCTACCGCACCCGGCCGGTTTCCTTACTCGAACACGTGCTGGCCGCCGGACGGGACAAGGCGGTGCCAGTGACCTGGCGCAAAGGCTCCAAGGCCGCGATGAGCTCACGTTTCATGTTTCTGCGGGTCCGGCTCGCGGGCCGGCGCCCCAAACCGGGCGAGGACGGAACGATCCCACTCAGCTGGCTGATCGCGCAGTGGCCCGAGGGCCAGGACGAGCCGGTGAAGTACTGGATCTCCAACCTGCCCGCCACCATCCCCGCCAAGGACCTCGTCCGCCTGGCGAAGTCACGCTGGCGGATCGAGCACGACTACCGCGAACTGAAGACCGCTCTAGGCCTGGACCACTTCGAGGGACGTTCGCTCACCGGCTGGCACCGCCACGTCACCCTCGTCACCGCCGCCCACCTGTTCCTGACCGAGCAGCGGACCTGCCCAAAAGCCCCTGCCAGGGCCTGACCCTCTACCAGGCCCTGGACCTCCTCCAACACCTACTCGCCACCCGGACCGGCACCTGCCCCACCTGCCGACAACCCACCCCATGGCAGCCCCACGACACCAGCTAACAAAGCACTACTAGGAGCTGTCCGGCCGATCATGTAACCGTCGTTTGATCTGTTCGTTCTTCCCGGTCGAGGGCGACCACCGCAGCGACTCCGCGGACTTCCGCTACCACCGCAACAGCCCCACCGGCGGCGCCGTCCCCGTCGGCGACGTGGTCGGCCCGGTCCGGGCCGTGGTCTGGCCGCTGTTCTGAGCCCTCGGCCGGCGTCAGGCCGGGGGGACCAGGCGGTTCTCGTGGGCGAAGACCACGGCCTGGATCCGGTCGCGGAGTTCCAGCTTGGGCAGGATCCGCCCCAGATGGGACTTCACGGTCGCCTCCGCGAGGTACAGGGCGGCCGCGATCTCGGCGTTGGACAGGCCGCGACCGACCTCGACGAGCACCTCGCGCTCCCGGGCGCTGAGCCGGTCCAGCCGCTCGTCGCGGACGGCGGTGCCCCCGTCGGCCAGGTGCGGACGGAAGTCCTCCAGCAGGCGCCGGGTGATCCGCGGGGAGAGCACCGCGTCGCCCGCCGCGACGTTGCGGATCGCGGTGAGAAGCTCCTCGGGCCGGGTGTTCTTCAGCAGGAAGCCCGAGGCCCCGGCGCCGAGCGCGGCGAAGGCGTACGCGTCCAGGTCGAAGGTGGTCAGGATCAGCACCCTGCTCCCCGGGGAGACCTCGACGACCTGCCGGGTCGCCTCGATCCCGTCCGTCCCGGGCATCCGGACGTCCATCAGTACGACGTCGGGCCGCAGCTCCCGGGAGAGGCGGACGGCCTGGGCGCCGTCCGCGGCCTCGCCGACCGGCGCCATATCGGGCTGGGCCTCCAGGACCGTGCCGAACGCCATCCGGAGCAGCGCCTCGTCGTCGGCGATCACAATGCGGATCGTCATACGGCGCCCGTCCCGCCGCTGTTGAGCAGGAGCCGGGTCCGCACACCCCAGCCGCCGCTCGGAAGCGGTCCGGCCCGCAGCGTCCCCCCGTAGGCGGCCGCGCGCTCGCGCATGCCGGGGATGCCGTGGCCGGACGGTCCGGCGGCGGGAAGCGCGGGCCGGGGGCCGCTGTCGGTGACCTCCACGCCGACGCTCCCGGCCGAGCACTCGACCAGGACCGTCGCGCGGGTGCCGGCGGGGGTGTGCTTGAGGGTGTTGGTCAACGCTTCCTGCACCAGGCGGTAGACGGTGAGTTGTGCGGTGGCCGGCACATGGGCGTGGCCGCCGCGGACCTCCAGGCCGGTCGGCAGCCCGGCGGCGGCCATCTGGTCGGCGAGCGCCTCCAGCTGGGCGATGCCGGGCAGCGGGTGGCGCTCGGCGTCCGGCTCGTCGGCCCGCAGGACGCCCAACGAGCGCCGCATGTCGGTGAGGGCCTGTCGGCCCGTCTCGGAGATCTGCAGCATCGCGGCGGTGGCCCGGTCCGGGGACCTGTGCTGCGCGTAGACGGCGGCGTCGGTGAGCGCGACCATGACGGACAGGTTGTGGGTGACGATGTCGTGCATCTCGCGGGTGATCCGGGCCCGCTCCTCGGCGACGGCCAGCAGCGCCTGCTGCTCCTGGTGCAGCGCCAGCCGTTCGGCCCGCTCCTGCACGGCGGCGAGGTAGGCCCGGCCGGTCCGCACGTTCACCCCGAGGACGGCGGCGGCGACGACCGTCGCGGAGAGCGCGACGAACGGGGTCAGGAACGCGCCGTTCGTTGCCCAGCGCAGGCAGGCCAGCACGGCCCCGCCCTCCACGACGGCGGCGGCGAGCAGCGTGCCCCGCCGGCCCGTGTGCGCGGCCGCCGTGTACAGGGCCACCAGCAGGGCGATGTCCCCGGGCAGTTGGACGTCCGCCAGCCACTGGACGAAGGCCGCGGCCACCACGGCGGCGAACACCGCGAGCGGGGCCCGGCGCCGCCACACCAGGGGCAGCGCCAGGGCGGCGGTGAGCGCCGCCGCCACCGGCAGCTCCCGGGCCGGGTACGTGGTCACGACGTTGAGCAGGAGCAGCGCCGGCAGTACCGAGTCCCACACCAGGGGCGGTACCCGGTCCCGGTCGCGCACCGTCACACCTCTCCGCCGATCGGTCGTCGTGCCGGCCCGGCCGGGGCCGCCACCGCGTACAGCCGAAGCCTAGGCCGCGGGTCCGCGCCGCACATGAGCCCGGCGTCGGAGCGCAATGTGCCGGGGTACGACCACAGGAGGAGACCCGCCACCTCCCGCGGTCGTAGGCCCACCGCCGGTCCGGGGTGCCCGGTTGCCACTCCGGTCGCAGTCGGCGGCGACCCGGGGCCGATGCGGCGGCGCGGGCCCGGCGCCGAGCATGGCCGGGTGACCGAAACCATCCCGGGGCTGTTCCTGTCCCTTCCGGAAGTCCTCGTCCTGCTGGGCGCCGTCGCGCTGCTGGTGGCGCGCTGGCTCCCCCCGGCCGCCCGCCGGCCCGTCACCGTCGTGGCGGGGGCGGTCCTCGTACCGTCGGCGATCGTGCTGGGCATCGTGGGGATCCGCTGGCAACTGCTGCCGGTCCTGGCCGGCGCCGCCGTCGCCTCGGCGTTCGCCCTCCCGCCCCTGCTGCGGCGCGGTGCCGGCCGACCGGCGTGGCGGGCCCGCTGGTGGCTGGCCCTGCCGGGATCGCTGGCCTGCGCCGGCCTGATCGCCACCGGCCCGGTGGCCGCCTGGGCCTTCCCCGTGCCCGTCTTCCCCGAGCCGACGGGCGCCTTCGCGGTCGGCACCCGGGTGGTGCAGTGGACCGACCCGCTCCGCCCCGAGAGCTTCACCGCCGATCCGGACGACCGGCGCACGGTCGTGGCCCAGCTCTGGTACCCCGGGCAGAAGAGCCCCGCCGGCACCCAGCGGGCCCAGTACCTGGGACGCACGGAGGGCGAGGCGCGGACCGTCTCCGAGGCCCTCGCCGGCGGGGTCGGCCTGCCCGGTTTCCTGGTCGACGGCGTCCCGAGGGCCCGCAGCCGCGCCGTCGTCGACGCCCCGGTGGCCGGCGGGGGAGAGCGGTTCCCGGTCGTCCTCTTCTCCCCGGGGTCGGGCGGGGTGCGGACCCAGAACACCGCCTGGGCGGAGGAGCTGGCCAGCCACGGCTACCTGGTGGCCGCCCTCGACCACCCGTACGACTCCACCGTCGTCGTCCTCGCAGACGGCCGCACGATCCGCGCCACCACCGCCTCCTCCGGGGACCGCGACAGGGACGAGGAGCTGGCCGCCGGCTGGACCGCCGTCAGGGCCGCCGACCTCGGCTTCGTCCTCACCCGGCTGGAGCGACTGGACAGAGGTGAGACCGCCGACCCGCTGACCGGACGCCTGGACACCGGCCGCGCCGCGGTGGCCGGCCACTCCCTGGGCGGAGCCGCCGCCCTGCAGGCGGCCCGGCAGGACCGCCGGTTCGACGCCGTCGTCGACCTGGACGGCTACCCCCACGGCCCCACCGCGCCCGCCCTCGAGCAGCCGGCGCTCGCGCTCACCCAGGAGATCACCGCCGGCACCGACCCGCGCTACCTGCCCCGCCTCACCGAGGCCCTTGAGCACAGCACCGCGACGAGCTACCGGCTCACCGTCCCCGGCGCCGGGCACCTCACCTTCACGGACGGCCCGCTCTACCTGCCGCCGGTGCCCTCGATCGTCGGCACCCTGGGCCGCACCGAGAGCCCGCGCGTCGTCGCCGCGGCCACCCTCGCCTTTCTGGACGCCACTCTGCGAGGCCGCCCCGGCGACCCGGCCGACACCCTCCGGGCCTACGGCACGGTCTCATCATCAGGGGCTCGGAGAACTGCGACGCCAACCCCGTGATCGGCCTTACGCGCGTGTTCGGCCATCCACAGGGTCGGCCTCGCAGTTCCCCGGGCCCCGGAGCTGTCGGGCCGATCATGAAACCGTCGTTTGATCTGCTCGTTCTTCCCGGTATGGGGCGGGGAGAACGCGGTGATCTGTCGGACGCGGAGTGGGAACGGTTGCGGCCGTTCCTGCCGGTGAGTAACGGTCGGTGCGGGCGGTGGCGTGATCACCGGAGGGCGATCGACGGGACTCTGCACCGGGTCCGGACCGGGGTGCACTGGCGCGATCTGCCTGAGCGGTTCGGACCATGGAAGACGGTCTATGAGCGCCATCGGTCGTGGTCGGCCGACCGCACCTGGGAACGTCTGCTGCAGCAGGTCCAGGCCGCGGCCGACGCGGCCGGCGACATCGACTGGGACATTCCGGTGGACTCCACCATCGTGCGCGTCCACCCGCACGCGGCCGGCGCCCGCACCGACCCGCCGTCGGCCCTCGCCGGCTCAAAGGGGGACGAGACGCTGGAACTGCACCCACGCAATGGCCGCTTCACGAGCCCCTTCCGTCACAGCCACCCCGTCCAGCAGAGGACCAGCCTAGAGAGTCACATGATCGGCCGGACAGCTCCTTAGCGCTCCCGGGGCGGGCGGAGGACTCGGCGTACGGCGTCGCGCAACCACTGGTGGGCTCCGTCGGCGCTGTGACGCGGGTGCCAGGCCATGCCGATCGTCAGGGGTGGCAGCGGCAGTGGGATGTCCAGCAGGCGCAGTCCCATCGCGTGTGCCGCGTCGCTGAGCGGGGAACGGGGCTCGCCCGGCAGCGCGGTCGGTACCAGGCAGACCGCGTTGCCCACCGCGGCCAGCGCCATCGCCGCCAGATGTCCGGGCAGAACGGCGCTGACCTGCCGGCCGAGTCCCTGCTCGGCGAGGGCCGAGTCCAGCGGGCCGGTGAAGCGGCCCCGGCGGCTGACCGCCACGTGCTCGGCCGCGGCCAGCCTCGCGGGGGTCAGGGTTCCCTCGGTGAGCGGGTGCCCGGCCCTGACGCCGGCCGACAACCGCAGCGTGACCAGCTCTTCGACGCGGGTCTCCGGGTCGACGTGGTCGATGGCCCCGATCTCCAGGTCGACCCGGCCCTCGCGCAGCGCAGGGCCCGCCTCCCACTCCTCGGCCAGCACCCGCAGCGATACGCCCGGCGCCCGGCGCCGGGCCAGCCCGAGCAGACCCGGCGCCAGTGCCGCGCCGACCAGGTCCGAGGCCTGGACGGTGAAGGTGCGCCGCAGGCCGGCAGGGTCGATCCCGCCGCTCGGGGTGAGCAGTGCCTCCAACTGCCGCACCACCGCGGCGGCCTCGTCCCGCAGCGCCTCGGCACGGGGCGTGGGCACCATCGCCTGCCCTGCCCGTACCAGCAGCGGATCCTGGAGCACCCGGCGCAGCCGGGCCAGGGTGCGGCTCATCGCCGCGGGGGAGGTGCGCAGCCGCGCGGCGGCGCGGGTGACGCTCTGCTCGGTCAGCAAGGCGTCGAGGGCGACGGCGAGATTGGCGTCGAGGTTCGGAACTGGGCTGCTGCTCACCGGCATTATTCCGTTTCGGGCAATGATTGGATGCTGAAGTTCCCATTGTGGCAATGCGGCGGGCTCTCGCACGATGAGGGGGCCTTATCGATCCGACACAGACCACGAGGTTTTCATGATCGTCATTACCGCCCCCACCGGGAACATCGGCCGTCGGCTGCTGTCCCTGCTGGTCGAGGCCGCGCCCGCACACGGAGAGGAGTTGCGCGTCGTGGTCCGCGATCCGGCCCGGATCCCTGACGCCGTGCGCGGAGCGGTCGAGGTGGTCACCGGCTCGCACGGTGATGCGGCGACCGTCGAGCGCGCCTTCACCGGGGCCGACGCCGTCTTCTGGCTCGTTCCGCCGGACGCCTCGCTCACGCCCGAGGAGGCGTACAGCGGCTTCACCCGCCCGGCCGCGCGGGCGTTCGCCGCCCACGGCGTCGGCCGTGTCGTCGGCGTCTCGGCGCTCGGCCGCGGCACCCCTCAGGCCGGCCGGGCCGGGCTGGTCACCGCCTCCCTCGCCATGGACGACCTGATCGCCGATTCCGGGGTCGCCTACCGAGCCCTGGCCAATCCGTCCTTCTTCGAGAACCTGCTGGAGGAGGCCGACTCGATCCGCGAGAAGGGCGTCTTCACCGACACCGTCGCCGCGGACCGTCCGGCCCCGCTGGTGGCCGTCGCCGACATCGCGGCGACGGCGGCCGGGCTGCTGCTGGACCGTTCCTGGACCGGCGTCGGCAGTGTGCCGGTGCTCGGCCCTCAGGACCTGTCGCCCAACGACATGGCCCGCATCATGAGTGAGGAACTGGGCCGTCCGGTCCGCTACGCGCGTGAGTCGCTCGACGAAATGCGGTCCACCCTGCTCGCCTACGGCCTCAATGCGGCGTTCGTCGAGGGCATGGTCGACATGAAGCGGGCCAAGGACCGGGGCCTGGACTCGGGTTTCGCCCGCTCGCCACAGGCGGGCCCGGCCACCGGCTTCGCCCAGTGGTGCGCGCAGACCCTCAAGCCCGCCGTCCTCGCCACATCGGAGGCAGCCGATGCCCACTGACCGAACCGAGCCGCCGGTCACCGCGTTCATCCTGGTCAAGACCACGCCCGAGTGGCTGGCGATGACCGTGGCCGAACGAGTCCACGCCTTCACCACCCACGTCGTTCCGGTGATCGAGGCCCGTACCCACGGCGTCCGCTCCCGCTTCTACGACACGGAGTTCTACTCGGCGCGGGTGACCGACATCTGGGTCTGGGAGGCGGACGACCATGACGCCTATCGGCTGCTGATCGACGCGCTGCGCGAAACCCCCTTCTGGGACCGCTACTTCGACGTCGTGGACCTGCTCGTGGGTACCGAGAACGGCTACGCCCGCACCTACGGCCTGGAGCCGGTGGCCACCCTCGCCACCTGACGCACTGCCCCGACCGCCCGGTGCCGCCGCCCTGCGGGGGCGCCGGGCGGGGACTCTCTCTCCCCCCGGAGCTCGGCGCCGAGGCCCGTTTTCAGCGAGCGAATTTCCCTCATGCTGAGCGACGACGAAGCGCTCGCCGTGCTGCTCGGCCTGGTCGCCGGCCGGCGATCGGACCTGACGACGTCCACGGACACGGCGAGCGAGACGGCGGCGGCCAAGATCCGGCGTGTGCTGCCCGAGAGGCTGTGCCGCAGGCTCGACGCCGTACTCGGCTCGCTCGCCGGGGCGCATTGACGGATGCTCAAAGAGCCTGGTGGGAGGGGGTTTCCCGGGAGTTTCCCGTTTCCCGTTGAGGTGGGCGACCCGCGCCTCCTCGACAGGGTGGGGTGGCGGGGCACAGTCTCGGAGTGCCCGGCGGACGGACGGACGGACGGACGGCCGGTCCGTGCTCCCTATGACGAGCACGCCGCGAACACCGCGACGAAAACGACGACCCGCAGGACACCACGTGGCGGGGACAGGGGGACCGGACATGGCGATGCGGAGAACTGCGGTGGCGGCGGTGGCGGTGCTCACGCTCCTGGCCACATGGGGAGGAGCCCACGACGCCACGGTGGCCGCGGCACCGAAGGCGGCGGAGGCGGCGGAGGCGTGCGGCGTGCTCGCCCCGGGGGCCTCCACGGCGGCCGAGAAGGCCGTAGGAGCGGCGTGCGAACAGATCGGCGTCTGGTACACCTGGGGCGGCGGCCACGGGCAACAGCCGGGGCCGACGTACGGTCAGGTCGACCCGAGCGACCCGGACAGCGCACACGACCCGGAGCGGCTGGGCTTCGACTGCTCGGGACTGGTCCGGTACGCCTACCACCGTGCGGCCGGCGGCGACCCGCTCCCCGGCAACGCCTACCACCAGTTCCACTCACCGCAGGTGCAACAGCGATTCACAGCCGCCGCGGGAACCGCGCCGCTGCTCCCGGGGGACCTCCTGGCCTGGGGTTCAGGGGGCTTCATCCACCACATCGCGATCTACCTGGGCGCGGGGAAGATGGTCGAGGCCCGGGAATCGGGCACCCGGATCACCGTCAGCGACGTACGGCTGGGCGGGGACTACGCGGGAGCGGTCCGCATCGCGCCGGCCACGGCACCCGGCACGTTCAGCACCTGGGGCACGGACGTGTGGACCCACAAGGAACCGTCCACCGGCAGCCCGCGGGTACACCGGTTCCCCGGCCCGACCACCGTGCGCATCGAGTGCCAGAAGCACGCCCAACCGGTGACGGCGGAGGGCTACACCAACGACGCCTGGTCCTACCTGCCCGAGTACGGGGCGTGGATCACCAACATCTACATCAAGGGCGCCGCCTGGCTGGACGGCGTACCCACCTGCCCCTGAGTACCGCCCGCACCACCGATCACGCACCACCGATCACGCACCACTGACTACTCACCACCGTCACCCGGCTCCCGAGGGAGCCCTTCCGAGGAGGAAGCATGTACGCAGGCAGGAAGATCGCCCTGGGCTTCGCCACCGTCGCACTGGCGGGCGCCATGGCCACCGTGACCGGCCCCGCCCAGGCGACGGCCGCCACCGGGAAGAGCACAGCCGCCGAATGCGGCGTGCGCGCCGACGGCAAGCTGTGGTGCGGCAACCGCGTCGGCGCCAAGGGCTACGAGCACCGCCGCTACAACTCCGCGGTGCGGGGGCCGCTGAACACGAGCCCCAGCTGGTTCCAGTGCTGGGGCCGCGGTGACCAGCACGCCGGCGGCAACAACGTCTGGTACTGGACCCAGCTCGACAACGGCCAGTGGGGCAACGTCGCGGCCGTGGACGTCCACACCTCGGTCGACCCCGCCCCGGGCCTGCGCGAGTGCTGACACCCTGAGGGCCGTGCCGCCCCTCCCCGCCAGGAGGGGCGGCACGCGAACGGGGCCGACGGCACAGCCGTCGGCCCCGCCTCACTCATCAGCAGGGTCAGCAGGGATCAGCAGGTCCCGGCCGGCCGCTCCCGGACCACCAGATCGGTGGAGCCGGTGGTCGCGTCCAGCCAGGCGACCTGACGGCCCGCGCCGGCCGCCGGGTGGCTCTGCTCACCGCGGTTGCAGGAGACCCGCTCGCGACGGGAGCCGTCGGTGGTCAGCTGCCACAGCTTGGGCAGCGACTCGTTGCGGTACCGCGTGTCGGGCGTCTGGGCGACCAGCGTCAGCGCGTCCTGCGAGACCGTCAGGTCGGAGGCGATGAAGGCGCCCGGCTTGTGCTCGCTGCTGACGATGAAGGAGCCGCGGCCGTCCAGGCCGGAGCTGATCACCGACGTCAGACCGCCGTCGCTCTCATCGGTGTCGGCCAGCCAGAACACGTTCTTGCCGTTGATGCCGGTCTGGCCGAGGCTCACCGGCTCGTCGAGCTGTTCGGTCATGACCGCCTTGCCGGTGGCGAGGTCGACGACCTCCACGCCCAGCCGGTAGGAACCGTTCTGCGGGTACAGCTTCGCGTAGGCGATCTTGTTGTCGCTGATGGAGGGGAGGGCGGTCAGGGTGTTCCACTTCCGCCCGTCGGTGAAGACCGGGGCCTTGTCGGTGGGCCGCATGTAGCCGACGTGCCGGCCGCCGAGGATGTCGTACTCCTCGAACACGACGGTGTTCTTCTCCACCCGCAGGCCCGCGACACCGGTCGCCGAGCTGTGGAGGGTCTTGATCGGGCCGCCCGCCACGGGACGGGTGAGGACGTCGACCGAGGTCGGGCCGTACGCCGTCCACACCACGGTCTTGCCGTCCGTCGCCGGGGCCGTGTGGTAGCGGCCGTCGTTGGGGCTGATCACCTTCGGGGCACCCTTGCCGTCCAGGCGGCCGGCGTAGACCGAGTAGGGCTCGGAGCCGTCGTCGTTGGACTTGGAGGCCGTCCACCAGCCGCCGCCCGCACCCACTCCGGAGTCGGTGGTGTTCAGCTTGCCGAAGAGGGTGTCGGTGTCGATGCCGAGGGCCTGCTCCCAGTCAGGGATGATGCCGTGGGCGTTGAACGACCGCTTGACCGTGTTCTGCTGGGCGGAGGTCGCGCCCAGCGCCTTGGCCGCCGCGATCACCGCGCCCCGGGCCTCGGTGAACCCGTCGATGGGCGTCATGTACTCGGTGACGGCCTTGTACACGATCTTGTCGGCCAGGGCGCCGCCCAGGTCCTCGCGCATGTCCCACAGCGCGCCGGAGAAGATCGTCGAGTTCAGGTGCACGCCGCCGTTGTCGGTGGCGAACGACACGCCCAGGAAGCTCTTCGAGGTGGTGGCCCCGTCGTTGAGGTCGCGCAGGGCGCAGTCGGCGGCCGCCTTCGTACGGCACAGGTTCTCGCCGATCAGGCCGGCGGCCGGATCGCTCATCGGCGTCCCGCTCGCGGTGACGTCGATCGCGTTGCCGAAGTAGTCCGCCAGGGCCTCGTTCAGGGCGCCCGACTGGCCCGCGTAGACCAGGTTCGCCGTGTGCTCGATGACCCCGTGGGTCATCTCGTGGCCGACGACGTCCGTGTCGGCGGACATGGGCTTGAACTCCGTGTCCCCGTTGCCGTAGACCATCTTGGTGCCGTCCCAGAACGCGTTGGCGTAGGGCAGGCCGTAGTACGTCACGCCGACCAGGGAGTTGACGGCCCCGCCGTTCCCGTCGAGGCTGTCGCGCCCGAAGTTCTTCTTGTAGAAGTCGTAGACCTGGCCCGCGTTCCAGTGGGCGTCCACGGCCCCCGAATCCGTCGCCTCAGCGCCGAAAGCGGTGCTGGGGGAGGAGAACACGGTGATGCCGGAGGGCCACGTGCCCGAGGTCTCCGACACCGACTTGCCACGCGCGTCCCACGTGGCCAGCAGGCTCTTGCTGGTGGCGCGCATGCGGCCCGCGTCCGCAAGGAGGTAGCTGCCGGCCGCCGGGTCGTAGGCGATGTCCAGCGAGGTCGCGGCGCCGCCCAGCCGGGCTCCGGACCCGGTCTCGGGGACCAGGTTCGGCGGAGTGGCCGGCGGGCCGCCCGCCGTCGGGCCCTCGGCGGCCTCGGCGGACGTCCGGGCCGCGGGGGCCGCCATCGTCTTCAACGCGCTGTACTGGAGCGCCGGATAGCCCGAGCGGGCGTCCACGTACACCTCGTCCACGACCGGCGCCCCGGTGCCGGGCGCGGTACCCCGCACGGTGACGCGGTAGGCGAGGACGCCGCCCCCCTTGGGCAGGACGACGAGCCCCTTGACGTCACCGGTCATGCCGGTGGCCGCCGGATCACCGGACTCGGACCGCGGTGCACGGCTCTTGTCGAGAGCGGCTCCCAGCCGGCGGGCCGTGGCGGCCACCGCACGGCGGACCGCGACGTCCTCGCTGACCTGGGGGGTGACATCGGTGCTCAGGGCGGTGAAGTAGTGCCCCGAGGTGCCGGTGACCACGCGCTTGCCGTCCTGCTTCTGCATGCGCACGACGTACTGGCCGCCCAAGACGTCGACACCGCGGTGCTTCTGCTGCAGCCGGACCGTCTCGTCCTTGGACCCCGTGGCCGTCGCCGCCAGGGGGACGAGGTCGCTGCCCGCCCGCGGGATCTTGTAGCGGCTCTTGTTCGCGGCGAGGTGCTGCCGTGCCGCGTCGGCCGGGGCGGCCTTGGCGTCCACGGGCTCCCGTATGCCCTCGACGAGCACCGGGGTCGCGGTGTCCTGGCCGGGAAGGGCGTTCGAGGGGCCGGGGTCCGCGGCCCACGCCGGAGACACCTGCAAGGTCATTGCGGCGGCGAGCAGAACCGCTATTCCTCCGGCGGAGCGGAGCTCTTTCCGCCATATCCGTCGTGCGGCGGGGGTGGGCGCCGACGAACCTGCGCTGAACTTGGGCAAGGGATCTCCTCAACCATGAGTGCCTGATGCGTTGCTGTGAGTCGTCGCCATGCAAGCGTCGCGGGCGGCTCCGGACCAGAGCCGAGCCCCCCTCAGAAGTGGCCATGCACACTTGTGGGGGCCCTGTGAAGGCGGTCAAAATCCCCCGCATGATCGAAACCGACCCGCACGACCGGACTCCGGCCCGCACGCAGGACGACAGCAGGGCGGTGATCCACACGGCCGCCGACCCGGCCGCCGTACTGCACGTACTCATCCAGCGCCGCCAGGCCCTCCTGCACCAGGAGTCGGCCGACCTGAAGTCCCTGCGCTCCTACGCCGACCGGCTGGCCCACCGGCTTCCCCCGAAGCCCGCGAGAACCCCAGGGCCCGCGGCCGGCATCGAGATACTCACCGGCACCGAAGCGGTCGGCGCCCGCCTCGACACGATGCTCGAAGCCGCTGAGACGGAGGTCCTGATCCTCGACCGCGCGACGCGGACCACCGGGGCGCCCGACGGCACAGGCGCGCCCGGCAGCACCGGGGAGGCCGCCGGCACCGGGGAGGCCGGCGCGGACCGCATCCGCCGCCTGCTGGCGCGCGGCGTCGCCGTACGGACCGTCACCGACCGGCGTGGCACCGACTTCCCCGACCGGGCGCAGGAGCTGATCGCCCTCACCGGACTCGGCCTCCAGGCCCGCATCGGACAGAGCCTGCCCACCGCCCTGGTCCTCGTGGACCGGCGTACCTGCCTGCTGCCCCCGCCGACCGGCAACGACGAAGGAGACGACGCAGCGGCCCTGGTGTTCGGCGACCGCCTGCTGCACCGGGCCGCCCTGCCGCTGTTCGAGTCCCTGTGGGCGCGCGCCACCCCCCTCGGCAGCCCCGGCGGCCCCCTCACCGCGGACCAACGGGAACTGCTCGGGCTGCTCGCCTCCGGCCTGAAGGACGAAACCATCGCACGCCGGCTCGGTGTGCACGTGCACACCGTCCGCCGGCGGATCACCCGCATGCTGGAGGAACTCGACGCCGACACCCGCTTCCAGGCCGGCGTCCAGGCCGCCATCCGCGGCTGGCTCCGCCCGCACCCCGACCCGGCGGGCGAGCACTTATCGGCATCCGGCGGTTCCGGGCCCACGGCGATGGCGAACGGCTGACCCACGAGGACGCGAACGGAGTCGGCCCGGAACCGCCCCGCGCAACCGGCCCTCTTCGAGTCCGCCGTGCCGCCGCCTCCTGCACCATCTGTACGAGCAGTCGTCCCACTGCTGCGGCCCGCCCTTCGCCGCTGGACCAGCCCCCCGTCAGGACGGAGCACGGATGCCTTCTACGGCCGTCCCCGTGCAGCCCTTCACCGAACGGCTGCACACCTTTGTCACCCGCCCCCGGGCCCTCGCGGATCTCCAGCGCTACTTCGGGATCAGCCGGCCCTCCGGCACACCTGCGTACACCGGCGGACGGTTCGAGCACCTGGCGGGCGGGGGAGACCGCCCGGACATCGCCGACCGGATCACTGCGGAGGACCTCGTCGCGGTGCAGACCCTGTCGGTGACCGTTCCGGCGCGTGTCGCACTGGACATGCTGGAGGGCCGTCTCGGAGCGCGGCTGTCCGATCTGCTGCAGGCCATTCCGCGCGGCACCGACATGGCCGATGCCGCAGCCACCGTCCTGTCCGACGGCTCGCCGGCGGACCAGGCCTGGAAACTCCTTCGTGACCAGCCCGATGTCGGCTGGGTGATCGCGGGCAAACTTCTCGCCCGGAAGCGTCCGCAGCTGCTGCCGGTCTACGACACGGTGGTGCGCTGCGCCCTGGGGCGCCCGCGCCCCTCGTTCTGGCTCACGCTGCATGCCGCGCTGCGTGCGGACAACCGCGCCCTGCACCGCCAGTTGCTCGCGCTGCGCGAGGCCGCGGCGGTGGCGGAGACGGTGAGTGCGCTGCGGGTGTGCGATGTGGTGGTGTGGATGGGGCACCGGGCGGAACGCCACGCCTGCCCTCGCTGACCCGCCGGCGAGGGGGCCAGGGCCGGCCGCCGCTGCTGCCCGACGGACAGGAGGCCGACCGGAGCGGACAGCCGGGCGCGGGCGAACCGGTTTCCGTGCGGGGAAGCGTCGCCTCCGCGGTTACTCGGGATGCGCCACCGCGTCCTTCTGGAGCTGCACCGCCGCCAGCAGGCTCAGCTTCGGCTCCGCCTGGCGCAGTGCCTTCACCGCGGCGACCGAGCCGATGTCCCCCGTGAATCCGGCGGCGGTCAGCCGGGAGCGGACCCAGCGTGCGCGTAGCTGGGTCTCGCCGGCGCCGGCGGCGGCTTCGACCAGTGCGATTGCGCGTTCCAGGCCCGGGCGTTCTTCCGGCGAGGCCTCGTCCAGCGCCTGGCGCAGGGATGGCGCAATCGCGTCCGTGTCACGGATGAGCAGTACGAAGTTGCGCTCGGTGTTCATTCCCAGGAATCCGGTCATGCGAATCATCGTGGGGGTCGTGTTCCGTGCACAGCAAGGGACTTGAGGAGCAGCAGAGGTTCGGCCCTACGCCGCCCACCGGCAACGCACCGCGAAGAACCGGCATCGCCCGGCCCCGTGTGCGGCGCCCCTGAGGGCTGCGGCCCCCTGTAGGTGCCGGCGGACACGCGGCCGGACTCCCGGTGGCGGCCAGATCCTGAACGAAGGGGGATTTCCAGCTCAGTTGCCACCCGTGACGACACCAACGCCGGAGCGTGATTCCTCCTTTCGTCGCACCGGTTTCCGACTGTGGGCTGATGCAACATCCCTGCGCCCCGGCCAAGATCGTCCGCATGACCTCAGACTTCCGTGCCGACCAGGCCCTGCTCACAGCGCTCGGCCCGGTCTACGCAAGGCGCCACGTCAGCACACACCTCCTGCTGTCCTGCATCAGCAAGGACGAACGGGTCCGGGAGTTCCTCGCCGCGTACCACCTCACCACGCACGTGATCCGCCACGGCGCCGGGGGGATGGACGAGGAACCCGGAAAGGTCGAGGTTCCGCTCGCCGGGCAGGAGCACCGCTCGCTCACGCTCAGCACTGCCGGGGCGGCGGCGCTCGCCCGGTGCCGGGAGCAACCGTCCGTGACCGGTCGGGGCGTCGAGCGCTCGCCGGCCGATCTGCTGGTGGCCGTCCTGGACGACCCGTCCTGCGGGGCGGTGAGCTACCTCAACGGATGCGGGGTGGACGTCGTTGCCCTGCAGCAGGCCGTGCGGTCGGGACAGGTCCCTGTCGTGGAGGACGCCGTCCCGCCGGAGCTGCGCTCCACCCGCGACGCCCTGGTGGGCCGCCGCCGCTACAAGCCCCGTGAGCTGGGACAGTTCTGGACGACGCTGCTGGTCAGGACCATGCCGATGAACGCCGCGGCGCACCCGGTGCTGTGGGCGCGTCTGGAGGCCGGGGAACTTGCCGGACAGCACCGTGGGAAGGTCCGCACCGACGATGTCCTCCTGGGCATGCTGCGGACGTACGCGGTCGCGCAGGCCTACCCGCACCTGATGAAAGCGGCGAAGGCCGACTACGACGGGGGCCGGGTGCTGGTCGAGAGCGGTGTGGACCACGAACGGGTGCGTGCCGTGATGGCGAGTACAGACCTCGGCCAGGACACGGTGCCGCCGCGCGAGCTGCTCAAGGACACGATGGCCGGCGGCACCTCCGGCCTGCTGGACCGGCTGCTCAGCGAGCCGGGGAACCGCAGTGTCCGGCTGTTGGCGGCGCTCGACGTGGAGCCGGCCGGTCTTCGGCGCCCCGCCGGTTCCTGACCGCTGCTGGTGCACCCGTGGGGATCGCATATACCAGTACCTGACGATGGGCGGGAGAAGAACGTGGTGATCGATTGGACCCGGGGCGATACGACGGTCCGGTGGAGCGGGCCCGCCGGGAATGCCGAGAAGCCGTACGACCTTCCGCCGCAGGCCGTCGTGGCATGGCGGGAGTCCGACGAGACGCTGGTGCTGGTGGTGGAAGCGCTCAATGGCGCGCCCTTCACCTCGTCGGACAACGCGGTGGTCTACCGGGCCGACGGTTCGCAGCGGTTCCGGCTGCAACCGCCGCGTGACCTGGTGTACGAGCGGCACGACATGCACGGCTTCTACGACGCCTTCCTGCAGGACGGGCGGCCGCTTCTGATCATGGTCACGCGCAACGCAGGTGATTTCCAGGGGCGCATCGACGTGGAGACCGGCGAGATCGTGGACACCAACCACTGGAGATGAGCACGAGAAGGAGTCCGTGTCTGCGCCGGTGCAGGCGATGAACTCCGCTCCGTCACCAGGGGCCTCCTGTCGACCGGTTGGATCCGCCGGCCACGAGCCGTTCGGGCGGCTCCACTTTCGTGCTCAGCCGGCCCGAGGATCACCCGGCCGAGTCGACGAGCTCGAACGCCTGCTCACCGAGCATGTGGAGCAGCGCGTGCCGGCGGGGGCGGGGCCGGTCAGGGGTGAGGGTGTGCGCCGAGTGGTGGACCACCGGCTTGCCGGGGTGCGGGCACTGGTGAAGCATCAGATTACGTGATGTGCCGCCTATGTATCGTGATGCCACGATTTGCGGCGCGTCGTCCTCTGCCTGCCTGCTCGACCTCATGAGGAGTGGCCATGGAAGACAGCCCGCTTAGCCGTCGACGGCTGTTGTGGGGTGCTGCCGGCGCGGCGGGTATGGCTCTGGCCGCTGCCGGGCTGCCCCGCCTGATGGGGCCCGAGGAGAAAGTGAAGGCTGCGCTGCCGCGACCTGCGCGCAAGGCCCCTGCCCCCGCCGCCGGGCCGCCTGCGACCCTGCGAACGGACCCCTCGGTGGACTACGCCCCCGCCGTCTGGGTCGAAGCCTCCGAGTCCAACTACACGGCCTCCGAACGCCCCGAGGCCTATCCCATCGAATACGTCGTCATTCACCTGACAACGGACATCTTGCCGGTCATGTTCGCCAAGTTCAAGGACCCCGCCGAGAGGGTGTCCGCGCACTACATGATCAGCGCAACCGGCACGCGGATCGCCCAGTGCGTGCGCGAGCGCGACGTGGCCTGGCACTCCGGCAGCGTTTGGTACAACCACCGGAGCATCGGCATCGAGCACGAAGGCTGGACCGATCAGCCTGTCTACACCGACAAGATGTACGAGGCATCCGCCGTGCTCACGGCCACGATCTGCGCGAAGTACGACGTGCCGGTCGACCGGGACCACATTCTGGGCCACGTCGAGGTCCCGCTGTCCACTCACGACGACCCCGGGACCGCATGGAACTGGGACAAGTACATGAAGCTCGTCGGGACCGCCCGTCGGCGCATCAGGACCTGACACCGCGTCGACCCCGTCACGCGGGCTTGCCGTCGCCGTAGAGCCACGAGTCCCAGATCGAGTCGAGGTCCCGGCCGGCCCTGGCCTCCACGTACGCGGTGAAGTCGTCCGTGGAGGCATGGCCGTGGCGGTGGCGCAGGGTCCAGTCCCGCACCAGGCTACGGAAGCCCTCGTCGCCTACGGTCTGGCGGATCTTGTGGATCACCATCGCGCCCCGCACGTACACCGGCTGGCCGGAGATGTCCGAAGCGCTCGGCGGCTCGGCAGGCGGGAAGTCCCACTCGTCGTCGTCCGCGGCCTTGGCGTGGTTGCGGTCGAAGTGATCCTGGGCGCTGGCCCCGCCGTGGTCCTCGGTCCACAGCCACTCCGCATACGTCGCGAAGCCCTCGTTGAGCCACATGTCCCGCCACGTTCGCGGGGTGACGGAGTTGCCGAACCACTGGTGGGCCAGTTCGTGCACCACGTTGGTGGTGTGGAAGATGCCGGCCGGAATGGTCGGCCTGGTCTGGGTCTCCAGGGCGTAGGGCACATCGGCCGCCTGATCGACGATCACCCCGGCGGCGGAGAAGGGGTAGGGACCGAACCTCCCCTCGGCCCATTCCATGATCTCGGGGAACCGTCCGAGGACCGCTCCGTCCTCGTCCACGCCCGCGGTCGTGTCCATCGCCGACACGACCGGGATGCCCGATCGGGTCCGGGAGGTCTTGATGTCGTAGCTGCCGATGGCCACGGTCGCCACATGACTGGCCATGGGCTCGGCCTGGTGCCAGTGGAAGGTGGCGCGGTCGCCGCTGGTGTGCTGGGCGCGCAGCAGCCCGTTGGAGATCGCCTGCACCCCCTTGGGGACCGTGACGGTGATGTCGTACGAGGCCTTGTCCGAGGGGTGATGGTTGCCCGGGAACCAGGACATCGAGCCCGTCGGCTCACCGAACGCGACCGCTCCGTTGCCCGTCCTCAACCAGCCTTCGCGCCACCCGTGGTCATGGGTGATCGACTCCGGCGTGCCCGCGTAGCGCACGACGCTGCGGAAGGCGGCGCCCTTCCTGAGATGATCGCGCGGCTGCAGGGTCAGCTCCTGCCCGTCCTGCCGAACCCGCGCCGTGCGGCCGTCGACGGTGGCGCTCAGCACCTCCATGCCGAGGAGGTCGAGATTGAAGGCGCTGAGGTCCGCAGTGGCCTTCGCGGTGATCTCCGCAGTGCCTTCGAGGCGGCCGCCGCCGGGGTCGTAGGCCAGGGTCAGGGCGTAGTGGGTGACGTCGTAGCCGCCGTTGCCGAGCTTCGGGAAGTAGGGGTCACCGGCGCCTGCGGCACCGGGGTGGCCGCCCCGGAACACCGTGCCAGGTGCCTTCGTCCGAGCGGAGTCCGCGCCGGTACGAGCACCCGCCCTCGCGTCTGCGCCGGTACGGGCACCCGCCCCGCCGCCGCGGCCGTCGGACTCCGAGCACGCGGGGAGTGCGGCAAGCAGGCCCGCGACCGCGAAGGCGGCCAGACGTCCGGAAGTCTTCACGCAGCCGATCATGACCCAGCCCCCAAGCCCCCCGACCTCGCCACGCCGTGCCCATGGCCCCTCCGGCGGACACGGCCCCGGAGGCCGCCGGCCCGGTTGCGCCGACGGAGCGCCCACATGGCGGAGACAGCCGGTCCGCGAAGCCCCAGCTCATCCCGATGGTATGTTCACGCCACATTCCAGACGTCTTCGCCGAGCCAGCCTTGGGGATCTCTGAGTTCATCGGGAACATCGAGCGTGGGTGTCACGATGGAATCATTGCCAGAGCGCGCCATGACGGCGTAGAGCTTGAATGTATGCAATGCGAAATAGTCGAGTCTTGCTTTTAGTCTTGGTCCGACGGCTACGACGAACGAATTATCGCTCTCGGCCTCCTGGTGGGTCCACTCGATAATCCACAGGTAGGTTCTTTTTTCGGTGCCGCCCTTGACGAACACATGGCGATCGGCGTGCAATCCCGCCCTGCGCTCGGCGACGGTTCGTGCGGCAGGAAGAAGTTCTTCGGCAGCGAATTTATTGAATTCGTTCTCGTCCGCCTCGGGACGTAGCGTAATGTAATGAACGCAGATTGCCATGTCTGCACCTTCCGGGAATTGGCCTGCAAGGCGTGTTGGATGGCAGTCGGCGGGCGACCGCGGGTCCGACCTGATCGCGCCATCCGGAGGGATGCTGTTCGCTGATGGCGTTGCCACTGTGTTCGGTGAGAGCCGGTGAGAGCCGGCGATCGCGAGCGTCATCACACGGCACGGCAGCATCGGCGCGACGTCCCGCGTCGCGGCCCGTCCGTGCCTTGCGTACGTCAGGCGGACAGGCTGATGTGAGCGTGTTGCCGTGACCTCACGTCTGGGTGATGCCACTGATCAGAATGATCGCAGCCGATTACGGAGGTTGCCACTTCAGGTTGTCCGTATCTCAATCAATGATGGAACGTGCGGGTCGAACGGATTTTCCTGCCGGGGTGATCTTCTGCTGGCAGGCGCCCGTCTGCGCTGACGACGAGCTGCGAATAACTTGTTGGACGGCATGGCGGGGCCATGCCACAGTCTGGCTGTGATCATGACCAGCGGCTCTTCCGTACCTGTGTCGTTGCCCGACGGCCTCGCCCTGCGACAGGCGAGGCCCGCAGATCTTGACCAGATCGGCGCGCTCCTGTCCGGGCGCGGTGAGCCGGACGACGCTATCGACCACCGGCTGGTTGTCACGGACCCCGACGCGGGCTTGTCCGCGTGTGCCGTGGTCGTCGACGGCGACCGGGTCGTGTCCACCGCGACGCTCCTCGACGAGGAAGTGTGCATCGGAGGCGTCCGCCTGCCCGCCGGCCAGGTGGAACTGGTCGCCACCGAGAGCGGATACGAGGGACGCGGGCTCGTAAGGGCGCTCATGCACTGGGCTCACGAGCGTTCTGCCGCCCGTGGCCACCTCGTCCAGGCGATGATCGGAATCCCGTACTTCTACCGGCTGTTCGGCTATGAGTACGCCATCGACATACCGCAGGTGCTGAACGTGAACGCCGTGCCGCCTGGCGATGGAACGGCCATGCTCCGTGCCGCCCGGCCCTCCGACATCCCCTCCATGGCTGCCCTGCAAGCCTCGGCCCAGAGCGGGTTCGATGTGACCATGCCGCATTCGGCGGCGTGCTGGCGATGGCTCCTGGACCACGAGTCGAGCAACCTCTGGGTTCTCGACCATGCCGGCACGGTCATCGCCACCGCGCGCACCACGCCTCCCGGTGAGGAGATGCTCCTGGCCGAGGCGGCGGCACGCGACGAGGCGGCGGCACGGGACCTCCTGAGCGGCGTTGCCGCCCTGGCACCCGGCGACCGGATACGGATCGTCCATCGGGCAGGCACCGTGACAGGCAACGCGTGGCAGGGGTTCATCGACCACGAACCGCACCGGAATGCAGAGCAGTACTACCTCCGCATCCCGGATGTCGCAGCGCTTCTCGACAGGCTCCGTCCGCTGTTCTGGCAGCGCCTCGCCACGGCCGGGATCGACCGCACCGGCCGAGACATCGTCATCTCCACCTTCGGCGCCCACCACCGGATTCCGGTTCTCGCCAACGGGCTCGGTGAGGTCGTCACCGGCGGCGCGATGCAGTCGCCGGGAGCTGTGGAAGGTGCCGGGCTGGCGCCCGATTATCTGGCCGCCCTGCTGTTCGGCCCGTACGGAATGGAGGGGCTGACCCGGATCCGTCCCGACGTCTACTCCGCGGACGAGGAGCTGTTCCAGACGCTTTTCCCTCCGCTCACTGCCGACGTACTCAGCTATTACCTGCCGTACTAGCCTCCGCCTTCCAGCCCGGGTCGGCTGAACCGGGCTGATGGCGCTCGCCGGCCGGCGCTGGGGCATGCCGAGGGCCCGGCAGAGCGGTGGCCCCGGGGCTCACCAGCCGGGTTCTCCTGCCGCGGCGGTTCCGTGGCAGGAGAACCTGAAGGGCACCCGTCAGGTGCGGTACGCGTAGTAGGTCGCGTTCGGGTAGGACGCGATGATGCTCGCGAGTGACTTACGGTACGTGTTGGTGGAGTGGTACGTGAGGTACGGCATCCCGGCGCTGCTGCGGTAGGTCACCATCATCGAATGGTCCTTGGACCCGTCCCGGTTGAAGTCCACCTGCAGGATGTCTCCCACGTCCGCCTGGTAGGCGTTGGCCAGGTTGGCGGCCCGCTGATTGGACAGCGTGAACCAGGCCCACTCGTTCACGCCGACCCAGGAGTCGGTCTGGCGGGAGCCGTCGTACCACCAGTTCCTGTAGTCCGACGTGGAACCCGGAACGGCCTTCCAGCCGCCCGCCTTCAACGCCTGGCTGATGAAGTTGGTGCAGTCACCCCCGGCCCCGTTGTACTTCCGGTACGCCGGGTTGTAGTTGCTCCAGTACTTCTCCGCGTACTTCGCCATCGCGGCGTAGTCGTAGGCACCGCCCGTCTTCGCCTTGGGCTTCGGCGTCGCGGGGTACTTCGTGGACGCGGGCGTGCCGTCCGGGTATTGGTTCCCGTCGTCCTTGACGACGTTCACCTTGGCCGCCACGGGCTCGTTGACCGCGACGGGGCCGTTTTCCTGGGACGTGATCGAGGTCAGCTCCCAGTCGCCTCCCCGCTTGCTGGTGAGCGTCAGCTGGTAGCGCGTCCCGATGTCGGTCGTCGCCGGCTCGTCCCCGCGGAGTTTCTTGTACGTGAGCGTGGTCTGCTCGGTGACCTGGACGACGGCCTTGCCGCCGGTTACCGTGGCCCGGTCCACGACGACGCGGGTGGCGGCGTCCGTGTAGGCCTCACCGAGCTCCGCCAGTCGCGTCTTGCGGGACCGCAGCGACTGGAGCGCGGCGTCCTCGTCCTTCTTCAGCTGGGCCGACAGCCGGGTCTTCGGGTCGGCCTGGCCGGAGCCGTGACGCCCCGGCTGATCCTCGACCAGGGCCTGCGTGCGCTGGGAGAGCACGTCGTCGGCCATGCGGGCGAAGGTGTCGGCGGTGGCGCGGTCGGCGTCGCGGGGTCCGGGAACCGCGGTCGCGGAGTACGCGAGCATGCTTCCGGACGCCAGGGCCACGGTCAGGGCCGCGATGGCGGCGGGCCTGAACCTCTTAGGTATCACTCTGTTTCCCCTTGTCACCCGGTCCACACGAACCGGGGGACGGAATCTTCGCACAACTACCCGGCTGTTTCGTCACGTTCCGCTTCGTCGACGGACTGCCCGGCGGAAGTGCCTCACACGCCGGGCAACTTGCCTCCGCTTGATCACCAGGGGTTGTCTCCGGGGCGCACGGAGTAATCCAGCCCACCGCCGGTTCGGCCTCACAGCAAGTGCCTTTAGGGTATGCGGGAAAGCGCAGCAGAGGGGGCATTCGGAGTGGGCGGGAACGATTTGGCCGGTAGGGGGCGATCTCGGGACGGGCGGGCGGCTGCGGAGGGCAGCGGCGGGGCCGTCCCGGGCCGCCGGGGGAAGTCGGGGTCGCGCGCCAAGCCACGGGCGCGTTCCGTCCGGCTCGATGCCTTCGCACGGGCCATCGCCCCGGCCGTCGCCCTGGCGCGCACGCAACTGCGGCGTCTGCGCCCCGACTTCCCGCGGCCGGGCCGCACCGGCTGGCGCCGGTGGATGCCTTCGTGGCGCCAGTGGCTGGGCGCCTGCCTGTACGCGTTCCTGGGCATGGTGGGCTTCGTCACGATTGCGTACGCGAATACGGATATACCCGACGATCTCAACTCCTTCGCCAAACAACAAGACAACGTCTACTACTGGGCCGACGGCTCCACGATGGCCCGGACGGGCTGGGTCAGCCGCCAGGAGATGCCGCTGGACAAGGTGCCCGCCAAGGTCCAGGGAGCCGTGCTCGCGGCCGAGAACGCGAGCTTCTACTCGGACCCCGGAGTCTCGCCGTCCGGAGTCCTGCGCGCCGTGGGCGCCGCGCTGACGGGGGGCGAGACCCAGGGCGGGTCCACCATCACGCAGCAGTACGTGAAGAACGCCTATCTGAACCAGGACCGCACCGTCTCCCGGAAATTCACCGAGCTCATGCTTGCCCTGAAGATGGACAGTCAGAAGGGCAAGGACCAGATCCTTCAGGACTACCTCAACACCAGCTGGTTCGGGCGCGGGACCTACGGCATCCAGCGCGCGTCCCAGGCTTACTACGGCAAGGACGTCTCGCAGCTCAATCCCAGCGAGGGCGCCTTCCTGGCCTCCCTCCTCAAGGGTGCGGCCCTCTACGACCCCAGTCTCGGCAAGGCGAACCACGAGCGGGCCGTCGAACGCTGGAACTGGATCCTGGACCGCATGGTCGAGACCGGCCGTCTCTCGCGCGCCGAGCGCGCCACCTACACGACGTTCCCCGAGCCCTCGGCCTCGTCACTCGTCGGCATACCCGGCGCGCAGACCGGCTACCTGGTCGAGATGGCCAAGGCATACGCGATCAAGGCCGGCCACATCAAGGAGTCCGACTTCGACCTCGGCGGCTACCAGATCTACACGACTTTCGACCGGGCCCGGATGACCGCGCTGACCGCCGCTGTCCAGGAGGCCCAGAAGGGCTTCGACGCCGAGCGGCGTCCCGACACCGACAAGCACGCCAAGATCGGCGCGGCGAGCATCGCTCCCGACGGGCGGCTGCTCGCCGTGTACGGGGGCCCCGACTACCTGAAGCAGGGCTTCAACGAGTCGAACGCGACGACGATCCCGGTCGGCACGGCGTTCACGCCGATCGTCTACGCCGCCGCGCTCGACGAAGGGGTGCTGCGCGACCGTGGCAAGGCCCGTACGCCGGTTTCCCCCTCCAGCACCTACGACGGCAATGACCAGGTGACCGTGCAGACGCCCGAGGGACCGTACTGGGACCGCAGCGGCAAGGTGGTGAAGGGGCGCAACGACGGCGGCCGGAACTGGGGTCAGGTGACCTTGCGCCAGGCCGTGGCCCAATCCGTCAACACGCCCATGCTCCAGCTCGGCCTCGATGTCGGCCTCGACCGGGTGGAGGCCTTCGCCCAGCGCTCGGGGCTGCTTGAATCGAGCCTCGGCCCACGGATCCCCGCATTCACCCTCGGGGAGAATTCGACGCCCAGCGCGATCCGGATGGCCGGCGCCTACCAGACCTTCGCCGCCGACGGCATGCACACCGACCCGTACTCGGTGCGCTCGGTCACCCGCAACGGCGACGCCGTGCCGATCGACGCGCCGAAGCCGACCCGGGCCGTGACGGCCAAGACCGCTCGCGCGGTGACGGATGCCCTGCAGGACGCTGTCACCGAGGGGTCGGCGAAGACGGTGGGCAAAGCCCACGCCGGTACGGCGGGCAAGACCGGTACGACGGCCGCGAACACGGCGGGCTGGTTCGTGGCCAGCACCGAGCAGGAGTCCACGGCGGTCGTGGTCTACCGGATGTCGCTCACCGACCTGGTTCCGCTGCCGCTCACGGGGCTGGGGGGCGACGGCCCGGGCACGCCCGGCAGCGAGCGGGCGGTGCGCCTGTGGGGCGACTACATCAAGGCGGTGAAGTAGGCCGGGCGGCTGACGCCGCCCGCCCGTCTACTTGATCAGATGGGTCCAGTCCGGTGCCTGCGCGGGGTCGAGCGCGCGCAGTTGGGCCAGGATCTTGGGGTCCTGGGCGTCGAGCCAGTCCGCCAGTTCTCGGAACGACACGCAGCGTACGTCCTGGCGCGGGCAGACGTCCTTCATCACGTCCTCGACGGCCTTCATGTAGATGCCGCCGTTCCAGTCCTCGAAGTGGTTGCCGATGAACATGGGCGCCCGGCTGCCGTTGTAGACCCGGTTGAAGCCGTCCATGTACGAGCCCCGGGTCTGCGCCTGCCAAGCGGCGAATTTCGCCGGGTCGCCCTGGGTGCTGTCGCCCGACTGGTTGTAGAGGAAGTTGAAGTCCATGGAGAGGACCTGCACTTCCTTGCCCTGCAGGGGCATGAGCTGGAGGGGAAAGTTCCATATGTCGTCCTGCTTGGACGGCCACAGTTGGAAGTCTCCGGAGGAACTCGCGTCATAGCGCCAGCCGTACGGCTTGATCGCGGTCAGGAGGTTCTTCTGGCCCTCCAGACAGGGTGCGCGGCCGCCGACCACTTCCCGGTCCGGGTCGAAGGGCAGGGGCGCCTCCTTGGTGAAACCGGTATTCGTCTTCCAGTTCTTGATGAACGAGTACGTCTGGTCTATCTCGCTCTTCCATTCGGCGGGGCTCCACTCCCCGCCGCCCTTGGGCCCGCAGAAGTGCCCGTTGAAGTGCGAGCCGATCTCGTTGCCGTCGGTCCAGGCACCGCGCAGCTGCTCCAGGGTGCCCTTGACGTGCGGGACGGTCGGGTACGAGATCGCGGCCGCGCCCTGGCTGTGCTGCGGCGGGCGGTAGAGCGCCTTCTTGCCGTCCGGCAGCAGGTAGATGCCCGTGAGGAAGAAAGTCATGTGGGCCTTGTTCTGCCGGGCCACCTGACGGAAGTGCGAGAAGAGGTGGTCGTCGCCTTCCAGGGCGCCGTCCCAGGAGAACACCACGAACTGCGGTGGCTTCTCGCCGGGCTTCAGCCGCTCGGGCTTGAGCTGTCCCGGCTGCGGCCCGGTGTAGGAGGTGGAGCCGTCTCCCAGCACCTTGGTCTTGCCGTCCCAGGTCTCCTCCGCGCCCTTCGCGGCGGCGGCCTCCTCGGCCGCACCACCCGGGGCCGTGAGCTTCGCGTCGCGCGGGGCGGTGTCCGAGGAGTCGCCCAGCGTGAAGGCGCCCGCGGTTGCAGCGGCCCCGCCCAGAGCGATCACGGCCACGCCCATGCCCAGGCGTCTGCGGTACTGCGCCTTCCTGCGGACCTTGCGGATATTCCGGGACTCCGTGCGGGTGCTCGGAGCGGCGTCGGTGTCGACCATCTCAGTCGTCCCCCTCATCACCGCAGACGGGTCGCGTGCGGATGGTTCAGTCGCGTGCGGATGGGTCATACGAATATAGAACTTGTCTGCACTCCTCCCGCACTCCGGATCCTCACATACGTCGATTCACAGCCACGCCACAGCCCTGCGCCGGGCAGGAGAGCGTTCGGGTGGACCCGAGCACGTCCGGGACGGATGCGAGACAACACCGAGGTCGTCCGAAACCCGCCGCAGCCGTCAAAACGACGACCCTCCTCCGGGTCGGGCGTACCTGCCACGTCGCCCCATGGGTTGCTGTGCGTGATGTGGTGGGGCTCTCGCTCCAGGCGCCGGCCTCTCCTCGGCAACGCCGAACGCAACCGCCACCCCATCGGCTTCTGGGGGTTCACCCAGCACGGCGCCGTCGTGAACCCGGTCGCCGGCTCCGCCTCTGCCCTCTGCCTCAGGCTGCGCTAATTCGCCCTCACGCAGCCCCAGCCGTGTCACCGGGGGCTCAGCAGGCGGGCTCCGATCACCGCGGTCTGGAGGGTGTAGCGGTTGGCCGGATCGGCCGGGGTAGGTGACGGTGAGGGTCCGAATGCGCTCCGGCCGGTAGGCCAGCGCCCGAACGCTCAGTGACGGGAGGCGTGCCGACCGCGCGCGGGTGCGGACCACCACGACAACATCGGAAGCATCTGTCGAAACAACCGGTACGTCAGTCAACTGCTTTGGCAGAGCAGCCGATCTTGTCGTAACGGATGGCCAGGCCGCGCCGCTGCTTGAGCTTGTTGATGCAGCGTTCAACGGCGTTCCGCTTCTTGTAGGCCTCGCGATCGAAGGCCGGCCGTGGGATCACGGCCCGGACCCTGCGTCTGCGCAGGTGCTCGCGGATCGCGCGGGACGAGTACGCCTTGTCCGTCGGCACGACGACGGGCCGGGTTCGCGCCTGCCTTTCGGCCTCGTCACCCGGATCGCGGCCATGACCCGGGTGAACGCCGGTGCGTCACCGGCCTGGCCGGGCCTGAAGACGAAGGCCGGCGGCCGGCAGCGGTCGTCGGCAGCGAGATGGATCTTCGTGGTCAGTCCACCGCGGAGCGTCCGAGGGCATGGCCGGCCGGCTCGCCGGTCGGAGCCCCTTTTCGCGGACGACCGCACCCGGACCACCAGATCGGCGTGGCGGCCTCCTGCCGAGTCACCTGCCCCGGAGACAAGATCCGCGCGTCCGTGACACACACCGACCGCCCCTTCGGGGTCCGGGTGGTGGGCGGCGGATCGACATCGGACAGGCTGACGCGTGGGCGGCCGGCGCCCCGGCGGGCGGCCTCGGCGCCCCCGCGACCGGACGCCGGTCAGCCGGCGCTGCCACCGAAGGGCCATCGGTGACGGCGGGCTTCGCGACGGCTCGCACGCGCGTCGCGGTGCCGGCCCGCCGTCTTCTGGCGGGCCGCCAGCATCCTCAGCATCCCGACGAGCCCCTTGCGGTACCTGCCCGGGTTCATCGCCGCGAGTCGGCGGTGGGCCTCCACCGCCTGCTCCATCGCTCCGAGGGCCTCCGGACGGCGCCCCGCCCTCCACAGTTCGTCGCTGACCGACAGGAGCGTGGACGCGAGCAGGAACGTATGGCCGGCACGCGACGACGGATCGGGATCGTGCAGGGCCAGACCCCGCTGCACGGCGGCGACCTCCTCCAACAGGGGGATGTCCGCCGGTTCGCCACCACGCGGGAGGGCCCTGTACAGGCGCGGCAGGAGATGCTTCCCATACCTTGCCACGTCCACGCGGGCCATGTACCGGAACACCGCGAGTTCTACGGCGTCCACGACGTCGGAAGCCTCCTGGGGGTCGTACGGCACGTCAGGAACGTGGGCCGGACGGCTCGCGGGACGCGTGCCGAAGGAGTGCAGGTCGGCCTCGTCGAGCGCCGTTCGCGCGGCCGTCGGCCGGCCGGCCGCCGCGAGGGCCTTGGCGTGGATCCGGAGGGACAGCGCGAAATCCTCTGCCAGCGCGAACGGGTTCGCCTTCACCCGCCGACGGTTGATCTCCACCGCGCGGGCACTCGCCTCCAGGGCCCGCTCGCGCCAGTCCGTCCCGGCCCGCAGGCCCTGGCTCTGGGTCAGCAGGATACGTGCCAGGTTCGTCAGGGCCGTCGACAGTGGTCCTTCGCGGACCGGCGAACCGCTGCCGGTCTCGCGTTCGAGGAGGAGGACCGCGGCGTGCGTCGCGGCGAGCGCGGCAGGCTCCCGCAACGCGGCCAGCAGTGTGACACCCAGGTCGAGGAACTGGAGACCCAGCGTCTGCTCGTGCGCGCCGGGACGCTCCTCGAACAGTCGTGTGACCAGTTCCATCGATTCGGTGTGCGCACGCAGCGCTTCGATGTCCCGCCCGCACTGTCGAAGCACTGCCGCGTAGTTGGTCAGGGCGGTGGCCAGCGGGGCACGGTGGGTGCCCGGGTCGGCCCACGCCAGACGGCGCCGGAGGTCGACCGCTCTGCCGCCCGCCTCGACGGCCTCCCGCAGGAGGTCGAGGCGGTTGGAGGCCGCACAGAGGTTGTCCAGCGCCATCGCCAGATCTGCCGTGTGCGCCGCCGGGTCCCGTGCCGCCACGTCTTCGTACAGCTCGACGGCCCGGACAGTGGCGGCGTGCGCCTCCAGGAGTCGTCCGGAGCCCGTCAGGGCGAAGGCGAGGGTGGTCTGCACCTGGGCGTGCCTGGCCGGGTCGTCGGAGCCGGCCAGCCAGTGGGGGGCGAGACGTTCGACGAGGGTGGTGCGGTGCGGGTCGAATTCGGCGCTCTCATGGGTGGGCAGTTCCGCCTCGACGGCCGCCAGGAGCCCGGGGTCGATGTCGTCGAGGGCCAGCAGCGTGCCGAGCGCCGGGCCGCCGGCCGCGATGGCGAGCCAAGGGGCCCGTCGCAACAGCGGGTACAGATGGCGGCGGCGCACATGCGGCCAGCGCGCGGCGGATGCGGCCAGGAAGGTGAGCGCGCGCGGTGCCCAGGGGGCCGCCGTCCGGTCCGCGCCGAGCGGCAGCAGCGTGTGGAGGGCGTGCGGAGCCCACGGGGCCGAGGGATAGGCGGTTTCGGCGCTGTGCCCGGGGAGGGTGAGGGCGAGGAAGTCCTCGGCGAGCCGGTCGGGCAGCAGGGGTTCGAGCACGGTCGACCGGTCGGGTTCGGGGGGCGGGTAGCAGGTCGTGTGGTCCGTGAGGGTCCGCTCGGCGGGGTGGTTCAGGACCGGAGGGTTCGCGGCCACGCGCGCGACGACACCGAGGCCGGCACTCCGGGCGACCGGCCCCGTGAGGGCGGCCGCGAACACCGTCCGGTTCATCAGCTCGGGCGGAGTGCTCCAGCTCCGCCCGACCGCGGCGGGGCGGCGCCCCGCGTCCTGGGTGTGGAGCCGGGCCCAGTGGGACCTTTCCCGGTTGAGGAGGTAGGTGACCAGGAAGGCGGCGTCGGTGGGTGGCCGCTCGCCGCGCACATGGGCGTCGACGGCCACGAGGGCGGCCATGTGGATGCTGAGCGTCAGCCCGAAGTCGCCTCCGTCCAGGGACATCGGCGGCCGAACCTCTGCGGCGGACGCCAGGTTGCGGCAGGCGGCGAAGGTGTCCCGGGCGGCACGGAACATCTCGGCACGCGGTCCGTCCTCCCCGCCCGGCAGCGGCGAGAGGATCTGGGCGGAGGTGGCGGCCTGGACGTCGCTGAGGGAGGCCTGCAAGGCCGGCCACATGTCGGAACCGCGGGCCAGCAGCAGCACGCGCGTCGGCAGGTGCTGCCGGTGCAGGAGCCGGTTGCTCATGAGCCAGGTCAGATGCGGCAGGGGCCAGTGGTCGGCGTAGTCGACGACGAGGAGGAGCCCGGCCGTGTCGTCGGTTCGCAGATCCACGCTCTCGTCGGCGGCCGGCGCCAGCACGTTGCCCGGGCCGTGGACGGCCCTGACCACCTTCCAGCCGTCCGCGACGGCTTCCCGGGCCAAGGCCGCCGCGAGACGGCTCTTGCCCTGGCCTCCGGGCCCCTGAAGCCACCGAACGGCCAGGCGGCGCCTCGAGGAGCGCCAGGCATGCAGATCGGCGAGCTCCTCGGCCCGGCCGGTGAACGGCACGATCTCGTGACGGGCGCTCAGCATGCGGCTGGGCAGCTCCCGCAGCCACTCCGGATCCGGGTCCGGGGCGGGACGCCAGTTCTCCAGTACGTAGACCGGCAGCCCGTCCACATAGACGTGGATGTCACCTCCGATCACCGCGTAGGCGAACCCGCCCTTCGCGCTGACGTGTTGGCGTGCGGGGGAGGGGTCCTGACCGCTCATACGGGGGCGTCGCCGGACGCCGGCCGGTGATGGTGCACGTGGACGCTGCTGCCGGGCCCCTGCGCTCCGAAGGCCGCGCCGCCCGCGTGTGCGGTGATGTGCTGCGACCAGCTCTGCGCGGAGTGGGGCAGGACGGCCTCCTCGACCATGGCCCGCACGTCGTCGGCCGCCTCGGGGTGGTCGCGCAGCAGCGCGGCGATCCGGCGGGCCCAGGGACGTACCAGGTCGTCGCGGACGAGGTCGGCGTCCGCCCCCTCTTCGAGGACGAGGTCGGCGTCGCCGTCCAACTGGGCCCGCAGAGCCGCCGCCCGATCCGAGTCCCGGCGCCGGACGAGTTCCACGACCCGGTCCCGTGTGCCTTCCCAGACGTTGGTGGCCATCGCCGCCACGAGGGTGGTCGCCCCGGTCATGGCCAGGACAGTCATCGGATCCGACATCAGAACCCCGTCGATCGCTGAAGTTGTCCTCTTCAGACTAGTGACGATCCGGTGTGTGCCCCCCGCGAATCCCCCGATGGAGTGGCGGGGAATGCGGGCGGTGACGGCTCCGGTGAAGTCCTCGGCCTGGAGCCCGCGCGCATCGGTCGTCGATCAGCGCGGTGAGGGTGTCGGCGCAGGAAAGGACGAGTGTGGTCGGCTGCGGCAGCGGGGGATCGTCTCGGGCCACTCGGCCTCCGGGCACACCGAACACGTTGACGTCGAACAGAGCCCGGGCAGCCTTCTCGGAGACCTCCTCGATCGCGCCCACGAGGCCGTAGCCGGCGTTGTTGACCACGATGCTCCCGGACCAGCGATGACAGGGACCACGGGCGGGCGGTGTCAGTCTGCTGAACTATCCTTCCCGACACCGCACACCGACTGCAAGGACCAAGAGAATTGACCGGCCTGTCTGCTTTCCCGCTGCCCTTTCATGCTTCCCGTTCCATATCGTTCGCGACACCCCGAACGCTGCGGGAACTTCAGATGATGCAGTGCAGCGCGCTCATCCGGGCGAAGCCGGGGTGGTTCGACAAGATGAACGATGCCGACATCGTCGCCAGGTGGACGCAGGAAGCGGTGGCCCAGGGGCTCACCGAAGCCCAGGTTCGTTACGTGCTTGCCGAACTCCTGCACTACGCCGCGCTGCGGGACGGGCGAACCGGCGTCGAGGTGTCCGCCGTCGACGGGGTGTGGCAGTCGGACGCACTGGTCGACGACAAGCTCGGATTCCGGCTGCGCGAGGCGGTTCGGGTTCTGGAGCAGGCCCCCGCAACGGAACAGGACTGGCACCCCGGATCCGACGGCCAGGTACTGGATCTGGTTCATCCCTCACTGTTCTGCCTGGTGAGAGAGGTGAGCGGGGCGCCCGAGAGGGCTTGGAAGAACCCGACGGACCGCTACTCGAAGTACGAATTCTCGGAGAAATTCCAGTGGCTGCCCACAGATGTCGACGTCAGTGACGATGGCGATGTCGCCTTCCGTTCGTACGTCAACAACGTCCACCCCGAGGCTCATCGCGAACTGGCCTCCGTCCTGCCGGACTTGTTCGCGTGCTTCCGCCCGCTGCTGGAGAACGTGCTCACCGATCTGCGCCATCCGCGACCCCTGCGAATCGAGGCCGATCCTTACGGGTGGTACGACTCGAAGCCGGAGTATCCGAACAAAACCTCCTACAGTGACGACGGGGCCTACGCAGAAGCCCTCCGTGCATGGGGAGAAGCCCAGGACGACTGGTGGGAAAACCGTCGCCCGGCCATTCCCGACGCCCCGACCTTCACCCCGCCCGAGTTGCCCGAAGAATCCGCCCGAGTCGACCTGCGCGGCCGCCGCCTGCAGGTCATCGTCAAGCTCGCCACCATTCATCTCACCCCGGACAAGCCCGAGTACCCCGGCGGTTCCTGGCACGTCGAGGGGATGATGAACGAGCGGATCGTCTCGACCGGCATCTACTACTGGGACAGCGAGAACATCACCGAAAGCCGGCTGAGCTTCCGGGCGGCGCTCGACGACCCGAACTACGAACAGAACGACGACAACGGCCTGCGTGAGGTCTACGGCCTGGAGGACGAAGACGCACTGAACCAGGTGCTGGGATCGACATCGACCCCAGCGGGCCGCTGCCTGGCGTTCCCGAACATCCTGCAACACCGCGTCGGCTCATTCCGGCTGACGGACCCCACACGCCCGGGATATCGCAAAATTCTGGCGTTCTTCCTGGTCGACCCGTCGGAAAAGATCGTTTCGACATCCGATGTGCCGCCGCAACAACCCTGGTCCGACACCTCGACCATGACGCTTGAGCAGGCCAAGAACTACCGGGAACAACTCATGCAGGAACGCAAGTTCTTCGTCGACGAACACAACGAGCAGCTCTACGAGCGAGAATTCTCCCTCTGCGAGCACTGAACCTCTTCTGGCATGAGTACATACAGCTCAGGCGGTGCGCGGGTGGTCAGCCCGCCGTGCGGGCTCGCCGGCCGCGCTCGTCGGAGATTCCGTACGCGGCAAAGCCGCAGCCGTGCGGGCTCCATGTGGCCGCCGAGCCGGCACTCGGGCAAGGGGCCGGCTCCCGTGCGGGTGCGGAAGGGCGCTCCCCACCTGCCGGTTCTGCCGGAGCGGCCCAGCCGTCCTTTGAACTCCCCGTGCTCATTCCCCAGGTGGTGCACCTTCGTGGGCGGGCCCGGCGCGGTCACGGGGTACGGAGACCGATGGTGTACACGTCCGTACGGCTCTGTGGTGTGTCGGAGTGGGTCTCGGTCAAGTACCGCCCGTACCCCCTTGCCGTCCGCCACCAGGCCTTGATAGTCGCCGAGGAAGCAGCCCCCGGCGAACGGCGCCTGCAGCCAGTCGAAGACCCGCGAGATCCGTCGTTCGGAGCGGAAGCCTCGCGTCTCCGTGTGGCAGCGTGGCCAGCTGGTAGGCGGTGGGGGACGCGGCCTCTTGGCCGGGGATCTCCACCTGCGGCTCGCCGTGCCGCGAGTCTGACAGTGGTGTGCTCCGGTTCAGGCAGCCAGACGCAGTCGTCGGTGGCCTGGATCAGCGCGAGGTTTTCGCCCTCGCGCAGACTGGAAACGGCACTGTGGGGCGAAGGCCGTGTGGCACTGGGCGGTGACTGTGGTCGCGGGTCCTCGACCTGCTCGCCCATCCCGCAGGGGCACCCGAGCACTGGGGCCAGAAGGTTGTCCGGCGCGCTCTCCTCGGGCAGGCCGATGACCACTTCCACCCAGACCGAAAGCCCTTCATGCCCCCATCACATCTCCGCGGGGGCCCGGGCCGGGCCGCTGTCATCGGTCAGGGTGTGATGCTGGGGGAAGGCGTCGACAGTCCGACAGGGCCGTGGGACAGTGGTGCCGGCCGTGGACGTCGCGGTCGAGGTTCCTCGCGATGATCGGATCACCGTGACCTTGCAGCCGCGGCGTTGGGAATGACCAGCGTGGTGTGCCGTCCGTCCGGCCGGACATACGGTTCCCGGGCCTCCGGACGGCGTCAGGTACGCGGATACCCCTCATCCTGCCTTCCTGACCGGCCTGCGCCGGTCCCTGACTCCGAAGGACCGTTGATGAGTTCATTCCCCGTCGGCCGGGGCTTACGGGCTTGGGCCGTCCTCGTCGCGGCCGCTGCCCTGCTGATGCTGGCGGCGCCGCGCCCGCTCGCTGACCCGTCGGTGCCCCAGGGGCCACCGGTCCTGACGGATGGTCACGGGCTGACCCAGATCGGCTCGGTCGGCACAGCCACCGAGTTCACGGTCACCGTGACCACGGTGCAGGTCGCCAAGCAGCACCCCATCAGGATCATTCTGCCGCCGGGCTACTGGGACGACCCGGCCAGGCGATACCCGGTGCTGTACTTTCTGCACGGTTCACCCGACAGTCCGGCCAACCAGAACTACCCCGCGCTGCACAGTTCAACCTCGATGATCACAGTGATCCCGGACGGCGGGCCGAGGGGCTGGTACGCCAACTGGCGTGACCAGAACACGGCGGCGGGCGCGCAGAACTGGGAGACCTTCCACCTCGACCAGGTGATTCCGTTCATCGACGACAACCTGCGCACCGTCGCGGCCAAGCGGGGCCGTGCCGTGGCGGGGATCTCGATGGGCGGCTTCGGCGCGATGCACTACGCCCAACGGCGCCCGGAACTGTTCGCCGAGGTCGCCTCGATGTCGGGGGGCCTCGACCTGTCGGCGGCCTCGATGGGCCTGAGGCTGGCCGTGGTCGCCTCCCTCACCAACGCGCCGGGTGGATTCTGCGGGTCGTCCTCGTCCACCGGCGGGGACTGCACCGGCAGCTATACGCCCGCCGTGTCGAGCGATGCCCTGTTCGGCTCGCCCTACCCGGTGTTCAACATCGACCGGCTGTGGAACGAGGCCGACCCTGCCGCCCACATGAGCAGGCTGGCAGGTATCGGCATCTCGATCTACACCGGCAGCGGGGCCGGCGATCCGCTCTCGCCGGAGTACTGGATCGAGGGCGCGAACAAGCACGCCAGGGACAGTCTGAACGCCCTCCGCATGCCGTACTACTACGTGGGCTACGGCAACGGTGCCGGATGGGGAACCCGGTGCGACGGCCACCACAACGCCGGCTGCTGGGCCCAGGACCTGGTGGACTACATCCCCCGTCTGGAACGGGCCTTCGCCGCCGGCTGAGCCCCCGCGGGCGCCGACCCGGGCCGGCGCCCGCGACGGGGGGCCACTCACCGTCGGGAGGGCTTCTCCCCGCGGGGCAGCCGCACCGCCGGTCGGGCGAAGTGCTGTTGGAGGCGGGTGTGGCGGAACTGGTAGACCGCGCCGGCCTTGCGCAGCACGCCCCGCCGGTGTGCGTCATCGAGGAACGCCATCGCCGTACGGGGCAGCCGCCCGGTCAACGGCAGCCAGAGGCGCGCGAATACCGTCCACTGGCCCCAGGCGGTCAGGCTCAGTGCGGTGCCGAGCCCGGCTCCGAAGGCGGTGAGGAGCCCGAACCGGAGCCCGTCCGGGATGGTCCAGCCGAGCCGGATGCCCCACAGGTAGCCGTCGAGCAGCTCGACGGCAGGCCAGCCCGCGACCGCGACCGCGGCCCCGAACAGGGGGGCGAACAGCAGCCATTGCAGGAGCACGGCCTTGCGGTTGCGGGTCAGCAGCTCACCGGGGGCGGGGGCCTTTTCGATGGGTTCGAGCGCCTCGCACCAGGCCATCGCGGCGGCGACGGGCCCGCCCGCGACGGCGAACATGCCGCCGTAGATGACGGCGTCCACCAGCCCGACCCTGAGGGCGTACGGGTCGTCCGACAGAAGCTTGCGGACGATCCCCTGCAGCAGGCCGATCCCGAGCCCGGCCGCCAGCCCTCCGGCGATCCCCAGCCCAGCCCGGGCGAGGATCTCCGTGCCGGACCTGGCCCCCGGCCGCCGCGCGCCGCGGCCGAGGCGGATGCGAACGCGAAAGGGTTCGAGGGCCCCGCCCTTGAACGCGAAGCCGATCCCGTGGGCGAGGGCGAAGGCCAGGGCCGCGGGGACGGCGTTGATCAGGATGTCGGCCGCGGCGACGAGGATCCCGTGCACGAGTCGGGGCCACAGACCGGGTTCGGGCCCCGGGTAGGCGAGAGCTGCCTGGACCCCGTCCACGAGGCCGACGAGGAGGCCGACGCCCACCGCGCAGACGAGCCCGGTCACGGCCATGCGCGGCCCGAGGCGCACGGCGGTGCCCAGTTCCCACCAGGCGAGATCGGGCGTGCCGCGCCGTTCCAGGTGCCGCGCGAGGAAGCCCAGCCAGTGCGAGACCCGCTGCTGGTCTGCCCGCCGGCCCTCCCAGGGCGCCTCCCGTGACGTCCTGCGGCCGGGCTGCGGAGGCGGCAGCGGACGTGCGTGGTAGACGGACGGGACCAGCGAGTCCAGCAGGTGGCGCTCGACGGCTGCGGTGGTGGGGAAGCGCGCCGGTCGGCGAGCTCCTCGGGGAGCTCCTCGGGGAGCTCGCCCGGGCGGGGATGCGCGTAGGCGGTGCGGCACAGCCACAGCATGAGCGGGACCTTCAGCACCTCGGCCGCGGGGCAGGACGGGTCATTGCGCAGCGCGTCCGCGAGCGGGTGCCAGCGCTCCTGCTGCTGCGGCGTGGCAGATCTGAGGAGGTACTGCGCGGCCTGCGCGGCGGTCAGCGGGTCGGCCTCGACCACGGCGGCCTCCCGCAGCACGGACGCGGAGTGGACCGCCATCCGGTAGTCCTCGGTCCGGCACGTCAGGATCAGCGCGATGCCCGCCGCCAGAGCGGTGTTGAGCGCCCGCAGGGCGTTCGGCCGCTCGGCGGCCGGCAGCTCGTCCAATCCGTCGAGCACGGGCAGGACGCGGTTGCGGGCGAGGAGCTCACGAACCGTCCCGCGCTCCAGATAGGGGTACTCCCGCAGGAGCTGGCGCTCCAGCCACCCGGTCAGGTGCTCCTCGGCCGGCCGCCAGGAGGCGAGTGGCAGCAGCACCGGGACCGGGTCGCCCACGTCCATCCGCTGCAACAGTTTGATCACCAGCAGGACAGCGAAGCTGCTCTTGCCGCTGCCCGGCCCGCCCAGAACCACCAGCCTGCGCCGTTGCGGGTGCGAGAACGCGTCGGCGAAGGACGCCAGGTCCGCGGTACTCGCCTCGCCTGGGCGCCCGGTCCGCTCGGCGTGGTCGGCAAGCTCCGCGTCGCTCGTGGCGCGCCAGCGTACCGGGATCGGGTCCGGCTCCAGCAGACCGCGCAGGGCGGCCTCCTGGCGCCACTGTGCCAGCACCACGTGGCCCAGGCTCTGCGCGCCCAGCTCCACCGGGTCGGGGAGGGCGAGGGTGAAGTAGTTGTTCTGGACGCTGTGGTCGCCGCTCTGCAGGGCGACCGGGCCTTTGAAGACGGTGTCCGGGCCGTGGTCGCGGTGGGGGGTGTGGTCGGGCCCCGGCCCGGTGTCGCTCATGGGGAGGCGAAGCGGTTGTGCTGCCGGGGGTGGTCGCCGATCACGAGTGCGGTGGGTCCGTTGAAGGTGTTCCCGCTCACGGCGGGCCCGCCGTGGTCCGGACCGCCGGTCCGGGTGGCCGCCTCGCCCTTGCCGGCGGCCGGACGCGGGGGCGGGGGCGGGGCCGATCCGGCGTCCTGGCCGTCCGCTTCCGCAGGGCCGGAATGGTTCTCCTCCCCGAGCTGTTCGGGCGCCGGTTGGCGGCCCGGTTGGGGGCCCGGTCGGGAGAGCACCAACTCGTCCAGACGGTCCGTCCCGGTGTCCGGTGACTGATCGACCGCCAGCCCCTCCCGGGCCGCTGCCCGCCGGACCTTGCCCACGGCACATGCGGGGCGGTGGCCGCCCGCCGGTTTCCCACCCGCCATGCTCGCTCTCCTGCACGACCTGCTCGTCAGTGTGCCGACCCCTACCGACAGGGCATCACCACCGGCTCCGGGGCCGAGGCCGGTCACGCCCCGGAGCCGAAGTGGTTGTCCTGCCGGTTCCAGTCGCCGATCTGTACAGCGGTCGGGCCCTGGAAGGTGTTGCCGGACACTGTGGTGCCGCCCGCCGGACCGGGTCCGGGCTGCCCGGCAGCCAGGCGTCGCAGCTCGGCCGCGACCTCCTCACGTTCCCCGGCGTCCAGGCTCTCCAGAAGGACCTCGAAGCGGCCCTGCCAGGTGATCTCCTGACCCTCCCGAACGTGCTCCGCTTCCGTCGGCCCGGCCGCCGTCAGCAGTTCGGCGGTCCGTTCGAGCCGTTCGAGCTCCGCCCGTTCCCGGCGACTGTCCGCGCGCCCGAGCAGCCGGGCCACCCGCTGCCGCAGCCCGCCCCACGCGTCGGTACCCGCTGCCTGCACCACCGCCGTGGCACCCGCCGCCGCCACCGCGGACAGCGCCTCTTCCAGCATGCCCGCCCCCTCGCCCGTACCTGTGGTCCTCCGGTCGTCCGACGACCGTACCAAGGCATGCACCGTCAGACAGGGTCTCCGGGAAACCAGCCGAGCACCGCGCGACGGCCACGCCGGCTGGACGCCCCTGCGGTGCCCCCGATGTGCGGAAGGTCGCCGGAGACGGCCTGATGGGCCATGAGGAAGGAGCCTCTGCCGATGAGGCACCCGTTGCGACAGCGCGCTGTTGCCGCGTCCCGCACCGCCGATCCGTGCAGCGGGTCGAGACTCCGTTTGACCTGCGGGTGGAAGGGGTTGAGGGCCTGGCTGCGCCAGGCACCGCCCCGTACCGGGCACGGCACTTGCGAGACCAGCGTTCACGCGGACGGTGCGGCGCGGTTACGCCCGTCCGGCCTCCTGGTGGTTGCCGCCGGTTGCCGGAGTGCCCCGCGCCTCCGAAACGGGCGCAACTCTGCAATTCCGGCAGGGCGCGTCACCGCCGCGCCGTGGGCTGCGGAAGGCGTCTCCGCCGACGGTGTGGTGATAGGGAACACGGAACGGCGCATGATTGTGATGGCTCACCACATACACCGCCGACTTGGGGACTTCTACGTTGTGGCGACACCGATCGTCCCCGCAGACCCCCTGGAAGTGGTGTTCATGGCCTCCTCCGAGACCGCTCCCCCGACCGCCGGATCCATCAGGAGAATCGTCGCCGCCAGCCTCATCGGGACCACCATCGAGTGGTACGACTTCTTCCTCTACGGCTCGGCCGCCGCACTCGTCTTCAACGAACTGTTCTTTCCCGGCAGCGAGCCCCTGGTAGGTACCCTCCTCGCCTTTCTGACCTATGCGATCGGCTTCGCGGCCCGCCCGCTGGGTGGGCTGGTCTTCGGCCACTACGGGGACAAGATCGGCCGCAAGCAGCTTCTCGTCCTCAGCCTGCTCCTCATGGGCGGGGCCACCTTCGCCATGGGCCTGCTCCCCACCCACGCGAGCATCGGCGTCGGCGCCCCGATCCTCCTCACCCTCCTGCGCCTGATCCAGGGGTTCGCGCTCGGCGGCGAGTGGGGCGGGGCGGTGCTGCTCGTCTCCGAGCACGGGGACGACAAGAGCCGCGGCTTCTGGGCCTCCTGGCCGCAGGCCGGTGCGCCCGGAGGCAATCTGCTGGCCACCGGGGTACTCGCCGTCCTGGCCGCCGTACAGTCCGACGCGGCCTTCCTCGCCTGGGGCTGGCGGATCCCGTTCCTGCTCTCCGGGGTGCTGGTGATGATCGGCCTGTGGATCCGGATGTCCGTCTCGGAGTCCCCGGTCTTCCTGGAGGCGCGGGCCAGGGCCGCCGAGCGGGCCGCCGCCGGGGCCAAGGCCAAGCCGCCCGTGGCCGAGGTGTTCCGTACGAACTGGCGCGGGGTCCTGACCGCGGTCGGTACCCGCCTCGGCGAAAACATCTCGTACTACGTCATCACCGCCTTCCTCCTCGTCTACGTCACCAGCCACCTCGGGCTGCCCAAGAGCGACGGACTGAACGCCGTACTCATCGGCTCCGCCGTCCACTTCGCGGCCATCCCGGCCTGGGGCGCGCTGTCCGACCGCATCGGGCGCCGCGCCGTCACCCTCATCGGCTCGGTGGGCATGACCGGCTGGGCGTTCGCGTTCTTCGCACTGCTGGACTCCAAGTCCTTCCCGGTGATCGCCGCGGCCGTGACCGTCGGGCTGCTCCTGCACGGCGCGATGTACGGACCGCAGGCGGCCTTCATCTCCGAGATGTTCGACACCGAGGTCCGCTACTCCGGCGCCTCGATGGGGTCCCAGCTGGCCTCCATCATCGGCGGCGCGCTCGCACCGATCATCGCCGTGGCCCTGCTGCGCGACTACGACTCGTCCCTGCCCATCTCCGTCTATCTCGCCACGGCGGCGGCGGTCACCACGCTGACCGTCCTGGTGGCCAAGGAGACCCGCGGGCGTAGCCTGGCCCGGGAACTCACCCCGGTACGCGCACCGGTCCCGGCCGCCCGTCGGGCCGGGCACGACACGGTGCCGGCCGACAACTGACCGTCCGGGCCGTCCGGGCCTTACGGGCCTCGCGGGCCTTCCGAGCGCGGGCGGCACCGGCTCGAACGGTGCCGCCCCCGTCCGCGCCGAGCATCACGGAGAGCACCCGATGCCCACCACCCAAGGAGCGCTGCTGCGGCTGCGCAACCTCCTGGACCTGCTGGATCAGGGCGCACCCGCCGAGGCGTTCCAGGACGGTGCCCTCTCGGATGCGGAAGCCGGCGCGGAGGCGGCCGGGGACGCGGCGGTGATCGCGGACGCGACCCGCGTCGCGCTCCGCATCCGCCGCACCCTCAGCCAGCACCGTCGCCGGGAGGCCGAACTCGCCGCCCTCTTCGACACCGCCGGCGACCTCGCCCGGCTCAGGGAACCGGACGCCGTGCTGAAGGCGATCGTCCACCGGGCCAAGCTGCTCCTCGGCACGGACGTGACGTACCTGTCCCTCAACGACGAGGAGGCGGGCGACACGTACATGCGGGTGACGGACGGCTCGGTCTCCGCCGCCTTCCAGCGCGTGCGCCTCGGGATGGGGGAGGGGCTGGGCGGACTGGTCGCGGAGACCTCCCGCCCGTACTCCACCGGCGACTACCGCGACGACCGGCGCTTCAGGCACACCACGACGATCGACAGCGCCGTCGCCGAGGAGGGCCTGCGGGCCATCCTCGGCGTACCGCTGCGCCTGGGCACCCGGGTGATCGGCGTCCTCTACGCGGCCGACCGCACCGCCCGTACCTTCACACCCGACGAGGTCGCCCTGCTGTCCTCCCTGGCCGACCACGCCGCCATCGCCATCGACGGCGCCCGCCTGCTGGACGAGACGCGCACCGCACTGGTCGACCTCAACGCGGCCTCGCGGACCATCGAGGCGCACAGCGAGGCCATGCGCCGGGCCGAGGAGGCCCACGACCGGCTCACCGACCTGGTGCTGCGCGGCGGCGACGTCACCGACGTGGCCACCGCCATCGGCACCGTCCTGCAGGGCGGCACCCTCGTCCACGACGCCGAGGGGGCCGAGCTCGCCCGGGCGGGTACCGACCCGCGGCCCCCGTCCGCCCAGGCCGTCGCCGCCTCACGGGCCGGCGGACGCGCCGTCTTCGTCCACGGAACCTGGGTGTGCGCGGTCCTCGCCGGGCAGGAACTGCTCGGCAGCATCGCCCTGACCGGCCGCGCCGACCTCGACGCCGCCGACCGCCGCCTCTTCGAGCGCGCCAGCCTGGTCACCGCCCTGCTGCTGCTCCTGCGCCGCTCGGTCGCCGAGACCGAGGACCGGATACGGGGCGAACTGCTGGGCGACCTGCTCACCCGGGCCGCCGACCCGGCCGGACTGTCGGCGCGGGCCCGCCGGCTCGGCATGAACCTGGGCCACCCGCACGCGGTGTTCGTCCTGCACACCGGGGCCGCGCCCCGGCCCCGGCTGCTGGCGGCCGCCGCCCGCATCGCCCAGGCCCGCAAGGGACTCGCCGGACTGCACCACGAGGATGTCGTCCTGGTCTGCCCCGCCGAGACCCCCGCTTCCGGCCCCGCTTCCGGCCCCGAACCCGGCCCCGAACCCGGCCCCGAAGCCGGTCACGCCTCCGCCCCCGGCCCCGCCGCCGCGCGCCTCGCGGACGCGCTGCGCCAGGTCCTCGCCGGTCCCGTCACCGTCGGATCCGCCGGTCCGGTCACCGGTCCCGCGGAGTTCGCCGGCGCCTACGCCGAGGCCCGCCGCTGCCGGACCGCGCTGTGCGCCCTGGGCCGCGAAGGCACCGGCGCCGCCCTCCACGACCTGGGCTTCCTCGGCGTACTGCTCGGCGACCAGACGGATCTGGGCGGCTACGTACGGCAGACCCTGGGCCCCGTGCTCGCGTACGACGCGAAGCGCGGCACCGACCTCACCCACACGCTGCGGGCCTACTTCGACACGGGCGCGAGCCAGTCCCGGGCCGCCGAGGCCCTCCACGTGCACGTCAACACCGTCGTACAGCGCCTGGACCGCATAGGCAGCCTGCTCGGCCGTGACTGGCAGCGCCCGGAGCGGGCGCTGGAGCTCCAACTCGCGCTGCGCATCCATCAGGTGAACCGCCACGACGGCCCCGGCCCGGACGGCTTCGCGGCGTAGCCTGCGCGGACCCGGTTCAGCTGGCAGGGTGGACGGTATGTGCGGCCGTTACGCTTCCACCCGCAGTCCCGAGGACCTGTCCGGCCTCTTCCAGGCCACGCCCCCGGATCCGGGGCACGTGCTGGAGCCGAGCTGGAACGTCGCCCCCACCGATGCCGTGTGGGCGGTGCTGGAGCGCGCCGACCGGGAGAGCGGGGTACTGGAGCGGCAACTGCGCCCCCTGCGGTGGGGGCTGGTGCCCTCGTGGTCGAAGAGCCTGTCCGGCGGCGCGAAGATGATCAACGCTCGGGTGGAGACGGTGCACGAGAAGCCGGCCTACCGGCGCGCCTTCGCCAAGCGCCGGTGCCTGTTGCCCGCCGACGGGTTCTACGAGTGGCAGCCCGTGCCCGCCTCCGGGTCCGTGAAGGCCTACAAGCAGCCGTACTTCATCCGTCCCGAGGACGGCGACGTGATGGCGATGGCCGGGCTGTACGAGTTCTGGCGCGACCCCGCCGTCGCCGCCGACGACGATCCGGCGGCGTGGTGGGCGACCTGCACGATCATCACCACCGAGGCCACCGACGCCGCCGGCCGGGTCCACCCACGGATGCCGCTCGCGCTCGCCCCGGCGGACTACGAGGCGTGGCTCGATCCGTCCCACCAGGACCCGGACGCACTGCGCGCCCTGCTCGCCGCTCCCGCGGGCGGCCGGCTCGACGTCCGCGCCGTGTCGACCGCGGTCAACAGCGTGCGCAACAACGGGCCCGAGCTCCTCGAAGCGCCCCCCGCCGCGGGTCGCTGAGGAGCAGTTCCCGCCCCGGGCCGCTGAGAGGCAGCTCCCGCCCGGTCGCCGAGAGGCATCCCCTGGAACCGGTTCCAGCCGTAGGGCCTTGGCCCGCGGCGCGCGGTCCGCCACCCGGTGAGGTAAAGAAATATTGACACCGTGTCCTGATTCCTTGACACTACCGATGTCGGGTTTTCTTTACATGGGGAGTGGTAGTGGCAGTCGAGGAGAAACGCGCGTGGATCATGATCGTGGTGACGGTGGTGTCGTACGGGGCGTATCTGGCCGTCATTCTCGGGCGGTCCGGGAGCGGGCCCCTGGCCCAGCAGCCCTACGTGGCCGCGCTGCTGTGGACGGTCGGCGCGGCGATCGTCGCCTCGATCGCGCTCCACATCACGGTGGCGCTGCTCTCGCGCGAGGAGGGCAAGGTCAAGGACCAGCGCGACCGGGAGATCCACCAGTTCGGTGACCACATCGGCCAGTCGTTCGTCGCGATCGGCGCCGTGAGCGGGATGATCCTGGCGATGGCCGAGGCGGACCAGTTCTGGATCGCCAACGCGATCTACCTGGGATTCGTCCTGTCGGCCCTGCTCGCGTCGACCGCGAAGATCGCCTCCTACCGGCTGGGGTTCCACCCGTGGTGAGGCCCACCCGGGTCACCAACAGCATCCGGGCCCTGCGCTTCGCCAACGGCGAGATGACCCAGGCCGAGCTCGCCCGCCGGATCGGCGTGACCCGTCAGACCGTCATCGCCATCGAGCAGGGCCGCTACTCGCCTTCCCTCGAGAAGGCGTTCGAGATCGCACGCGTGTTCGCAGTACCGCTCGACACCGTGTTCCAGTACACCTCCACCGAGGGAGACGAAGCATGAAGGCCGTCGTCCAGGACGTCTACGGACCGCCCGAGGTCCTGCGCATCGAAGAGATGGACCGGCCGGTCCCGGGCCAGGGCGAGGTCCTCGTACGGGTGCACGCCGCCGGCCTCGACCAGGGCGTCTGGCACCTCATGGCGGGCCTGCCCTACGCGGTCCGCGCCGTGTCGGGCCTGCGGAGACCCAAGACGCGCGTCCGCGGCCTGGACGTCGCGGGGGTGGTCGAAGCCGTCGGCCCGGACGTCACCCGCTTCCGGCCGGGCGACGAGGTGTACGGCAACTGCTCAGGGTCGTTCGCCGAGTACGCCCGCGCCAAGGAGAGCACCCTGGCACCGAAGCCGGCCTCCCTCAGCTTCGAACAGGCCGCCGCCGTGCCCGTCTCCGCGTGCACCGCCCTGGGCGCCGTACGGGACAGCGCCAAGGTCGAGGCCGGCCAGAGCGTTCTCGTCCTCGGCGCCTCGGGCGGCGTGGGCAGCTTCGCCGTACAGGTGGCCAAGGCCTACGGCGCCCACGTCACCGGAGTGTGCAGCACCACCAAGACCGACCTGGTCCGCTCCCTCGGCGCCGACGAGGTCCTCGACTACACGCAGCAGGACCCCGTCGACGGCGGCCGCCGCTACGACGTCATCCTGGACATCGCGGGCAACCGGCCCATCGCCCGGCTGCGCCGCGCCCTCACGCCCCGCGGGACCCTCGTCATCGTCGGCGGGGAAGGCGGCGGCAAGTGGATCGGCGGCAACCAGCGGCAGCTGGGCGCGATGCTGCTCTCGCCCTTCGTCGGCCACCGGCTGCGCGCGCACGGCACCCTGGTGCGCCGCCGCGACCTCGAAGCCCTCACGGAGCTCATCGAGGCCGGCTCGGTGACCCCCGCCGTCGGCCGGACCTACCCGCTGGCCGAGGTACCCGACGCCATTCGCCACCTGCGGGACGGCCGGGTGCGCGGCAAGGTCGTCATCCGGCTATGAGGCGTCCAGCCTGATGCGGGCGGCGACCGGCAGATGATCGCTGCCGGTGGCGGGCAGCGTCCGGACTTCGGCAGCGGTCGCTCCGCGGGTCAGGATCTGGTCGATCCGGGCGACCGGGAGGGCCGCGGGCCAGCTGAGGGCGAGCCCCCGCCGCGGCGCGCTCAACCGGGAGGTCAGCGGGGCGAGCCCGCGGTCGTCCACCGTGCTGTTGAGGTCACCCAGCAGGATCACCCGCTCCAGCTTCTCGGCGGCGACGGCCGCGCCCAGCAGCCGCGCGCTCTCGTCCCGCGGGCCGGAGCCGAAACCGCTCGCCCGGAAGCGGACCGAGGGCAGGTGCGCCACGTACACCGCGATCTCACCCCGGGGCGTGCGCACACCGCAGCGCAGGCCACGGTTCCAGCCCTCCCCGATGCCCGCGGGCCTGATGTCCACCCGGCGGACGTCGGTGAACGGGTGCCTCGACCAGAGTCCGACCGTGCCCTCGACCGCGTGGTACGGGTACGCGGCCGCCAGCGCCGCCTCGTAGGCCGGCAGCGCGGAGGGCGTCAGCTCCTCCAGGGCCATGAGATCCGGAGCGGACCCGATCAGGGCGCGCGCCGTGCCGGCGGGGTCCGGATTCTCGTCGCTCACATTGTGCTGGAGGGCCGTGATGTCGTGCGGTCCGCCGTCCGCCGGCAGCAGCAGCCCGCCGAAGAGGCCCGCCCACGCGGCCGCGGGCAGCAGCACGGCCGCCAGCGCCGTGAGCGAGCGGCGCACCAGCGCAGCGACGAGCAGGACCGGGACCGCGAGGCCCAGCCAGGGCAGGAAGGCCTCCAGCGCGCTGCCCAGTCGGCCCACCGCGTTGGGGACCGCGGAGTGGAACACCGGCAGCGCGGCGCTCAGTACGGCGAGCGCCGCGAGAACACGCCCGCGCGTCCAGGGCGTACGGCCCCGGGCATCGGTGCCCCAGCGCCACCGGGCGGTGCGCCGCGCGCCGCTCCGCGCCACGTCCACCACCACCGGAGCCCCACCTGTCTGCCTCGGACCGTCTTCCACCCCGGGTACGACGCAGGACCGGGCGGCCGGGTTCCCGCCACGGCGTGTGTGGAAGAGTGATCGTCCGGGGTTGCGGCCGCACCGGGCGGTCCGAGGCGTGAGGACGGGAGACGCGTATGGGTACGGCGAGGATCGCGGTCGTGACGAGCCAGGGCGGCGCCGGCCAGGACGCGGATCTCCCGCTGATCCTGGCGGCGTTGCGCGCCGCGGGCCTGTCCGCGCAGGCGGTGGCCTGGGACGCGGGCACACCGGGATGGGACGGCTACGACCTCGCGGTCATCCGGTCGACCTGGGACTACGCGGACCGCCTGGCGGAGTTCCTGGCCTGGGCCGACGCGACGGCCAGGGTCACCCGGCTGTGGAATCCGGCGCCGCTGGTGCGCTGGAACAGCGACAAGCGCTATCTGCTGGAGCTCGCCGAGCGCGGAGTCCCGGTCGTGCCGACCAGGGTCCTCGAACCGGGCGGACCCTGCGCGGCGGCGGACTTCGACGGGCCGCACGGGGTGGTGGTCAAGCCGGCCGTCTCCTCGGGGGCACGGGACACCGCGCGCTACGAGCCCGGCCGCCGGGGGGACGCCGAGCGCCACGCGCGGATGCTGCTGGAACAGGGCCGTACCGCGATCGTCCAGCCGTATCTGCCGCTGGTGGAGGAGGGGGAGCGGGCGCTGATCTTCTTCGGCGGCACCTTCAGCCACGCGATCCGCAAGGAGGCCCTGCTGACGGAGGCGGGGCTGATCGACAACTTCAGGGTGCCGCACCCCGGCGCCGCCCCCTACCGGCCGTCGGAGGCGGAGCTCCGTACCGCACGGGCGGCGCTGGCCGCGGTTCCCGCCCCGGGCGACCTGCTGTTCGCCCGGGTGGACCTGGCGTTGAACGGGGCCAGGGAACCCGTGGTCATGGAGCTGGAACTCATCGAGCCGAACCTGTTCCTGAGCATCAACGCGCAGGGGCTGGAGCGCTTCGCCGAGGCGGTCGCCGCCGCGGTGGCCACAGGCCGGTAGACACGGCGCAGGGGGCGCCCTGCCGATCGGGACGGGCCCGATCGACAAGACACCCCCTGGCGCTCCGGCCCCCCGTGACCGGGGCTTCGCGAACCAGCCCAGACCTGGGCTAGTTGAGACGGTCGAGCCGCACGCGCCGGCGGCGGCGGAGCAGGAGACCCACGGCCGCGCCCGCCACGGCGGTCACCGCCACACCCGCCGTCGTCCACCAGACGGCGTATCCCTCGGTCCCGGCGGCCGGTTCCGAGGCCTGCGCTGTGGAGGCGGCCGGGGCCGAGGCGGCCGAGGCCGCCGAGGACACCGGCGCGGCGGACGACGGGGCGGGAGCCGCCGCGGAGGCGACCGGGGTCGGAGCGCCCGGAGCCGGGTCCACCACGGGTACGCCCACTTCGAGTTCGCCGTGCCCCAGGGCCGGGAACCCCACGTCGACGCTGACCTTCCACGAACCCGGCGGCAGCGCCTCGGCCGTGGTCCAGCCCGCCGGCGCCGCGGCGGGATCGCGCACCAGGCGCCAGGGCCCCATGGTGCGGGAGCCGTCGACGCTGACCGCGTTCACGGTCGCGGCGACGGTCTCGTCCACGGCGTCCCCGTCGTTCTCCCAGGTGACATCGGCGGTGACACGACCCTCCCGTTGGCCGGTCACCACCACCTTCACGGTGTCACCGTGGGCGTGGGCCGCGGCGGGGAGCAGGAACATGAGGCCGAGTGCGGCCAGGGCGGCCGAGAAAACGATTCGTATGCGCATCGTCGGGGTGCTCCGGTCAAGATGAGGGGTGCCGGCGGACGGCCGCGCGGTGCGGCCGTCCGCCGGGGTGGGTTCACGCCGTCAGGGCGTCAGTGTGTGCTGCGCCATGACGGTGATCAGCCGGACTTCTGCAGGGTCCAGGCCTGCGTCGCGCGGCCGTCCGCACGCTGGAGGTCGAGCAGCCAGTACCCGTAGTAGGGGCGGTTGCTGACGGTGAGGGCGAAGCCGCCGCTCGCGTCCGTCACGGTCACCGCGCCACCACGCGACGTCAGCTTCCAGGCCTGCGCCTTGTTGCCGCCCGCGCAGGGCTGCTGCGCGACCCACATGCCCGCGGCGGGGGTGCCGCCCGGCTGGAGGCACTTGCCGGAGGCCGCGGACTTGATGCGCACCTGGCCGTTGCCCGCGTCGTCGAAGTACCACTGCTGCTGGGCGTACCCGTTGGTGCGGCCGCCCACGAGGACGGTGCCGTCGGCGGTGCGGCCGCCCCACAGCTCCGCGGCCATGCCGCTGCTTCCGTTGCCGAGCACGTACTTGGTGCCCGGAGTGGTGGTGCCGCCGCCCGCTCCCGTCGTACGGAAGGACGCGGCCTTGCCGGGTCCGCTGTCACGGCCCGAGCTGTCGCGGACCGAGACGGTGACCTTGTAGGCGGTGTCGGGCTGCAGGTTGTAGATGCGGAGCACCTGGGACTGGACCCACGTCAGGTGCTTGCCGTTGAGCTGCACCGCGTACCAGGAGGCTCCGTCGACCTTGGGCCAGCTCACGACGACAGAGTCGGACTGGATCTGGCCCGCCGTCACGGCCGGTCCGCCGGAGGGCTTCTTGGTCGGCGTCGGCGAGGGCTTCTTGGTGGGCGTCGGGGAGGGGTTCGGACCCGGGTCCGTGCCGCCACCGCCGCCCTTGCTCTTCATCAGGAACTGGTTGTCCGCGATGTTCCAGTGCGTGGCCAGGTAGCTTCCGGCCTTGGGACTGGTGTGGAAGTAGTCGTCGTGGTTGCAGTCCAGGATGTTCTCGGACGCCTGGTTGGTGCAGATGTTGCGCATCTGCGGGTAGTACGGGGTGTCCGAGTAGCACATGACGTCGTACTCGTCGGTGCAGTGCGCGCCACGGCTGGTGTTCGGGGCGCTGTTGTTGACCGCGCCCAGGTTGTGGCCGAGTTCGTGCGCGGCGGTGTGACCGCCCCAGCAGCCGGAGTCGGTACGCCCGTAGGAGGGACCGAAGTTGCTCTGGTTGGCCTGGCCGGGCCGCTCGTCGCCCGCGAAGGTGCCGATGCCGCAGTAGACCTGGGTGTCGGCGAAGATCATGTACTTGCGGTCGCGACGGTCGAGGCCCTTGCCGGCGAGCGCGTTGTTGGTCGCGCTGAACTCGGCGAGAGCCGAGGCCGGGAGCTCGATGTTGAGCACGGTGGGGGTGCAGTCGGCGGCCGTCACATAGCGGATGTGACGTACTCCGCCGGTCTCCTTGGCACTCGCCGAGTAGATGAGGTCGGCGTCGGCCGCCCACTTGCGGAACGAGGCGACGTACTCGGAGTAGCGGTCCTTGCCCGGTGCGTGGACGTAGACGACCTGCACGCGGTTGCCGGTGCTGCCGTCGCCCTCGCACTGGACGGTCTGGCCGGCGGGGCCGGCGGCGACGTTCTGGCCGCCGGCCGCGGCACCGGCCGCGGGTTCGGGTGCGGAGGCCTTGGTGGCCGTCGACGCATCGGCCGCGGGCGCGTCCTGAGGACGCCCGCCGCCTTCCTTGCTTGCCGGGTCATCGGCCGCGGGGCGGGCCGGATCGGCCGCCGGAGCCGTCTCCTTGACGGCGGGCTCGATGTCCTTCGTGATGTCGACGCCCTTGGGCGGGGCGTCGGGGCCGTGGGTGCACAGCCCGGTGTCGGTGCGGTAGACACCCACGCACCGGTCGCCCTTGGGCGCGGCCTGGAGGCCGTCATAGATCATGCCGCGCGCGGTCTCGTTGGCGGGCGCGGCCGCGATCGGATCCGGCTCCTGGTCACGGGCCGGTGCGGCGGCCGGTGCTTCGGCGGCGGCCTCCACCACGGGAGCCGCCGCCTGGGCGCCGTCGCCGATTCCGGAGTACGCGATGCCTGCGGCTATCAGCCCCGCCGCTGCCGTGGCGGCGGTGACGAGTATCAACCGCCGGGGTTTGCGGCGGTGGTCGGCGGCGGCGGCAGGCCGTCTGCGACGTCCTGTCATGGGCACCTCAAATCATTGTCGGAAGACTGGGTGCGCGGAAGCCTGCCAGACGAATGCGGAGGAGAATTCGGACAAACGGGGGCGCGCACCGAGAAATCATTCCGTTACCTGTCGGCCTGATTTGACGAACACTCAACTCGCAATGAAATCAAGTGAGTTACGCGCGTCGCGTCCCAATGGTCCAGTCCTTTCCGGACGGGTTGTTATCAAATCGAGATATGAACCGGAGGCTTGTTGACGGGAATTCAGTCAGGAATTCACCTAATTACTACCTGCTGAATTCCCTCGGTCACGACCCGTGAGGTGCGGTGGTCGCGGAGCGCACCGGAGCGCGCCGGAGCACCACGGAAGGCGGTTCGGGGCCCGGGAGTTAGTCCGCGAGTGCTCGTCACCCACCGCGACCCGGGTACTTCGGCGCAGCGGATGACGCCGGGCCGCCGGGCCCACCGCAGGGTGAGGGGCGTCTCGATGCGACGCGGGCCGGCTTCTGCGGGCTGACACGCTTTCGGCGAGCTCGGCGTCGGCCGCGGAGCCGAGCATCTCGTAGGCGACGGTGAAGAGGTCAGACCGGCCGATCGGCGGTGGCCGCCGTCTCACCGCGCTCGGCCCGCAGCCGCCGCCCGCGCTGGTCCCCTCCCGAGACGCGGTGCAAGCCGTAGGAACCGGGCTTGCCCGCCTCGTCGGCCAGGTGCTTGACGGTGCCCTTGCAGACAAGCTCCTTGAGCTTCGCGCCGGGCCGGCCGGCGATGTGGAACCACAGAGCCACGTCGTTCTTGTGGGCGAACTGGAAGATGCCGGCGCGTCGGCCCAGGCTGATGCACTGTCCGGCGAACACCTGGTTGAGGGTCGAGGGCCGCTCGCCGTCGATCCGGCTGAGCACCGTGTCGGCGGCCCGCGCGCCCAGCGGCATCGCGGCCTGGCAGCTCATCCGCAGCGGCAGGTCCGACGGCGCCGCCGAGTCGCCCGCCGCGACGACGCGTACGTCGTCCACGCTCGTCAGCGTCTCGTCCGTGAGCAGGCGGCCCAGGGCGTCCGTGCTCAGCCCGCTGCGCACGGCCAGGTCCGGTACGCCGAAGCCGGCGGTCCAGATGGTCACCTCGCTCGGCACCTCGCGGCCGTCACCGAGCTCCACCGCATCGCGGGTCACCGCCGTCACCCTCGTCCCGGGGCCGTCGAGCACGGTCACCCCGAGCCTGGCCAGCCGTCCGGCGACCGAGCGGCGGCCCCGGCCGTGCAGGTACGGGCCGAGCACCCCACCGCAGACCAGGGTCACGCGGCGGCCCTGCTCCGCGAGTTCGGCGGCGGTCTCGATGCCCGTCGGCCCCGCCCCGACGACCGTCACCGCCGCCGTGGGGGCGGCGGCGTCGAGGACCGGCCGCAGCCGTTGCGTCTCCTCCAGGGTGGTGATCGGGTAGGCGAACTCGGCGGCCCCCGGCACGCGCGGGTCGGCGCTGCCGCTGCCCACCGCGTAGACCAGGTAGTCGTAGCCGAGCGCGGCGCCGGTCCCCAACGCCACGCTGCGCTCCGCGGCGTTGATCCGCGTCGCGGTGTCCACGACCAGCCGGATGCCCTCGGCCAGGACCTCGCGGTACTCGACGACGGCGTCGTCGGTCCCGGCCGCCAGCTGGTGCAGGCGGATCCGCTCGACGAACGTCGCGCGCGGGTTGATCAGGGTCACCGTCACGCCGTCCCGCTGCGTCAGGCGGTTGGCCGCCATGACACCTGCGTATCCGCCGCCGATGACGACCACTTCGGTGTGCTGAGTCATGGTGTTTCTCCTTCTTCTTGACGGGTTCGACATCAAGACACCGCGCCCTACCGGGTTGTGACAGGGTGTGAGGCGGCTCACTCCGGGGGGCCTGGTCCGGCCCTGCTGCAGAATGGGCGGCTGAGGCCAGGACCTGCGGAGATGGGCCCGGTCGGGCCCGGCTCCGGCTCCGGGGTCGGGATCCGGAGCGGGCGCCGCGCCCTGGACACGGCGGCGGGCCCGCCTCGCGAGCTGCCGGGTCGTCGCGGCGGAACGCACGAGTACGGGGGCGATCTCGTCCGAAGGGCACGGCGAACAGGTCGTGCAGGACGAAGGCCGGGCGCTCGGCGGGGGCGAGGGCAACTGGCGTCGCCCGCATATGGGTTGGGGAGCCGGAGCGGCAAGCGGCCTCTTCCGCGGCAGCGGCCTCGCCTACTCCCCGGCCCGGGCCGCCTTCTTGAGGTGCCGGTAGAGGCGGCTGCGATCGGTGTAGAGCTCGTGGCTCTCCGACGGGACGAAGGCCCCGCTGATCGCCATGGCGGGGGTTCCCGGGACGGGTGACCTGCGGAGCACCTCGTCGGAGGCTTCGACGAAGTCCCGGTGCTTCGTCTCCAGCACCGCCGCGTCGAACTCCGGGCCGCGCAGGCCCGGAATCATGATGGCCATTCCCAGCAACCGGTCCCGCGTGAAGCCCCCGGACTTCCGTATCCTGCTCTGTTCGCGGTACAGCAGGTCGTGGTAGTCGGCGAACCTGTTCTGATCCAGGGCGGCGCGCAGGGCGTTCGCCGCGAACTTCGATCCCGGGCCGAGGAAGGACCCCAGCGTGAACTGCAGCTGAAGCGCGCCGTTGCGGGCCGCGCGCTTCAGGTACGGGGCGGTGCCCTCCGTCTCGAACTCGGCGCAGGCCGGGCAGCTCATGTCCTCGTACAGCCGGACGGCGAGGGGAGCGCCGGGGTCTCCGAGCACGATGGTGGTGCCATCGGCGGCCAGTGACTCCGGGGCCGCGGGCAGATCCGCGCTCGCCGAGACGTCGAGCGGGTCGTCGCTCCCGCCGTTCCTGCTGCGGCAGCCGCCGACGGACGCCGAGGCGGTGATGGCCGCCGCCGCGGCCAGGAAGCCGCGTCTGGATCTGACCTGCATGTATGCCCTCTCCCCGTGATCGACAGGGAGACAGTACGTGGTCGGCGGCCCCGGCGCGCACCGGTATTTTCCGTCCGCCGAACGGCCGTCAGCGGACCCCGGCCGCGGCTTCGAGGAACTGGCGCAGGTCGATGACCTCGTAGCCCTGGGCCAGGGCGGCGTCGGCGATCAGAGGAAGGGCTTCGGCGTCGAGGACGACGCCGGAGCCGTTGCTGCCGACGTGCATCTGGATGATCGCCCCGGGAACGAAGGCGTCGACGGCCCGTTTGACGGCCTTGTCCACACTCATGCCGCCCTGCGGGCCGAGGTAGCCGTTCGTGTCGGCGCTGAACTCGATCGCCGCGTAGCCCAGGTCGTTGACGTCGGTGATGGACTCCGGGGTGGTGGAGCTGTAGGGGAAGCGGAAGAACGGCAGGGGCTCGGTCCCGGACGCCGCCCGGATGGCCGCGTCGGCGCCGCGTACCTCGTCCGCCCGCTCGGCGGTGCTGAGGTCGTCGAAGTAGGGGTGGCTGTACGAGTGGTTGCCGAGGCCGTGCCCCGCGTCGGCGATGGAGCGCACCGCCGCGGGGTGGGCCTCGGCGAACGCGCCGGTCGGGAAGAAGGTGGCGGGCAGCTTCCGCCGGCGCAGTTCGGCCAGCACCGCGTCGATCCCGTCGACGTCCCAGGCCGCGTTGAAGCTGAGGGCCACGACCTTGCGGGAGGTGGGCAGCCGGCGGATCTCGTCGCCCAGCAGCGACGCCGGCGGGCGGGGACCGGCGGCGTCGCGGGCGGTGCGCCCCGGCGCGGGCGCGGCCGCGGCCGGGGAGGAGGGTGCGAACCCGATGAGCCCCGCGAACCCCGCGAGCCCCGCGCACAGCAGGCCCGTCAGGGCGGAGCGTCGTTCCACATCCACCACGGTCGGTCACTCCCCACGGTCACGGCCTTCGGCTCCGGCCTGCCACCGAGTGTGCGACGGCGCGGGCCGCAGCACCCGCAGCCCGTGCCGGGGCACCCGGGTGATCTCCCGGAGACGCCACCTACGACGGGCGCCGCCGCAGGTGCGTCGTGAGGTGGTGCTGCAGGGGCTGTCCCACGGCGGCCATGTCGTGGACGACCGTCATCTCGCCGTTCCCGACCGTGTAGTGCCGCCGGGTGCCGGTGACTTCCTTGGCCAGCGGCGTCAGCGCCACGTCCTTGGTCCCGATCTCGAACTCCGTACCGGACACGCGCCCGACGTACGTCTCCACGATGCCCGTCGGGTGGGCGAGCACGACCTCCAGCGTGGCATCGGGAGTCACCCGCCACCACCCGGCCTCACGGCCCGCCGGCCGCACCGGCGCCCCGGACCCGTCGATCAGCCACGCGCGTGCTTCGTAGCGCAGGAAGGGGCGGCCGTCGTGGCTGAAGGTGATCTCCTGCTCGTAGCGGAAGTCCTTCTCCAGGGTCGGGTACTCGCCCTGCCCCCGGCCGTGCCAGCGTCCGAGCAGGGGCAGTACGGGCCGCAGCAGCGGGTGCGGCTCGGGGCCCTCGCCGAGGACGTGGCTGTCAGGGTAGGGATTTTCCTGCACCGACTCGAACATGTTCACCTTGTCTGTCTGCGAGTACCGCCGAATCCCGCAGCTTAGTGGCAGGTGCGCGCCCGCCCCGCCCCCGGCGAACGGGGGCGGGGCGGGCGGCGGTCGGGCGGCCGTCGGGCGGGCACCCGGCGGCCACCCGGCGGTCAACGGACCGGCAGGGCCCCCGCGACCGAGGCCGGGACCGGTGCGAGACCGGCCGCCCGGGTGGTGAAGGTGCCCCGCCCCTGCGTCCGGCCGCGCAGCCGGGACGCGTAGCCGAACAGCTCGGCCAGCGGCACGGCCGCCGTGATCACCGCGGTCCCGGCCTCCGCCGTGGAACCGGACACCCGGCCGCGGCGGGCCGCGAGATCACCCAGCACGCCCCCGACACCGTCCTCCGGAACCGTCACCGTGACCTCGGCGAGCGGTTCCAGGAGCTCCATCGTGCTCAGGCGCAGGGCCTCGCGCAGCCCGAACCGGCCCGCCGCGCGGAACGCTATCTCCGAGGAGTCCTTGGAGTGGGTCGCCCCGTCGGTGAGCGTGACCCGCAGCCCCGTCACCGGGAACCCGCCGAGGGGGCCCTCGGCGAGCGCGTCCCGGCAGCCGGCCTCCACGGCGCGCGCGTACTCCTGCGGCACGCGTCCGCCGACGACCGTCGAACGGAACTCGAAGCAGGGCTCCTCCAGCGGCTCGACGTCGAGGACGACGTGCGCGAACTGGCCCGCGCCACCGTCCTGTTTGACATGCCGGTGGACGAGGCCGCTGACCCCGCGCACGACGGTCTCCCGGTAGGAGACCTGCGGCCGGCCGACGACGACCTCCACCCCGTGACCGCTGCGGATCTTCTCCACCGCGACCTCCAGGTGCAGCTCGCCCATGCCCGACAGCACGGTCTGGCCGCTCTCCGCGTCGGACCGCACCACCAGCGACGGGTCCTCCTCGGCGAGCCGGGCCAGCGCCACCGAGAGCCGGCCCGTGTCGCTGTTGCGCCGCGCCTCGACCGCGACCGACACCACCGGCTCGGCCACCGAAGGCGGTTCGAGGACCAGCGGGGCGCCCGGCGCGCACAGGGTCGTGCCCGCCCGGGCGGCCTTCAGCCCGATCACCGCGACGATGTCACCGGCCACCGCCTCCTCCCGTTCCTCGTGCCGGTCGGCCTGGACCCGCAGGATCCGGCCGACCCGCTCCGTACGGCCCGTGGCCGCGTCCAGTACCGTCGCGCCCTTGCGCAGGGTGCCCGCGTAGACCCGCAGGTACGTGAGCCGCCCGGTCGCCGTCGCCGTCACCTTGAAGGCGAGGGCCGTGAACGGCTCCGCCGGGTCGGGGGCGCGCTCCTGCTCCACGCCGTCCTCCACCAGCCCCCGTACCGGAGGCATGTCGGAGGGCGACGGCAGGTACGCGAGGACCGCGTCCAGCAGCGGCTCGATCCCGCGGTTGCGGTACGCCGATCCGCACAGCACCACGACACCGTCCCCCCGCAGCGTCAGCTCCCGCAGGGCGCGGACCAGGGTCCGCTCCGTCAGGGCCGAGGCCGAGCAGAACTCCTCCAGGGCGTCGGCGTGCAGCTCCGCCACCGTCTCCTCCAGGAGGCGGCGGCGCCGGGCCGCCTCCTCCCGCAGCGGCTCGGGGACCGGGCCCACCTGGTAGCCGTCGGAGCCGGACCGCCAGTGCAGCGAGCGCATCGCCAGCAGGTCGACGACGCCGGAGAACGAGTCCTCCGTTCCGATGGGCAGCTGTACCACCAGCGGAACGACGCCCAGGCGTTCGCGGATCGACGCGACCGCCGTGTCGAGGCCGGCGCCCGCCCGGTCCAGTTTGTTGACGAACGCGATCCGCGGTACACCGTGCCGGTCGGCCTGCCGCCACACCGTCTCGCTCTGCGGTTCGACCCCGGCGACGGCGTCGAACACCGCGACCGCCCCGTCCAGCACCCGAAGGGAACGCTCGACCTCGTCGGAGAAGTCGACGTGCCCCGGGGTGTCGATCAGGTTGACGCGGTGACCTCCCCAGGCGCAGCTCACGGCCGCGGCGAAGATGGTGATGCCGCGATCGCGTTCCTGGGGGTCGTAGTCGGTGACGGTGGTGCCGTGATGGACCTCGCCCCGCTTGTGGATGGCACCGGTCGCGAAGAGGATCCGTTCGGTGATGGTGGTCTTGCCGGCGTCGACGTGGGCGAGGATGCCCAGGTTGCGGACGGCGGTGGGGGAAGTCGTGGTGCGGGGCTGCCTGTTGGCGCGCATGGCCCGAGGCCTTTCGAGTGTGCTGAGGAAGAGGGCGGCGCGATTCCCCGAAGTCGCCCCGGTCCTTCCGGGCGGCCGCAGCGCAGAGCGGCGCCGCCGCCTCGTCCGGAACGAGTCCGGGCAGGAGGACGTACGGGCTCACCGGCTTGCGGGTGTACGGAAGGCAGGAGGGGACGGAACCCTAGAAGTGGGTCACGGGCATACGGTGACGGCCGCGCAGCCGGCACCGCCCGCTGCGAGACACGGGGATCACGTCGTACCGGGTCGGGGGAGCGAAGGCGGCGGTGCGGTACGTGCACATGGCGCGGCTCCCCTTCTCTTCACTCGGCATCAGGCGCGCAGTGCCCTGTCGGCAGCGCGTACGGCGAGTCTAGTGATCGCGTCCTGCCGGGGCACCGGGTTTTCCTGCGCCTTCCGTGGAGGGGCGTGGCCGCTGCCTGGCCCTGGTCGGCCGAGGCACCCCGCCCGCCTACAGCTGGACAGACCGGCACCCGGGCCGCCCCGGCCCCGTCAGGGCCGGGGCGTCGCCGGCAGGCGCAGCACCAGCCGCGCGCCGGCGGCTCCGCCCGCGCCGCCCTCGGCCGTGAGCGTTCCGCCGTGGTGGGTGCTCAGGTCGCGGGCGATGGCGAGCCCCAGTCCGGCTCCGCCGTGGTCGCGGCTGCGCGAGTCGTCGAGACGCGTGAAGCGCTCGAAGATCCGCTCCCGGTCGGCCGCCGGGATACCGGGGCCGTCGTCGGCGACCTCCAGCACGGCGGTACCCGGCCGCGCGCCGTGCGTCGTGCGCAGGGTGACGTCCACGCGCCCGTCCGCGTAGCGTTGCGCGTTGTCGACGAGGTTGGTGACGATCCGGCCGAGCCACAGCGCGCCGGCGGTGACCTCGACATCGGGTTCCAGCCGCAGCCGTACGGGGACACGGTCGCCGAGCCGGCTCTCCACCACCTCGCGCACCAAGGCGGTCAGGTCCAGCGGGGCGGCGGCCACCGGCTGGGCCGCGTCGATCCGGGCGAGCAGCAGCAGGTCCGCCGTCAGGTGCTGGAGCCGTTCGATATCCTCCAGGGCCCCGGAGATCAGCTCGGGCCACAGTTCCGGGTCCTGGACGGCCAGCGCCACCTCCAGCTGGGTGCGCAGGACGGTGATGGGGCTGCGCAGTTCGTGGGAGGCGTCGGCGATGAACTGCTGCTGGCGGATCCCGGAGGCCTCCAGCCGGTCCAGGGTGGCGTTCATGGTCTCGGCCAGCCGGGCGACCTCGTCGTGGGTGGCGGGCACCGGCACCCGGCGGTGCAGGCCGCGGTCGGAGATCTCGGCGACCTCGGCCCGGATCTCCTCCACCGGGCGCAGCGCATGGCCGGTGACCCGCCAGGTCACCAGGGCGACGGTGGCCAGCAGCAGGGGCATGCCGATGACGAGAGCGGCGGTGGTCGTGTCGTCGGCCGCGTCCGCGTCCCGCAGGGAGGCGCCGGCGTAGACGGTGGCCATGCCGTCCGGGGTCTCCGTGACGACCTGTACGACCCGCTGCCGGTACTCACCGTCCAGCGGGCGGACCCGCCACGTGTGGAACCGGGTTCCCGGAGCGCCCGGACCGGGCGGCGGGAAGGCGGGCACCCCGGCCAGGTTCGGGCTGGCGAACAGGACACGTCCGTCGGCGCCCACCACCTGGACGAAGTCGATGCCGCGGGCCGGCGGCCGTACGCGGCCCAGCTTCCCGGTGGCGGCGAGCTGCGCCACGGTCTCGGCCTGGCGCCGGGCGTCGTTCTCCGCGTTGCGGAGCAGGTTCGCCTCCAGCAGCCCGAGCAGGGCGAACGAGGCGAGCGCCAGGGCCACGGCCACCACCGCACTGGCGCCCGCGGTCGCCCGCGCCCGTACCGTGGTCGGCCACAGCCGCCGCAGCACCGGCCACCGGCGCAGGATCGCGCCCGGGACCGCGCCCGGGACCGCGCACAGGGCGGCGCGCACGCGCTCGCGCAGGCCGGGACGCCCGGCCTCGGACCCGGACTCAGCCACCGTCGGCCGCCAGCCGGTATCCCGCTCCGCGTACGGTCTCCACCGCGGCGCGGCCGAACGGCGCGTCCATCTTGCGGCGGAGGGCGCTGACGTGGACCTCGACCACATTGGGATCGCCGTCGAAGGCGCTGTCCCACACCTGTTCCAGGATGTCCCGCTTGGGCACCACCTCGCCGGAGCGCCGGGCCAGGTACTCCAGGACCGCGAACTCGCGCGCCGTCAGCCGGATCTCCGTACCGCCGCGGGAGCAGGAGTGCCGGGCGGGGTCGAGCAGCAGGTCGCCGAACCGCATCACCTGGGGCCGCCGACGGCCCGTACGCCGGCCGAGCGCCCGCAGCCGGGCGACCAGGACGAGGTAGGAGAACGGCTTGGACAGGAAGTCGTCGGCGCCGGTGTCGAGCGCCTCCGCCTCGTCGTACTCGCCGTCCTTCGCCGTGAGCATCAGGATCCCCGACTCGTTGCCGGCCGCGCGCAGCTTCGCGCACACCCGGTACCCGTTCAGCCCGGGCAGCATGATGTCCAGCACGATGAGGTCGTAGTCGTGCTCCGTGGCCATCCACAGGCCCTGGGTCCCGTCGTGGGCCACATCCACCGAGAACCCCTCCGACTGCAGCCCTCGCTGCAGGGCCACGGCGAGCCGCCGTTCGTCCTCCACCACCAGTACGCGCATGCCGGACAGGATCTCAGGACCGTCCCACCGTTGGCTGAAGAGGTCTTCAGGTGGCTTCAGCGGGGCTTCAGCTTCCGCTCAGCATGCTCTGGAACGAGCCGCGCACCGCGCCCGGTTGTCCTGAGGAGTGCCTGTATGCCTGATTCTGTCCCGCCGTCCGAGCAGGCCGAGACCGCCGCCGTGACCGCCCCGGTGACCGCCCCCGAGGCGGAGGCCCGCAAATCCGCGGCCCTGGGCCGCCTCGTCCCCCGTGGCAAGCGCGCCCGCTGGGTGGCGGCGGGCGCGGTCGCGGTGGTGGCCGTCGGCGCAGTGACGGCGGTGGCCGTGGCCGAACACCATGACCACCACATGCGCGTCGACCGGGGCCCGCGCATGGCCTGGGCCGGACCGGGACCCGAGGGCGGCCTCCGGGGCGGCCCGCACGCCGCCGAACCGCGGCACGAACGCGAGCAGGGCGAGCCCGGCCGCCCCGCGGGCCCCAAGGCGCCCGGGGAGCAGGGCCGTCCCGGAGGCGCCGGCGGGCGCGGGGGCTTCGACAAGAGCGCCCCGGCGCCCGCGCCCATCCCCTCCCTGGCCATCGGCGAGGCGGCCGAGAAGGCCGCCGCGGCCGTGCCGGGCGGGAAGGTCGCGGGCCTGCGCGCGGTCGCCCAGGAGGGCGGCGGCAGCGCCTGGCTCGCCGTGGTCATCGGGTCCGACGGCGTCCGGCACGCGGTCACCGTGTCCGGCACGGACGGCACGATCACCAGCAACACCACCAAAGACCACTAAGGACCACTAAGGACTACCAGGGGCCGAGGCCTACGGGGTCATGGCCCGGCCCCCGATACCGGGGGCGCCGCCGAGCTGGCCCCGCCACCAGGCCTCCATCTCCGCGCCGTCCATGCCCGCCCAGGCCGGGGTCCGCTCGACCTGGGCGCGGCCCAGCCGGCGGGCCAGCGCGACCAGCTCCCGTCCGGCGGCGCCGCGGGTCTCCTCGTAGCCGCGCAGCAGTTCCCCGAAGGACCCGCAGCGGCGCCAGCCGTCGGCGAGGGCGGTGGCGTCCTGGAGTGCCTTGGCGGCGCCGCTCGTGTTGTGCGGGCGTACGACGCTCGCCGCGTCCCCCGCGAGCAGCAGCCGGCCGGCGGCGGTCCGCGTGGTCTCCATGTCGTAGATCGGCTGGACGAAGGTGTCCGCCGGGTCGGTCAGCGCGAGCGCCCGCGCCCAGTACGGCGGGAACTCGCGATCGAGCAGCGCCGCCAGATGCCCCGCCAGTGCGGGGGTGAGGCCGCCCGGCGGGAAGCTCGTCGGATCGCCCTGGCGCAGCTGCCCGTCCTGCGGCGGAGAGCCGTAGAGCACCCAGTTCACCCGCGGTCCGTCCGGCCCCGGAATCCGGTAGATGACGCAGGAACCGCCCGGGAAGCAGACCGTGGTCCCCGCCTCCGGCACCGAGTCCGCGACGCTGCCGAGCCCCGCGAGCCGCGCCGCGTCGAAGTTGCCGCGCCAGCACACGTAACCGGCGTACTGCGGACGGGAGTCCGGGCAGAGCGCCGTGCGGACCACCGACCGGTACCCGTCAGCACCGACCACCAGGTCGTACCGCTCGACGGACCCGCCCGCGAGCCGCACCTCGACGCCCGCGGCCCCGGTCTCCTCGACCCCCGTCACCGCCTCTCCCTGCCGGTAGACCACCGAGTCCGGAACGGACTCCCGGAGGCCCTGCCAGAGCAGGCCCCAGTGGTAGGAGTGGAAGGGGAACGGCTGCTCCCAGATCACCCGGCCGCCCGCCCCGTGGGCATCGTCGCGGACCACCCAGCGGCGCCGCTCCAGCGGGTGCGCGGCGATCCCGCCGGGCAGCGCGCCGCTCGCGCCGAGCTCGGCGGCCCGCTCGTTGTGGATGCACAGGCCGACGCCCCGGTCCTGCAGCCGTCCGCGCGTGCGCTCCAGTACCACCACCTCACCGGCGCCCGCCCGCGCCGCCGCCGTCGCGACGGCGCACCCCGCGATGCTCCCGCCGACCACCGCGATCGTTCCGCCCCGCATAACCGCCTCCGCCTCCTGTCGATGCACACCACATGTCGTGCCCCTCACGGGGCCGGTCACTCCTCCGACGACCGCGTCGCCGGGGGAGTCGGCCGCGCGGAACCCTGGAGGGCCAGTGCGGTGAGGACGACCAGCGAGTCCGTCCAGCCCAGGGGCGCCACGGCGGACGGCAGCCCGGCCCCGTTCACCGTCTCGGGGAGTTCGCCCAGCCCGTTGCGCTTGGACAGCACCCAGTCGAGCACCCCGCCGGCCTTCGCCGGCTCACCGGTACCGGCCCAGGCGAGGGCGAAGAAGGAGGTGCTGGCCGTCCACGCGTACGAACCCCAGCTGAAGGACGGGTCGTTGCCGGGCGAGACCCCGCCGTTCGGCAGCAGCAGCGCCCGGTAGGTGGAGTCCAGCGCCTCGCCGAGACCGGCCGGGGCGGCGTTGAACGGGGGTGCCATGAACGCCACCGCGCTGTCCCGGCCGTGCTTGCCGTCCACGGTCCGCTGGTACCCGAGCGGGGCGAAGGAGGTGGCGATCGCGGCGGACAGCCGCCGGGCCGCCTCCCCCCAGCGCTCCGCATCCGCGCTCAGGCCCAGCCGCGTGGCCAGGTCGGCCGCGGAGTTGAGCCCGGCCAGCAGGGGAGCGGCGGTACCGATGTTGGCCGTCGCCGTGTCCAGCTCCCAGTAGTCCGGGGAGGCCGGAGGCAGGCCGTCCGGCCCCAGGGAGCGGGCGGCGTAGTCGGCCGCCTTGCGCACCATCGGGTAGAGCTCGCGCAGCCGCTCGTCCCGCCCGCCGGGCGGCGCCGCCCGGTACCACTGCCACGTGGCCCAGGGCACCCAGCCGTTGCCGTCCAGCTGCCACTTCCGCGCGTCCGGCGGCCCGCTGCCGTCCAGCTCGGTACGGGCCTCCCAGGTCCCGTCGGCCCGCTGGGTGAGCGCGTCGTAGCCCAGGATCCGGTACGCCTCCTCGTCGTGCCCGGTGGCGGCGAAGGCGACCGCCGCGAACGCCCCGTCGCGGGGCCAGGAGTACTCCCACGGCGGCGCCCACGCCGCCGCGAACGCCCCGTTGGGCTTCAGCAGCGCCCGCATCGACAGCAGGGCGCGCTGTGACGCGGCCCGCTGCGCGGCGGTGGTCCCCGGCACCGTGCCTGCGGCCAGCCACGCGCGGCTCTCCTCGACCTGCGCCAGGGCACCCGGGTCGTCCGCCTCGACGACCGCCGACGCCGGGGCCCCGTCGGGCAGGTACCGCCACCGGCCCGACGGCAGGCGCAGCACGTTGCTCCCGTCGACGTAGGAGGCGCCCACGGCGAAGGAGGGCAGGACGGCCTCGGTGGCGACCCGGTTGGTCAGCAGGCCCGACGTGCGGGCGGCGAGCGCCGAGGCGGGTACGTAGCAGGGCTCGGTCTCCCCGCAGCGCTCGCTGCCGGTGGGATTGACGTGGAAGGCGAGCCGGGAGCCGTAGGCGTGCCAGCCGCCCCAGTACGCCCTGTCGTAGTTCCAGCTGGTGAGCGAGCCGGGCACCGGCCGCGTGGTGCCGTACCAGGCGATCGGCCCGCTCTCCGCGGTGCTCGCCTGGAGGAACAGGTGGTACGTGGTGCCCGCGGTGACGGTGGCGCTCAGCGGGAACTCGACCCAGCCGGCGCCGGCGCCGCCCAGTGCCGCGAGGTCCAGGGTCGTCGAGGCGATCACCGAGTCCGCGTCCGCGCGGACCCGGCGGACCTGCGCGGTCACGGTGCCCGTCGCCGCCCCGCTGCCCAGCCAGACACTCACCCGGGAGAGCCGGGTGCCGTCCACCGTGAACTCCTGGGCCGCCGCGTTGTTCGTGGCCTTCACGCTGAACAGCGCGCTCTCGTGGCCGGCCTGGCCCTCGTAGGCCGCGGCGGCCGCGGTGTGCGGGAGCGCGGCGGGCACACCGGTGAGTGCCAGGCAGAGCACGGCGGGCAGCAAGGTCCTCGCGAACGCCATATGTACAGCCCCTTCCTCCTCGACGGGCGCGCGGGGCCCAGGGGGCCGGGGCGCCGAAAGCTGGACCCACCATGCAGGCACGGGGCACCGAGGAGGGGGGAGTCGGGACGTGTCCCACCGGATGGGGCCGCAGCGGCATCCGATCGTGTGACAGAAACAGCGGAGGGGACCCGTTCGGGCGCGTGTCGGCGGAGGCGGCGCTCGGCAGGCACGCCGGGGCGCGCGCGGGCGAACCGGGGCGCGCGAAGAAGCGGATGCGCTTCCTTCTGAAGATTTTCAGGGACCGGCTTGCACGATCGGGCGCGCTTTCCGATGGGGTGGTGAACAGGAGCACCTGGTGCTCCACGGCTGCCGGTTCGGGGGCAGGCAAGCCGGTTGCTCTTGATCCACTTGAAAGGTTCCGCGCCGACGTGAATGTTGCCGAGACGGTCGCCCTCCCGCTGTTAGTCACCACTGCCCGCTATCTCGTGATCGATGTGTTCAGGGCGCCCATGCGCCTGCCGGGCGCGGGGGTACGGACGGGAACCGGCGGACCAGCCGCCGGCCACCGCCGTGCCGCTCCCCGCGCCCGCCACCATGAGGTCCCCGCCGCCCCGGTGCGCGGTGACGAACAGCTGTGGGGGAGCGTATGAGTGAAGGCGATTTCGATCCATCGGGGGACCAGGCGGTCTCCAGCGAATTGGCCGGCGTACTGCCGGTGGACTTCACCGCTTTCCATTCCCAGCAGCACCGTGCCTATCTGCGCTACGCCCACCTGCAGCTGGGAAACCCCAAGGACGCCGAGGAAGTCGTCGACGACGTGTTCACCTTCCTGCTGAAGGTGTGGCGCCAGGCCCTGAAGGAGGCGAGCCTCCACGGCTTCGCGTGGGCGGTGCTGCGCGAGCACGTGGAAAGGCGGCTGGCGGCCCTGGGCCGGCAGGTGGCGATGGTGGAGACGGCGTGGTTCGCAGCGCTGCGCCGCTCCTCCAGAGAGCGGCTGGAACTGCTGGAGTCGAAGCTCGGGCTGTACGCGGCGATCGCGGGCCTGTCCGAGCGGCAGTACGACGTGGTGCTGCTGGCCTTCCTCCTGGGCAACGACTCCGACACGGTCGCCCGGATGATGGGGATCACCCCCGCGACGGTCCGCTCGCACATCCGCGGCGCACGCCGAACCCTGTCCCGCAAGCTCGGGGTGGACTGGATCCCCGGAGAGGAGAAGGACTAGTGAGCGACATGCCCCGCCACCGCGACATGCCGCTGTGCGAACTGGACGCGGCCCTTGCGGACGCGACGGTACTCGCGGAGGAGTACGCCGGATACGACGAGGGCGCAGCCCGCCGTCGGATCGCCCGCCGGATCGTCGCCGACCGCGCCCGCTCGGCGACCGGCACCACCGGCCCCCCCGGCTCCGCGACCCCGCTGCCGCGGGGGCTGGCCGCATCAGCACCCGCATCAGCATCCGCATCAGCATCCGCGTCCACAACCTCAGCAGCAGCCGACGACCTCGTCCTGGACGCCGCCTGCCATGTGCGCGCCGCCCGGGGTCTGGACGACCTCACCTGGTGCCTCGTGGAGAGCCGGGCCTTCGCCGAACTCGCCCTCGACGCCGACTCCTGGCCCCACGGCGGCGACTCGGCCCTGCTGTTCGGCTGCCTGCTCCATCTGGCCGACCGGATGGAGGACGCGCAGTTCTGGTTCCAGTACGCGGCCGGGGCGGGCTCGCAGACCGCCGCCCACTGCCTCTACCTCCTGCACCTCGCCCGGGCCGAGGTCGCGACCGCCCGCCACTGGAGGCGCCAGGCCCGGACCCTGCCCCCGGAAGAGCACCTGCCGCTCCTGCCGCAGCTCCCGGAACACCTCGAAGAGGCCCTCGGAGCCTCCGTCATCTGGACCACCCCGCCCATCACCACCCAGGATCTCACCGCCCTCACCACCGGACCCGGAGGGGCCGGCCGGTCCCCGTGCCGGCTCCCCGCACGCCTGCGCCAGGCGCTCAAGACCCGCCCTCGCAAGGAGCACCCCGACCTGGGGGAGGTAGTCACCCCCGGCCCGCAGGTGGCGGTCGCCGTCGCGCAGTACGCCCGGCTCAACCCCCTGCACCTGACGGACCAGGCGAACGCCTGGGCCCTCGAAGCACTGAAAGAGCCCCAGCTGACCCACGCCGCCCGGAAGACCCCCGAAGGACGCCCCGCCCCCGCCGCACTGGAATCCGCCCACCAGGCGCTGCGGGTCCTGGAAGTCATCAACCGCTATTCGGGCGGCGTGAACCTGACCCAGATCGCCCGGGAAACGGCACTGCCGCAACTGGTCCTCGCCCGGGCCATGGAGCAGCTGATCCGCGCGAACCTGGCCACCCCGACCGGACCGGACGCGTACATCGCCGGCAACGCCCTCCTGCTGGCCGAATCGGCGAACGGAGACGGACGCGGGCACCTGCACGAGACCCTCGCCTGGGTGCGGGACGCCGTCGGCGCCGCCGTCTACGTCGCCCGCTACACGGACGGCGAGGTCTCCATCACCCAGTACGCCGACGGACCGGGCGCACCCGTGGTCGAGGAGTGGGTCGACTTCCGTGTCGCCGCCCACGCCTCCGCGGTGGGCAAGGCGCTGCTGACCCAACTCGACTACGACGACCGGAAGGATCACCTGGCCCGCCACCGGCTCACCCGGTTCACGCCCCACACCCTCACCAGCCAGCAGGACCTCTTCCATCAGCTCGACAGCCGCCCGCCGAACGCCCCTCTCCTCGACCTGCAGGAGTACGCGATCGGCACGGTGTGCGCGGCGGTGCCTATCACCGCGGGCCCGAAGGCGGAATGCGTGGCCCTGTCCATCCCGGTCCCCGACCCCGGCCGGCTGAAGCAGGCCGCCCGGCTCCTGCAGAGCGAGGCGGCCGCGGTCTTACTCGCCCTGATCGTCGTCGGCAGCACCCCGCCCACGGCACTCCGGCCGGAGGGCACCCTCCTGTCGCCGACCGCCTAGCGCGCGGTCACGGCGGAGGACGGGCCGCCGCACCCCGGTGCGGCGGCCCGTCCTCCGCCCCCGGGCGCGCCGCCGCGTGAGATGCGGGCCCGCGCCCCGCATGGGATAACGGCACCATGGCAGAGTCTCCGGCGGCCACGGCCGCGGAAATCAAGATCAGCTTCGCCGGGGCCGAGGCGAAGGCCGCCTTCGACGCTCTGGAGCTCGACCGGGACGAGGGGAGCCGCCGGGCGATCCATTTCTGGGACAGACCGCAGTGGGCGGCCGACGGTACGGTGACTCTGCCCCTGCTGGTTCAGGGCGTCATCCTGCGTCGGCGCCGGGACGACGAGGGGCCCGCATCCGAGCGGGAGACCGACCTGACCGTCAAACTGCGTCCCTGCCCCGCGCTGCCGGCGCCCTGGCGGGAGGACCGGGAGGGCGAGGACTGGAAGTTCAAGATCGAGGAGGACCGGACCGGCCCGGAGTTCACGCCGGTGCCGTCGGCCTCGCTGGAGGCCGAGGGTGGCCCGCCCGAGCTGCTGCTCGTCGAGCAGCAGCGGGAACTCCTGCGCGTGGCCGAGGTGGCCGAGGCGGATCTCGTCGGCCTGACGGCGCTGGGCCCCGTACACGCCGTGAAGTGGAAAGAGGAGTGGGACGAGCTGCCCGGCAAGGTGGCGATCGAGGAATGGCGCACCGACAACGGCCTGCGCTTCCTGGAGGTCTCGGTGCGCTCGGACATCGCCGACGCCGCCGAGGTCCAGACGCAGCTCGAACAGGCCCTGCAGGACCGCGGCATCACCCTGCCGCCGTTCGGCGAGCGCAAGACCGAGGCCGTCATGACCGCCCTCGCCCGCGACGCGCACCTCTGACCTCCGGTCTGCCCGCGGGTCAGCCTGCGGCGATGAGGCCGGGCAGGTCGCGCATGTCGTGGAAGACGACGGTGCCGGCGCCCTCGAGCCGTTCGGCCCGGGTCAGTCCTCCGGCGTAGCCGAAGGCCCGCATGCCGGCGGCGCGGGCGGCCTCGACACCGGGGCGGCTGTCCTCGACCACCGCGCACGCCGCAGGGTCGACGCCCATCCGCCGCGCCGCGTACAGGAACAGGTCGGGGGCCGGCTTGCCGCGGCGGACCTCGGTGGCGCTGTAGATGCGGCCCTCGAAGTTCTCGTAGAGGCCCGTGCGGCCGAGGGTGTGGCGCATCTTGTCGTGCGAGCCGCTGGAGGCGACGCAGGTCGGCAGGGTGATCGCGCCGAGTGCCTCGGGCAGTCCCTCGACGGCGGACAACCCGGCGTCCACCGCCTCGCGGTGGCGCTGTTCGAACAGCTCCCGCCAGTGATCGGCCGTCTCGTCGCCGACCCGGGCGGCGATGTCCTCGCGGATGGAGGCGCTGGAGCGCCCCATGAAGCGGTCCATGACCTCGTCCTCGGTCAGCGGCCAGCCCAGCTCCGCTCCCAGCGCGACCTGGATGGGCAGTGCGATGCGTTCGCTGTCGACGAGTACCCCGTCGCAGTCGAATATCACCAGTTCAATCGGCTTGATCATTCCCGCAGCATAGAGGCCGCCCCCGTTCGTCAGGGGGTGACGATGGCGAAGTCCGGGTCGGGGGAGTCGAGGTAGGCGAAGAGCTCGGCGACGACGGCGGGGTCGCCGTCGAGGGCCAGGGCTCCAGGGCGGCGACGAAGCCGCGGGTGGCGTCGTCGAAGTCGGCGCGGTCGGCGAAGGCGGCCCTGCCGCGCGCCGCTCGGTGAGCGGCGCCGATCGATCCGGAGGCGTCGTGTCCGGGGCCGTTCTCCATCGGGTGAGCCTCCTCGGGCGGTACCTGACCGGCCCCGACCGGACCGGGCGAGGGGCCCGCGGCGGGCGCCGCCGCTCCACCCCAGCCTCGCCCGGCCGCACTCCGCACGCCCGGCGCGGTCCGCCGTCCGGGTGAGCGGGGAGGGCCGGGCCACCGTGGTGCCGTCCCGCCCCGCCCTGGGCCCCTGCATCAAAACGTGTCCCGTTCGCTTGACCGGAAGGCTCTACTTCTCGGTAACTTGATGTCGTCCAGGAGACGGCCGTCGGAAGGAGCGGGGCACGTGGCAGACCACGATCTGAGCGGGTTCGAGAAGAGCACGTTTACCCATGACGGTGCCACCCGCCGGATCCTGCGCCGGGGCACGGGCCCCGCGGTGATCGTCATGGCGGAGATCCCGGGCATCACCCCCAAGGTCATCGAGTTCGCCGAGCACGTCGCGGCGTCCGGCTGTACGGCCGTGCTCCCGGTGCTCTTCGGTGAACCCGGCCGTGACGCGGATCCCGGCGCGGTCGGCCGGTCGAGTGCCGCCCGCTACATGGCCTCGTCGCTGTGGCGGGTGTGCGTGAGCCGCGAGTTCACGCTGCTGGCCACGGGGCGCAGTTCGCGCGTCGTACGGTGGCTGCGCGCCCTGGCGGCTGCCGAACACGAGCGCTGCGGAGGTCCTGGGGTCGGCGCCGTCGGGATGTGCCTGACCGGCGGATTCGCTCTGGCGATGGCCACGGACGAGCGCCTCGTCGCCCCGGTGCTCTCCCAGCCGTCGCTCCCGCTGGCCTGCACCGCGAGCCGCGCCGGCGCCATCGACATCAGCCCCGAGGACCTCGCGGTCGTCCGCGGACGCTGCGAGCGTGAGGGGCTCCAGGTGCTCGGGCTGCGCTTCCGGGGCGACCGGCTCGTCCCCGGCGACCGGTTCGCCCACCTGCGCCGGGAACTCGGCGACGCCTTCGTCGCCGTCGAGCTGGACGCGAGCGCGGCGAATGCGCAGAGCGCCCTCGCGCCGCACTCCGTCCTGACGGAACACCTCATCGACGAACCGGGACAGCCCACCCGGCAGGCGCTCGACACCGTCCTCGACCTGTTCCGCACCCGGCTGCTCGGGGAACGGCCCGCTCCTGCCGTGTGACCCGCCCGCGCTACCCCCTCAGCCCTCTTCCCGGGCGATGACCGCGTCGACCTCCACCTCGACGAGCCAGTCGGGACCGATGAAGCGGGACACCTCGACGAAGGTGGTGACGGGCCGGACGGAGGCGAACCGCTCACCGTGCGCACGCGCGGCCTCCTGCCACCGCGTCACGTCGGTGAGCATGACGCGGGTCCGCACGACGTCCTCCAGCGAGGCACCGGCCTCCCGCAGGGCCCCCTCGGCGATGTCCAGGCACCGTACGGTCTGGGCGTGGACATCGCCCGGGCCGACGGTGGAGCCGTCGTCCGCGAGGGGAGCGGTCCCCGCGACGGCGACGTACTGCCCTGCCCGCACCGCGCGGGAGAAGCCGATCCGAGGCTCCAAGGGCGATCCGGAGCTGACCTTCCGATGTATGTCTGTCATCTCTTCATGCTGCCAGGCGCATGACTGACGAGGCGTCACGCCCCTGGGCGCGTTGCGTGGACCGGTGGGGCATCGAGTGGCAATCTGGGCGATATCGCCGCAAACATCCATGTTCGTGAACTATCCGTGCGCACGCCGTGCCGAGCCTTCCGCTTCCCGGGACAGTCCAGTGGTTTGTATATGTCGATCACCGACGTATGGTGGGATCTGAAGATCCTTCCCGACGGCAGCCGCGCCTGCCTGCCGCCGGGGATTCATGTTGCGATGGAGACGGAGTGCTCATGGCCACCAGGAAGAACCTCACCGCGAACCGGGAATCCCTCCTCCACAAGGTCCGCTACGCCGCGAGCCGTCCGCACCGCATCGCCCCGTACCTGAAGCGGGCCGCCCGCGACCGCTGGCTGGCCTTCAAGCACCCCGACCACGTCAGCTACTACCGGGCCGTGATGGCCTCGGACACCCGCCGCAATCCCGAGGCCGCGGTCGGCAGCCAGACCCACGAACGCTGGCTCGCGCTCGGGCAGATGCAGTTCGACTACCTCCTCGGGCACGGTCTGAAGCCCGGTGCGCGCATGCTGGACATCGGCTGCGGCAACCTCCGCGCCGGCTGGCGGTTCATCGACTACCTCGACGCGGGCCACTACTTCGGCATCGACATCTCGCCCGACATCCTCATCGCCGCGAAGCGGACCCTTACCGAGCGGGGGCTCCAGGCCAAGGTCCCGCACCTGACCCTCACCAAGAACTTGACGCTGGACTTCCTCCCCGACGGCTACTTCGACGTCGTCCACGCCCACAGCGTCTTCTCGCACTCACCGATCGACGTCATCGACGAGTGCTTCGCCCACGTGGGCCGGGTCCTGGCGCCCGGGGGTCACTTCGACTTCACCTTCGACCGCACCACCGGCACCGAACACCAGGTGCTGCGCGAGGACTTCTACTACCGCACCCAGACCCTCGCCGACCTCGCCGCCGGACACGGCCTGTCCGCACGCTTCATGGAGGACTGGGAGGAACTCGGCCACGGTCAGTCCAAGATCCGCGTCAGCGTCGCCGGATCCGGCATCGACGCTTAGAGAAATTGTCAAAACCTGTGGATTACGCGTTCTATACACTCCCCGGATGACCAGCGATCCCCTCTGCCTCACCGTCCTGGGGTGTGCGACGCCCTATGCGAGCGTGGACAACCCGTGCTCCGGCTATCTGGTGTCCAGCGGCGAGACTCGGGTCTGGGTGGACGCGGGCAGCGGGACGTTGGCACAGCTGCAGCGGCATGTGCGCCTTGATGAGGTAGACGCGATCTGGATCTCGCACCTGCATGCCGATCACAGCGCGGACCTGCTCACCGCCTATTACGCGGCGCTCTTCGCGGACATTCGGCTTGCCGCGCCCATCCCCCTGTACGGGCCGCCGGGCATCGCTGACCGGCTGGCCCACTTCCTGACCAACAGCGCGACGCGCAGCCCGGTCGAGTCCGCCTTTGCCGTCCATGAGCTGCACGACGGGCACCAAGCGCGCGTCGGCGCCCTCACTTTGACCAGCCGTGCAGTAGAGCACGGCATCCCGGCCTTCGCGGTGCGCATCGAGGCCGAGGGCCGATCGCTGGTCTACTCCGGGGACACAGCACCGTGCGCGAACCTCACGCAGTTGGCCCACGGGTGCGATGTGCTGCTGTGCGAGGCCGAGAGCACCCAGGCGCCGACCGAGGGCGACCGGGTGCACCACACGCCCGAAGACACCGGCGACACGGCCGGCGCGGCCGGGGCAGGCCGGTTGATCGTCACCCACGTCGGCCGTTTCCTCACTCCGCAACAGGCGGTGGCACGCGCCTCGGCCCGGTTCAACGGTCCCGTCGACTATGCCGCTCCCGGCGTCACCTTCTCGATCGGCTAGGCCGCAACGTCCTGGGGCCGTTCGATGAGGCGGCCGCGTTCGAGGCGGGGTCCGCCTCGGACGTGCTCCTTGTCCTCGGCGTTGTGGATGCTCCTGGATGGCCTTCTTCGCCGCGGGCTGGGCCGACTTCGGGTACGTGCTGCGGACCGGTGTCGCCTGGCGCGGTGTTCCGGCCGAGACCGTGGGCTGCTCCGGGGCGACGGCCTGGCGCCGGCTGCGGGACTGGACCGGAGCCGGCGCCAGGCCGCGTCTGCATGCCGCCCTGCCGACCGAACTGCGCGCGCACCCTTGGGGGCTGCACTCAGGCGAGGTCGAAGGTGTGGTTCGCGGAGCCGTCCCAGTCCGGTGCCTCCGTCAGCGAGAGGGTTCCATTCTCTGCCTCGACGACTCGCACCATGATCCCGCCGCGATCCTCGCTGGGAAACGCAAGGGAGAAGTGGGGATCCATCTCCATGAGGAAGTCCCAGCCCTCGCGCTGGGTCGTGTCGAGGGCGTTGGCATGCCGGCCGGTTGCCCGCAACGTGCCGACCGCGTCGACGGTGACGGTGATGTCGATGTCGTACATCTCAAGGCAAGTCGAGTGATTGGCCCACCATTCGAGGCGGGCCCGACCTACGAATCGATCCATGAGCACACTGTGCACGGTGCCCAGGCCGGACGGGCGAGTCTGTGAAGCTGACCGCCTGCTCAGGCGTGGCCGGCCGTGTCCGAGTGGCTGCGACGCCACAGGCGCACGGCCAGGCCCGTGGACGCGAGCAGGACCAGGCACGGCAGCGCGGTGTCCTCGCCCACCACCCCCGCGAAGTGACCCAGGACCAGGAACGGGGCTGCGGCCAGGGCGAACTGACCGGGCGTACGGATCCCGGACAGGGCGGGACGGCCCGCCAGGGCCAGGGCGGCCACCACGGTCACGGCGAAGCGCCACAGCACGATCATGCCGATCCCGCCCGCGTCGAGCAGGCCCAGGAGCACCACGGACAGCGGCGCCCAGAGCAGCAGCGCCACCAGCCCCGTCGTGGTCCTGATCCGGCAGGGCGGGCGCAGGTCCGGGGGACAGAGCAGCGGGAGCGCGGCGATCGCCAAGGGCGGGGCCAGGTAGGCCAGGTGCTCCAGCGGCATCTCCAGGGCGCCCGGCAGCACCGCGACGACGAAACACACCGTGCTTCCCGCGACCCCGGCGAACGCGGTCCGCGCGCCGGCGGTGAAGCGCCCGCTCAGTGCCACCACGGCACCGATGAAGGTCAGTACGGAGAAGCCGTTCATCGCATACCCGAGCGGGGTCTCGAAGTCGGGGCGACCGGTGACGTACGCGAGGTTGAGGGCCGAGGCGAGCAGGAAAGCGGCATGCGCGCCCGTGGCGGCCAGCGCGAAGGGCGCCGCCGCCGCGAAGAGGCGCCCGCCGCGCTGCGCCGAACCCACCCCCAGGCGAAGCCGCAGCGCGTGCGCCACGATGTCCCCGGCTTCCCGCAGCCGGGTGAGCGGCCCGGCGTCCTCGGTCGCCTCCCGGTAGGCCTCGGCTATCTCGTCGCCGAAGGCGCGGCGGAAACCGGCCGGGTACAGGCGCAGCAGACGAAGGTTCACGCCGTGGCCGTCTCGCCGGAGACGCCCAGGCGGCGCGCCGCCTCGCGTGCGGTGGCGGCGATCCGCTGCGCCTCGGCGGCCAGGCTCCGCCGGCCTTCGGCGGTGAGTCTGTAGGTGCGGCGCAGCCGGCTGTCGACGATCTGCTCCTCGTGGACCTCGATCAGTCCCTGACCCAGCAGTCGCTCCAGGGCCCCGTACAGCGTGCCGGTCCGCATCTTGACGCGTCCGCCCGAGATCAGCTCCACCTCGCGCGCGATCGCGTACCCGTGGCGGGGCTCGTCCGCGAGCGCGGTCAGGAGGAGGAGGGTCGGTTCCTGCATCGCACGATCACTCATGCCTGCATGGTAGGTCACCCACCGGCATATGCCGCCGGGCGGGACCCGCGCCGGCCGCCGGGGCGGCGCGCCCCGCCGCGGCTCGGCGGAGAGCGGCCCCCGGGACCAGGACCCGCGGTGGGGGTCAGCCGCGGAAGGACTCCGGGCGGGTCGGTGAGGCCTCGGCGAGGGCCTTGGTGACCGCGTCGACGCCTTCCCGCAGTCCGTAGACGGGGGTGTCGGGCTGCTGGCGCCAGGAGTCGTCGAGGCCACCCGCGTCGACCGTGTCGAAGCCGAGCTCCTCGATCAGGGCGCGTACGGTCTTCTTCGCCGCGGCGTCGTCTCCCGCGACGGGCAGCGCCATCCGGTCCGCGGCACCCGCCGGGCGGTGCCGGTCGAGGATGTCCTGCGCGTAGGTGCCGTTGAAGGCCTTGATGACGGGGTGTCCGAGGTGCCGCTCGGTCCACCGGCTCTCGGTGAGACCCTCGTCCTCGACACCGGCGATCCGGCCGTCGCGCTGGCGCGGGTAGTAGTTGCCGGTGTCGATGACCGCGAAGCCCTCGGCGGCCTCGCCGAAGAGGCCCGCCGGCAGGTCCGGCACCTTCTTGAAGGGGATCGTGACCACGACGATCTCGGCGCCGCGCGCGGCCTGCGCCACGGTGACGGGGGTGGCGCCGGTCTCCTCGGCCAGCGCGGCCAGGGTCTCGGGGCCGCGCGAGTTCGCCACGGATACCTCGTGGCCGAGGGCCGTGAGCCGACGGGTGAGGTTGCCGCCGATGTTGCCCGCGCCGATGATGCCGATCTTCATGAGCTCTCCAGTGCATCCGGGATCAGTGTCGCGTCCGCACCAACTCCCGCCCCGGCTACGGCATTCCGCCCCGCGGCGATCGTCGCCCGGTCGAGCGATGCGATCGCGCCGCCGTGCGAGGCCGTTCGGCACACGGGCGGGCTCCTGACGGGCCCGATACGGCCGCGGGCGTGACTTTCCAGCCATTTCTCGCATTTCGCGAACCGGACGGGGCCGTGGCCGCGTCGGCCGGTGCAGCCACTCAGCACGGGGAAAGGCTCAGCAGATGTCCAAGCTCTCGGCCAGGCGAACCGCCTCCCTCACCCTCGCGGCCACCGCCGTACTCACCCTCGCCCTCGTCACCAGCGCCTCCGCGAACGGACCGACGGCAGGGGAGCCGGCGCAGGCCGCCGCCCCGGCCCCGTCCGTCTCGGGCAGCCCCGAGGGCGCCTTCACCCGGATCGCCGACTTCTACGGCTCCTACATCGACGCCGTGTACGACGGGGACGGGTCCACCGCGGACCGCCTGCGTGCCTTCTACCTCTCGGAGCCGCTCCAGGCGGAGTTGAGGAAGTGGGAGGAGAAGAACCACGCGGACGGCGTGCTCCGCGCGCAGAACGTGCCGCTCAAGTGGAAGGTCACCTCCACCGGCAGCGGAACGGGACGGACGAACGCCACCGTCACGCTGACCTGGGGCAGCGACACGACGAAGGTCTTCGTCCAGGCCGACCTGGCCACCCGCAAGATCGTCTCCATCCGGGACTGACCCCTGCGGCGGCGGGCGCGCGGGGGCCGCATACAGTTCCCGCGTAAGGGGACACCGATGATCTGGCGCCTGGGACCGCGCCGCCCGCAGCCCGCGCCCGTCCGGTGCGGGGACGGCCGCCACGCGCTGCGGACCGCGCGGCTGGTCCTGCACACCCCCCCGCGACTTCCTGGACGTGGAGATGGGCGCCGCGGCCGGTGCAGACGCCGACGTACAGCGCTGGTTCGGTTGGATCCCCGACTCGATCGTCACCCCCGAGACCGCCGCGCATCTCCTCGGAATCCACGACGGCAACCGTGCCGAGCGGCTGCGTGCCTTCCCCAAAGCCGTCCGACGGGAGCTGATACAGCCGGTGGTGCTCCCGGGCCCGACGGAGGGGCAAGGGCTGCTCGCCGTCGACCCGGCCACGGGCCTGGTGGCCGGGATGAGTTCGCTCACCCCGGACGACGACGGGGTCATCGGCATCTGGCTCGCCCCGGCCTTCCGCGGCCGGGGTCTGGGCACCGAACTCGTTGCGGCAACCGCCCGGTTCGGCCACGAGCACCTGGGCCTGGCATCGGTGCGGGCCGGTACCGAGACCTCCAACCACCGCTGCCGGGGGGCCCTGAGCGCCGCGGGGTTCGTCCCGTACGACGGTCCCGCCCTGCACACGCTTCCCGAGGCAGGGTCGTCGACTCCGCCTGGTACCGGCACGAGGCGGCCGGCACCGCCCGCTGCGCCGCCGTCCCGGAGGGCGCCGTCAGCCGGGCGTGAGCGTGGGCACCCCGCGGGTCAGGAGATCGCGTACCACTGGCTGGCCCAGCCGGTGTTGATGGTGCTCGTGGACTGCTCGGCGAGGTTCACGGTGGGCGGCAGCGAGGTCTGACCGGTCAGCAGGGTGCTGTACCGGAGGTTCGGCGGCGTCAGACCCGCGTTGACCGAAATGCCGGCGCCCGTGGACTTCAGGGTGAGGCCGTTGGTCGCCCAAGTGCCGTTGAGCAGCAGCGCGATGAAGTAGGTCCCGGGTGCGGCGGTGAACGGCTTGCCGAGGGCGAACGGCTTGGCGATCGCGTCGGTCATCAGCTGGGGGGAGATGTCCGGGGTCGCCCCGACGAGGGCGCCCTTGGCGTCGTACACACCGAGATGGCAGTTGGCGAGCTGGGCGTTGGGGTCGATGCCGGCCAGGCCCAGCCAGACGTTCGACCAGGTGATCTGCTCGCGCAGGACGATCCGTACCAGGGTGACCCGACCGCCGACCCCGGCCGACGTCTGGGCGGTGACGTGCCCCGCGTCATTGGGATCCCCGGTCCACGCCAGCAGGTTCTGGTCCTGAGGCCGGGGTCCCTCGAAGCCGGACCCGCCGCCGCCCTGCGCGGGCACAGAGGCCACGGAGCTCGACGCCGCGGGCCGGCTGTCTCCCGGCGCTGTACAGCCGGCGAGGACGAGCAGCGCTGCGAGCGCGGTCACGAGACCGGTCGTGGCGGTGGTGGTGCGGGTGCGCATGGTCCCCCCATGAGGTGCGGATCTGTCGACGGACATGATCACACGCCGCCGGTGCGCGCCCGCCCGCGGCGGAGCCGCGATGGTGCGCGGTCAGGCCAGGGGGCCGGCGACGAGCCGGATGACCTCCGCCGGTCCCGCCCGGAACGCCGGGCTCGCCGCGTCGGCCTCGACCATGTGCGGCGTGGCGTCATGGGCGTCGAGCGCCGCCTGCGACGACCACCGCTCGATGAGGACGAAGCGGTCGGGCTCACCGCTCACCTGGTGCAGGTCGTACTGCAGACATCCCGTTTCGGCCCGCACGACCGGTGCGAGACGCTCGAACGCCGCGACCTGTTCCCGGCCGCGGCCCGGAAGGGTGTTGATGAGGATGACGAGTTGCACGGGCTGTGACATGCGCCGAACTCTACGCAGGGGCCCTCGGCGCGGGTGCGCCGAGGGCCGCCGGGGGTGCGCCGGGGTTGTCCCGGGGTGCGCCGGGTCCGTATCGACCGAATGGCCGGGGATGGCCCGGCTCGTCCCCTGAACCGACCCTGCGGGTTTCCTTAAGGGAACCTGAAGAGCCCCTCCGGCGCGCGGATTTCACTGATCGCAACCCTAGGCTCGGTCGCACCCCACCCCCTTTCCCTCTGTGAGGTGCTACAGGCATGAGCAGCCGAACTCCCGCAACGCCGTCCCGCGTCGAGGCGCGGCGGAAGAAGGCGGTGCGTACGCGCATCGTCCTGTCCCTCACCGCGGCCGCCGCGGCGGTGGCGGTCGGCGTCGCCGTCGCCGATTCCGGCGGCGGTACGCAGGTGGACCAGCGGGCCGACGGCGCCACCGGGGCGAAGTCCGGGACGCCGACCCCGGCGGACCCGGCCGGGACCGCGAGCCCCACCGCTCCGCTCCCCGAGGTCACCGCCGATGCCGCAGCCGCCACCGGCTCGCTGCCGCCCGGGACGCCGACGCCCGAAGGTACGGAGTCCGCGGCTCCGGCGAAGCCCGCGGCGGAGGAGGAAAGCCCGGCCAAGCCCGCCCCGGCCGGCAAGCCCCCGCGTACGTCCGGCGGGAGCACCGGCGGCGGCTCCGGTACGTCCGGCGGTTCAGGCGGATCCGGGGGCTCGTCAGGCGGTTCGTCCGGCTCCTCCGGCGGTTCCGGCAGCTCCTCCGGTGATTCCGAATCCGCGGTCCTCGCCCTGGTCAACAAGGAGCGGGCCACGGCCGGCTGCGGCCCCCTGACGGTGAACGCCAAGCTGAGCGCCGCGGCACGCGCGTACAGCGACACCATGGCCCGCAGCGGCGTCATGTCCCACACCGGACCCGACGGTTCGACCATGACCACCCGCGTGGAGGCCGCCGGCTACGCGTGGTCCCGCCTCGGCGAGAACATAGCCCGCGGCCAGTCGGACGCCGACGCGGTCATGAAGGCGTGGATGAACAGCTCCGGCCACCGGGCCAACATCCTCAACTGCTCCTTCAAGGAGATCGGCATAGGCGTCCACAAGGGCGACGGCGGCCCGTGGTGGACGCAGGACTTCGGGACGTCCAAGTAGGAACTTTCCCCCCGCCCCGCACACCGGCCACCTCCCACCGGCTGCCGGGGCGCACACGTCCTCCGACCCGTACGCGGGTCGGAGGACGTCCGTGTTCGTGCCCGGGGCACCGCCGGGCGGCGGCGCTCCGTCGCCCTCGGCGGGGGAGCCGTTGACGCGCGGCCCGGCCCGTCGGCCACTATGGGGCCGTGCCTCGATTTCCGCGCTACCTGTTCATATGGCTGTCGTGCACGGCCACCAGCGTGACGGCCGTGCTCGCCACGGTCCAGTTCGTGGTCGGCTCCACCAGGCATACGCCCCCGGTGGCCCGGTCCGCCCCGATGGTCTTCGACTCGCCGCCGGCGTGGCCGGCGGTGCAGGACCCGTCGCCGGGCCCGCCGTCCCCGACCGCCTCCGCGTCCCCGAGCCCCTCGCCCACCGCGACCGAGGCTCCGACCCCCTCGGCTCCCTCCTCCCCGCCCGCGAAGCCCTCGGCAGCCGCCCGCACCACCGCGCCCAAACCCGGCGTCGACTGCGAGAACGGCGGACCGGGCCTGCACACCGTCCCCTCGCAGGGCGGCAAGGTCACGGTGCGGTACGGGAGCCGCGGCGTGTGTCTGATCTCCGCGGTCCCGAGCCGCGGCTTCAAGGCCACCACGGCACAGACCGACGACGACACCCTGACGGTCACCTTCAGCAGCCCGGACCACCGGTCGGTCATCACCGCGACGATCGACCCGATGGCCAAGGCCAGCGTCCGCGAGACGTCCTTCTGAGAGCCGGCCGGCCCGCCCGCTGACCGGCTGACCGGCCGGACCGCAGCGACGTGACCGCTTCGGCCGGTCCGCACCGCTCGGTCCCTCCTGATCCCTTTCGCGGGATTCACCTCCCCGTATGCGCTCATCGGACGGGTCCTGGTGAAGCGGAAGGTGAGCTGTTCCTTAGGGGAACCTCAAGATCCCGCTCAGGCGGTTCGCAGGGCCCGCCGCGGTCCTATGCTCACGTCAGCCGACCGGCCTCCGGCGCCCGGGCACACCGCCCCGGCGAACCGCGGGTCCGCCGGCTTCACCGAGTCGGGAGGCTTCTCGCCCTTCCCGTAGTTCTCAGCGCGCCTTGGGGTGTCTTCGCCATGACTTCTCGCATACTCCGACCCGTCCGTGCCGGCCACGCCGCGCGGCCCCGCTCCGCCGCTCCCCTGGGTGTTCGGCTGCCGCTCGCCGCCGCGGCCATGGTCGCGGCGGGTCTGTGCGCCGCCTGCGGGCCGTCCTCCGAGACCGTCGGCTCCGCCTCGCCCACCACCGCCGGACCGTCCACGCAGGCCCTCGCCGCCACGCCGTCGGCCTCCGCGTCCACCGAGGCCTCCCCGAGCGCTTCGGCCTCGCCGTCGGCGTCCGCCACCGCGCAGGCCTCCTCCTCGCCGACCCCCTCCCGGACCCGGAGCGGTTCGGCCGCCCCCAAGCCGGCCCGTACGTCCGCCGCGCCCGCCCCGGCCCGGGTCCCCGGCCCCGGCTACGACAGCTCGGCCGACGCGCAGAAGCAGATCGACGCCGCACTGGCCGCGGCCAAGGCCGACGGGAGGATGGTGCTGCTCGACTTCGGAGCCAACTGGTGCGGCAACTGCAAGGCCGCCGACAAGGTGTTCGCCCAGCCGCAGACGGCGGCGATCCTCGGAGCCTCGTACCACCTGGTCAAGATCGACATCGGCGGCAACAGCTCCGCCAACTCCGCGCTCCTGCGCAAGTACAGCCCCTCGGGCGGCACCTACACGATGCCCGTACTGATCGTCGTCAACTCGTCCGGCAAGGTGCGCACCGACACCCACGCCACGGGCAACCCCTCCCTCACGGCGGAGGGGATCAACGCCTTCCTGCGCAAGTGGGCCGCGTGAGACCAGCGGACCCGCGCCGGGGCCAGGCGCGTACCGCGGTCCTGGCCGGAGCCGCCCTCGCGGCGGCCGTGGCCGGCTGTGTCTTCGCCGCGGTCGGTACGGTCGCCGCCGACGGCAGCCGCGCGGAGGCGGCGGCCGGACCGGCGACCGCGGCCTCGGCCGTGGTCGCCACCGCGGCCGAGGCCACGGTCATCGACCCCGCCGACCGGCCCGCCGCGCCCGCGCTGGCGGGCGACGACCTCGACGGGAAGCCGGTCCGTCTCGACGGCTTCCGGGGGCATGTCGTCGTGCTCAACGTCTGGGGGTCCTGGTGCGGCCCCTGCCGGGCGGAGGCCGACGACCTGGCGCGGATCGACCGGCAGACCCGGGACCGAGGCGTCCGGTTCCTCGGGATCAACACCCGCGACCCGGACCGCGCCGCGGCCCGGTCCTTCGTACGCGCGCACGGCCTCGGCTTCCCCAGCCTCCACGACCCCGCCGGCGAGCTCCTGCTCCGCTTTCCGCCCGCCCTCCTCAACCCGCAGGCGATCCCCTCGACCCTCGTGATCGACCGCCGCGGCCGCATCGCCGTCAGCATCGGCGGCGCGGTCACCGGGGACGAACTGAGCCCGCTGCTCGCCCGCGTGACGGAGGAGGCGCCATGACGGCAGGCCTGGCGCTCGCCGCCGCGGACACCCCTTCCCTCCTCCACGGGACCCTGGCAGTCGCCGCTCCGGTGGCGTTCCTCGCGGGACTCGTCTCCTTCCTCTCGCCGTGCGTGCTGCCGCTCGTACCGGGCTACCTCAGCTACGTGACCAGCCTGTCGGTCTCCGACCTGGCGGAGGCCCGCGGCGGGCGCCGCAGCCGGATGGCGGCCGGCGCGCTGCTCTTCGTCCTCGGTTTCACGGCGGTCCTCGTCTCCGGGGGCGCCCTGTTCGGGTACTTCGGCCGCACCCTGCTGGCCCACCAGGAGGTGGTCACCCAGGTGCTCGGTGTCTTCACCGTGCTGATGGGGCTGTCCTTCATGGGGTTCCTGCCGGGATTCACCCAACGGGAGTTCCGCAGCCACCGGCGTCCCGCCCTCGGGCTGGCCGGAGCCCCCGTGCTGGGCGCGGTGTTCGCGGTCGGCTGGACCCCGTGCATCGGCCCGACGCTGGCCGCCGTGCAGGCGCTGGCCTGGAGCGAGGCCAGCGCGGCCCGCGGGGCGCTGCTGATGGCGGCGTACTGTCTCGGCCTGGGGCTGCCGTTCGTCCTCGCGGCGCTGGCCTTCCGGCGGGCCCTGGGCGCCTTCGGCCTGGTCAAACGCCACTACCCCTGGGTCCTGCGGATCGGCGGCGGGATGCTCGTGCTCGTCGGCGTACTGCTGGCCACCGGGGTGTGGAACGACCTGGTGTACCGGCTGCAGCTGTGGAGCGCGGACTTCACCACCGCCGTATGAGCGGGTCCCCGTACGGGCCCGCCCCGAAGACCCGAGAACCGATTCGTTTTCCCTACACAAGAGGCACGGATACCCAGATGAACGTTTCCCCGCTCAAGCGGCGTACCCGGACGGCCCGGAGCGTGGTCGCCCTCCTCTCTCTGGCCGCGCTCACGGCCTGCGGCGGCCAGTCCGCCAAGGAGCCCGCCGGCGCCGCGGCCGCCGGCGCCGCGCCGCCGCCCACCACCAGCTTCACCGAGAACGGAGTCACCGTCACCCTCTCGGTGTCCGGCTGGCACGCGCCGAAGGGCACGCTGACCGCCGTCTTCACCCCCGAGAAGAAGGGCTTCCACCTGTACAGCACCGAACTGCCGCTCACCGGCGTGGAAGGCGTGGGCCGGCCGACCGCGGTGGACGTCACCGGGGTCCTCAAGGCCGACGGGAAGCTGACGGCCGCCGCCGACGTACGGAACATCAGCGTGCCCGGCGTCGACGCCCCGATGCCCGTCTACCCGGACGGCCCCGTCACCACCACCCTGCCCATCCGCGCCGACGGCAACGGGGACGCGACGGTGCTGCTCGGCTACGCGAGCTGCAGCGCGAAGGAGGGCTGCACCATTCCGGTCGCCGGCCACCCCGTACACCTGCGCCTCACCGACGGCGGCCCGACGTTCGCCGCCCACTAGAAGGGTGCGCGGGCCGAACCCCTAAGGTGTGCCCATGCCCAGCGTCCTGGTCGTGGAAGACGACCCCAGCATCCGCCAGTCACTCATCGAGGTCCTGGCGGAGCACGGGTATGCCGTACGCAGCGTGGGCGACGGATTCGGCGCCCTGCGCGAGGTCACCCAGACTCCCGTCGACGCCGTGGTCCTCGACCTCGGCCTGCCCGACCTGGACGGGGGAGACGCACTGCGCATGATCCGGGGCATATCCTCCGTTCCCGTCCTGGTGGCCACCGCCCGCGACGACGAGACCGAAATCATCAAGCTCCTCAACGCCGGCGCCGACGACTACCTGGTCAAGCCCTTCTCCGGAGGACAGCTGATAGCGCGCCTCTCCGCCGTCCTGCGGCGCACCAGCCACGTGGCCCCCGCGGGCGCCGCCCACGCCGGGCCGGGGGCACGGCCGGCGCCGGCCGCCGACCCGATGGGCGCCACCACCGTGGGCGAGCTGGCGGTGGACCCCGGCGCGCGTACCGCGTACCTGGCCGGCCGGGAGCTCCACCTCACCCGGCGGGAGTTCGACCTGCTGGCCTTCCTCGCCCACCACACCGGCCAGGTCGTCTCCAAACGCCGGCTGCTGACCGAGGTCTGGCGCGAGCCGTACGTCGACGACCAGACCGTCGACGTGCACCTGTCGTCGCTGCGCCGCAAGCTGGGCGAACGCGCGGCGGCCCCGCGCTACCTGCTGACGGTCCGCGGCGTCGGCATCAAACTGGTGGCCCCGCGGTGAGACGCTCACTGGCGGGAGTCGCGCTCGCCGTGACGTCCATGGTCGCCCTCTCCTTCCTCATACCCCTGGGCGCACTGGTGATGTCGCTGGTCAAGGAGCAGAGCGTCACCGCGGCCGAGCAGCGCGCCGCAGCCCTCGCACCCGTCCTCACCCTCACCACGGATCCGTCCGCCCTGCGGGAATCCGCCGCCGGACTCGACGCGGCCGAGCACCTGGTCGTCCACCTGCCCGACGCCCAGAGCCTCGGCGACTCCCAGGCCCCCGTGAAACTGCTCGAACGGGCCCAGCAGGGACGCGAGTCCATCTCCCAGAAGACTCCCGGCGGATGGATCTGCCTGCAGCCTGTGGTGCTCCCCGGTGACCGGGTCGCCGTCATCGAGAACTTCGTCCCCGACGAGGAACTGACCCGTGGGGTCAAGGCCTCCTGGGCGGTCATGCTCCTGCTCGCGATCGGCCTGGTCGGCGGCTCGGTGCTGGTCGCCGACCGGCTCGGAGCCAAGGTCGTCCGGTCCTCCAAGAAGCTCGCCCAGGCCTCGCGCACCCTCGGTCAGGGCAATCTGGACACCCGGGTGGAGCCCATGGGCCCCAAGGAACTGCGCGACGCCGGCGTCGCCTTCAACGCCATGGCCCACCGCATGACAGAACTGCTCGCCATCGAGCGCGAACTGGTCGCCGACCTGTCCCACCGGCTGCGCACCCCGCTGACCGCCCTGCACCTGGCATCGGAGCGGATGGCCGGCACACCGGAGTCGGCCAGGGTCGAAGCGGCGGTGCACGCGCTGGAGACGGAACTCCAGGCCATCATCACCGCGGCGCGGACACCGCTCGCCGTGGGCCCGATGGGCCACGGCATGCGCAGCGCGGAGACGAGTACGGGCCGGCAGGCCACCGGGACGGGGCCGTCGTCCGAATGCCCCCGGTGCGAGGCCGCCGACGTCGTGCGGCGCCGGACCGCCTTCTGGGCGGTCCTCGCGGAGCAGCAGAACCGCCCCTGCTCCCTCGACCTCACCCAGGAGCCCACGGCCGTCAGCCTCAGCGACGACGACATCGCCGCGGTGGTGGACGCGCTCATCGGCAACGTCTTCAGCCACACCCCGCCCGGCACCGCGTTCGGGGTCCGCGTCGCCCGTACCGCCCAGGCCGTGGAACTGGTGGTGGAGGACTCCGGACCGGGCATCCCGCAACCGGACCGGGCCCTCTCCCGCGGGAGCAGTACGGGCTCCTCCGGGCTCGGCCTCGACATCGCCCGCAGGGCCGCCGCTGTCACCGGCGGCACGATGCGCATCGCACAGGGCCCGCAGGGAGGCGCGCACATCACCGTGGTCTTCGCCCTGGCACCGCCCCTGCGGCCCGAGCGCGGGCCGCGGGGCTCGCGCAGGCGTGCGCGATGGTGGCCGCGCAAGCGGTGACCGCCCACGGCTCCGCCCACGGGTCCGCCGGGCAGGTGGTGAGGGGGACGGGCCGCGGGAGCTGTGGCAGGATGCCGCGATGATCTCCGGCTCGCCGATACCGCACGTCGTTCCCGCAGGCCGTATGGCCCGGGCGGAACAGCCCGTACTCACACTGCCCGGTGGATGGGAGCTGCGTCCCTGGCACCCGGATGACGCCGAGGCCCTGTACGCCGCCGGCCAGGACCAGGCCATCCGCCTCTGGAACCGCCTGCCGGTGAACTCCCCGGAAGAGGCGCGTCGGAGGATCGAGCGCATGCGCCGGCGATGGCAGGCCGAGCTCGCCGCGATCTGGGCCGTCGCCCGGCCGGGCGGCGAGGCCGTGGGCCTGACCGGCTGGAACGACGTCGACCTCCAGGGCGGCAGCGCCGAGATCGTCTACTGGCTGCTGCCCGCGGCACGTGGTGGAGGCGTCGCCGTCGAGGCGACACGGCGGGTCAGCCGGTGGGCACTGGACGATCTCGGCCTGCACCGACTGCGGCTGTGCCACTCGGTGGCGAACCCGGCATCGTGCCGCGTGGCGGACAAGGCCGGATACTCCCTCGAAGGCACCATGCGCAGCGCACTGCTGCACGCGGACGGATGGCACGACCAGCACCTGCACGCCCTGGTCCGGGGCGATATCTGATCCTGCGCCGGGCAGTCACCGCAGGGAGTGCGGCCGTCAGCCGCAATCCGACATGAACCGGCCTTCGAGGTGGTCGGAACTGAGGAAGAGGAAGCCGCTTCCGTAACCGAAGTTGAGGAAGAACGGGTCCGCCGCGTCCTCACCCCGGTCCTCGAACTGGCAGAGGAACCGCCAGGAGGGGTCGATGCCGAAGGCCTGGTGGTTGGGGTATATAGCCTCGCCTCCCAGGAAGTCCTTGGGCCACTTCTCCTCGGGGAATTCCACGTCTGGACCCTCACCCCTCAGGTACCGGGAGAAGGCGGCGGCCTGGTTTGCTGCCTCATCGGGTTCCGGCGGTACCGGAGTCAGGTCCGTCCGCCATTCGACGGGAACCTCCGTGTCGTCCGGACCCCACCGCCACAGGGTTCTCCCCCGTGTACCGGGGGACCCGACCGACGCGAACGCCGGTATCCGCCCGCCGGGCTGGACCAGAACGACGGCCTCGCCGTCCTCCGGTGCGGTGCCGCCCATGTCCATGCCCTCCTCGTGCAGGAACAGGTACGCGAGGCGCACCTCGTCTCCCGGTACCCGGAACCGGCCGACGAACACGAGCGGCTCGCCCGTACGCGGATGCACCGGCCAGGCCGGTCCGTCCAGCCAGACCGGCTGCCCGCCGAACTTCGACACCGGTTCCGTGACCGGCTCGCGCGCAGCCCGGAAGGACATCCGCAACCGCGGCAGGAAGGCGGCGTCGTAGGGGCCCGAGGCCTGGCCCGTCGGCTCGGAGATCATGCCTCCGACGCTACGCCACCCCACCGACGGCACCCGGCCCAGGTCGGCACCGGCATCCGGCACTCCCTGCCGGACGATCGACGGCCTAGTCGACGGCGGCGGCCAGCGGGAGCAGTGCGGGGCGCTTCGCGGTGCGGCCGTCGCCGGAGGAGCGGCCGCGCAGACGGCGGCCCAGCCAGGGGCCGAGGAACGCGGCCGCCCAGCGCAGTTCGGCCGCCACGGTCGAGCCACCCGGGGCGGTCGGCGGCGGTGGCAGCGGGTGCGTCCAGGTGTCGTCGCTGCCGGGCAGGCCGACGGCGTGGGCGAGGGCCGCGGCGATCCGTTCGTGGCCGACGGGGCTGGCGTGGAGGCGGTCCGTGGTCCACATCCGCGGGTCGGTCACGGCGACCGGCCGGGCGGTCTCGGCGACGGTGACCCCGTGGCGGGCGGCCGCGGCGCGGATGCGGTCGTTGAGGTCGGCGATGCGCGGTGCGACGGGTCGGGCGAGGGGCACGAGCACGCTGAGGTCGGGGAAGGTCACCGTCGCCACGTGGGCCCCGGCGGCCGTGAGGGTGGCGAACATCTCCTCCAGGTGCGCGGCGACCTCCGCGGCGTCGAAGCGGGGCCGCAGGATGTCGTTGACCCCGGCGACGACGGTGGCCAGGTCGGGGCGCAGGGCCAGGGCGGGGCCCAGCTGTTCGGCGCGGACCTGCCCGGCGAGACGGCCCCGGACGGCCAGATTGGCGTACTGGAGGCCGGGATTGGCGGCGGCGAGGTGTTCGGCGAACCGGTCGGCGAAGCCGCGCAGGCCCACGGTGTCGTCCCCGTCGCCGAGGCCTTCGGTCTGACTGTCGCCCAGGGCGACGTAGCGCAGGTACTCACCGTTCGGCACGGGTCAGCCTCTCCTTCAGGATCGCCGCGCTCCGGCGGCACCAGTCGCGGTGTCCCTCCTCGAAGGCGAGGCCGCGCAGACCGGTCAGGTACCCGCCGATCCGTTCGCCGTGGAGCAGGAACTCCTCCTCGTCCAGGTCGCCGCGCATCTTGCGCAGCACCCTGCCGAGCAGGTCGATCTTGGCGTCGGCGGCGGCCGCGCGCGCTTCGAGCTGCGCGATCACCGGTTCGATGCCGATCCGGTCGGCGGTCTGGACCTTGACGAGGAGGTCGTCACGGATGACGGAGGACTTCAGCGGCGCCGCGGCGAACTCCTCCAGTTCGGTGCGGCCGGCCTCGGTGACCTGGAAGAGGCGCTTGTTGGGCCGGGTCTCCTGGACCACCTCGCGGCCCTCGACCAGCCCTTCCTTCTCCAGCTTGGCCAGCTCGGCGTACAGCTGCTGGGGCAGGGCGTGCCAGAAGTTCGCCACGCCGATGTCGAAGGACTTCGCCAGTTCGTAGCCGCTGAACTCGCCGTCCAGCAGTGCCGCCAGTACGGCATGTCGCAAAGCCATCGCGGTCGCCCCTTCCCCTTCCTCGCCAACCCCTGCATCATACTCATGAAAGTGACTAGTCAGATTGATGAGTATGAGGAGGGGTCATGGAGACTGCCGAACGCTTCCGCGCCGCCGTGGAGAAGCGGGATCTCGCCGCGCTGGAGGACCTGTTCACCGAGGACGTCCGCTTCTACAGCCCGGTGAAGTTCACGCCCTTCGAGGGCAGGCCCATGGTCCTGGGGCTCTTCGGGGTCCTGATGCGCGTCTTCGAGGACTTCCGCTACGTCGGCGACTTCGAGGGCGCGGCCGAGACCAGCGCCGACGGCGCGGAGGGCCCGGCTGAGGTCCTGCTCTTCCGGGCCGCGGTGGAGGGCCGGGAGATCCACGGGATCGACCTGCTCCACTTCAACGAGGCGGGCCGGATCAAGGAGTTCACCGTGATGGTCCGCCCGCAGTCCGCCGTGCAGGCCCTGGGGCAGGCGGTCCTCGCCGGCCTGGTCGCCGACGGCCTCGCGTAGGCCGCAGGATCGCCCGGGCGGGACCGGGCGGCACGGGACGGTACGGGCGGAGACCGGGCCGTAGCCGGTGGTGCCGGGGTGCGGACGGCCCTCGTCGCCCGCACCCCGCGCCGTCACATCAGGACGGAGGACGGAGGGCGGCGGGCCGGGAGGGCCCGCAGGCCCCCGGCGGCCTCGCCGCGGCGACTACCGGCCGGAGGTCGGACGCAGGACCAGGGAGACGAAGCCGAAGCTGTCCCGGTAGCCGCGCAGCCATTCCGTACGTCGTTCGTGGGCCGTCCGCAGGATCTCGGCGGCGTTCGGATCGGCAGGGTGGTCGAGAGCCCACGAGGCCAGCGAGCCCAGGCAGGACCACTCGTAGGCGTCCAGCTCCGCGCGTGTGCTGACATGGGCGTGTACGGGAGCCCACCCGTCGGCGGCGATGAGGTCCACGGTGGTCGCCAGGTCGTGGAGCTCGCCGAAGATCTCGACGGCCTCCGCGGACGGCTCACGGTCCCAGAAGCTCTCGCCGAGCAGTACGCGGCCGCCGGGAGCCAGGTGCTCTCGCGCCGCCGCGAGGGTCGGCAGCAGGCCGCCGAAGGCATGGGTGGCGCCGACGCTGACCACCAGGTCGAAGGGCTGGTCGGAGACGAACTCCGAGGCCTTCTGCTGGTGTACGACGAGGCGGTCCTCGACGCCGAGCAGGCCCGCCGAGCGGCGAGCCTGCTCCACGGACACCTCGGAGGTGTCGACGCCCTCGGCGTGCAGACGGGGGTGGGTGGCCAGGGCGCGCAGAAGCCATTCCGCGGTACCGCACCCCAGGTCGAGCACCCGCTCGCCGTCGCGCGGTGCGCCGTGTTCGAGCAGTCGGCGTACCGATTCGTCGTCGAGCGGGGCCTTTATGGGGTGGTCGGCGTGTGCGATCCCGGAGATCTGTTCATGATTCACCGGAGCAGCTTGTCAACGCCGACGTCTGTGCGCACCTTTTTTCCGTCCGAGTACCGGACATTCACGAGCGGTTGGCGGACCTCCGCTTCCAGGCCTGCGCGAACATCTCGTGCAGGGGCGCCGTCGGCAGCACCCGGCCGAAGGGGGCGCGGACCAAGTTGCTCCACAGCGGGCGCACCTGGTGGGTCGCCAGCTTCACCGTCTCCAGCGGCAGGTTCGGGGCCTTCAGCTCGGTCCATTCCCCGGGCAGGAACACGGTCCGGCCCGCCCGCGCCCGCTTGGCCTCCATGACCGCGCCGGTGGCGCGGAGTTCCGCCTGGACCTCCTTGTGCCGCTTGGCGGACCATCCGTTCCACCGCCGTACGTTCCGGTCGGTGGGGGCGGCCAGCGCCGCCACCTGGAGGTACAGCGCCGCCGCGTCCGCGCCGACGCCGAGCTCACCCGCCGCCCGCGTGACCAGCTCCGGGCACGACTGCCGCGGATCCGCCTCGTACGCACCGGCCGGCACCGGTCCGGAGCGGGCCCGCAGCATCATCCGCTCCAGCCCGCCACCGGCCACCAGCGGCGCCACCCGGTCCAGCTCCTCCGCGAGGTCGGTGACCTCGCGGACCCGCCGCCACACCTCGGGGTCGGCGACCGCCGCGGGCCGCAGGAACGAGGCGCCGCCGGGCGCGCACACCACCAGGGGTCCGGAGTCGTACGCGGTCACCGGGACCGGGCCCTCCTCCTTGCGGTCGTCCATCGCCACCGGCAGCAGCCCGGGCCCGAAGCGCTCCGCGATCCGTGCCGAGGTGTCCTGGACCCGGCCGCCGGGCAGCGCCAGCAGCAGCTCCGGACGGGCCAGTTCGGCCCGCAGCCGCTCGTACACGTCCATGGCGCCGGCCACCGCCGGATCCCCGGCGGGCCGGTCCGTCCAGGCCCACACCAGCGCGCTCGCCATCCCCTGGAGGTCGAGGCCCACCGGGGTGCGGTACGGCAGCTCGGGCCCGGCCGGGGGCACGGCCCGGACCTCCACCCCGATGCCGTATTGGGTCGCCGCCAGCTCCCAGCCGGCCGCCTCCACGGGCGCGTTCACGGTCGGGTCCGTGGCGGCCTCCCAGCCGTCCGCCAGCCGCCGGGCCCATACCTCCCCGAGTCCCAGGTCGGTCTCCAGGGCGTCCGCCGCCTCGTCGTGCACAGCGGGCAGTGCCCCGAGCAGCTCCCGCCACACCCCGGCCATCCGCTCTGCGGCCGCCTCAACCCCGCCCGGCCGCCACAGTTCGGCCGGGTCCTCGGGCAGGGCCGCGGCCAGCACGGCCCGCTGCCCCGCGCCCCCGAGCCGCGCGCGCAGCTCCTCGTACGCCACGGCCGTCATCGCGGTCGCCCGGTACGGTGCCTTGCCCGCCAGGGCGCGGTCCTCGTCCCGGTGGGCCCGGCCGACCAGACCGGCCACGACGAGCCGGGCCACGGCCCGCCTGACACCGGTCAGTTCCGCGAAGCGCGCGGCCGCCGACTCCGGCACCGGGAGGGGGCCGTGCGCCTCGACCGCCGCCACCAGGGCCCGTAGCCGGGCGGCGTCGTCCCGCCGCACCCGGACCGGGCCGGCCTGTGCGAGGGCCGCCGGTACCGGGTCGCCGTCCAGATCCCCGGCGGCGGCGGGCGCCACGAACCAGCACGCCGATCCGCCGGCCCGCAGCGCGGCGGACGCCACGGCGGTCCCGCCCGCCCGCAGCCCGTCCAGGGCCGCGGAGTCGGACGTCCGGCCCACCCACCACCGGCTGCCCGCACGGGCGAACGGCTGGTCGGCCCAGGTGTCGAGGAGCGCGAGGAGGGCGGCCCGGTCCGCCTCCGGGGTCGGCGCCACCGCCGCCCGCCACGCCACGGCGTCGATCGAGCCCAGCAGCTGCGACCAGTCCCGCGGCGGCGCCGGGGGCGACAGCCGCCGCACCTCCTCCGCGATCGTCCCGGCCAGGCAGGCACCGTCGGCGGCCAGCGCGTCGAGCGTCGCCGGCAGGGCCGTGTCCTGGGTCCGGCGGTGCGCGTCGGCCTCGTCTTCCGTGACCAGCCCGAACAGCGAGGGCAGCAGCTCGGTGTCCCGCGCGGACCGGCGCAGCACGATCGGCGGGGCCTCGGCGAGGAGGGACACGCGCCGGTGCAGGGCCCGCCGCCGCTCCTCCACCCGGGCGGCGCGGCCGGCCACGGCCACGACCGCATCGACCAGTACCGGGTCGGTGACCTCCGGCAACTCCCGGGCCACGGCGGCGCGCAGCGCTTCCGTACCGTCGAGGGCCGCCGAAAGCAGGGTGTCCGCCGTCTGCCGTCCCACGCCCCGCAGCGCCCGGGACCCGGCCGCGTCACGTGTGCGCAGCAGGTACCAGAAGGCGGGCGGCAGGGCCACGCCTCCCGACACGGTGGCCTTCCGGGGCGGCCTCACCCGCGGGTGCTTCGGCGAGTGGTGCCCCTCCAGCTCCCACAGCAGCACACCGTCGGCGGTGTACGCGCGCACGCCCGTACGGGTCTGTGCCTCGGCGAGGACCACGTCCTCCACCGCACCCTCCGGCGCGGCCCACAGTGCCCACGGCTCCTGCCCCGGCCGGTCGATGTCGAAGCGCGCCGTACGTCCGTCCACGCTCTCCACCAGGTAGTGGTCGGGCGCGTGGTCGCGGTGCCGGGTACGGAACAGCACCCGGGTCCCGACCAGCCCGTCACGGCTGCCCAGCGGGGAGCCGGACAGCCCGGCGGGCAGCGGCGCCAGCTGCAGCGCCTCCGAGTCCAGGCTCATCCCCACCTCGGACGGCTCCGCGGCGGGATCGGCGCCCGGTGCGCGGCCGGGGAAGTCAGGCAGCGGCACGGGCCCCCGCCGCTCCCCGGTGGCCGGGTCCACCACCTCCCACGGCTGCTTCCCGTAGATCCTGTTGGTCCAGATCCGCGAACCGTCGCCGAGTAGCAGCTCCTCGCTGTCGATGCCCTCGGTGGCACCCGGACGCAGCACGCGCAGGCCGCTGTGGCGCCCGCCGCCGTCGGCGGACTCGAACTGGAAGCCGTACGCCCCGTCCAGGCTGCCGCCGAACGGCACGAGCCCGCCCACCTCCTGGGGCTCGAACGGCTCCTCGGGCCGGTCGGCCCAGACGGCGCTGTCGCAGGAGTAGGGGTTCGGCTTGAGGGTCCAGCTCACCAGGAAGGAGCCGCCCACGTAGTGCACGGCGAACAGGGTCGCGTCCTCCGGAACGGTGAACCGGCAGGAGCCCCGCTCGCCGTCCGGGGCGACGGCGACCGCCCGGTCGCGCCCGAACACCGTCAGCACCGGCCAGGTGCAGGTCACCCCGGCCACGCCGGGCAGCGGAGGGTGCACCGCTACACGCGCCCCGTCGACCCCGTCCGTCCCGTCCGCCGCGGGCTCTACGGGCTCTGTTGGTTCGGCGGTCTCGGCGAACCCCGCGTACACGGACTCCAGTGCCGGCCAGGCCAGTTCCTCCGGCAGACCGGCCGCCAGCGAGCGCCGCAGCGTGCCCGCCGCGCCCGCCCCGGCGAGGGCGTCGGCGATCCCGCCGAGGGCCGTCACCGTCGGCCGGTCCAGCAGGGTCTCCAGCTCGGCCACGGCCTCCTCGGCCCCCGCCATGCCGCCGCCCCCGACCGTGCCGACGAGCTTGCCGACCCGGCCGGCCACCTCGTTCGCGATGCCCTCGTTGCCCGGCAGCAGCGTCACCGCGGACCCGGCGCGGCGCCCGCGCGCGGCCCAGTGGTCGGGGAGCAGATCGGCATGGACCGTCCCCTCCAGCCGGGGGCCGAACACCGGGTCCGCGGCCAGCGCGACGAGGTCCCGCCGGGACCGCTCCCCCCAGAACCGCATCCGGACCTCCGCGCCCGGGTCGACCACCGCGGCCCCGGCCGCCAGACAGGCGTCCAGCACGTCCGCGTCGAAGCCCTGGTAGTGGTACCGGGTGGTGTGCACCGCGACCGGGGTGCCCGCCGCCCGAAGCCGCGGCCCCAACCGGCCGACCAGGTCGAGGAATTCCGCAGGCAGCGGCTGCCGGGAGACCCCGCCGCCGGACTGCAGCGCGTACTGGTACATGCGGACGAACTGTCCGACCCAGTGCGGCAGCCCGCCCTCCGGCACCACCCGCCCGGCCGCCATCGCCTCCGTCGCGCCGCAGCCGATCAGCATCCGCAGCCAGGCCCCGCCGTCGGTGACCCCGGTCGGAAACACCTCGACCAGTCCGGCCCGCACGGCGTCCGCCGGCGGATGGGCCGTCAGGACGAGCTCTGCGGCGGTCAGCAGCGCTTCGGGCACCGACTTCCCGCGGGTGACCGACAGGATCGCGCCCACCATCCGCGCGGCCTCGCCGTCCCCGTGCCCGGCCGCCTTGGCCGACGCCCGGACCCGGCGCACCAGATCCGCCGGCAGGTCCGCCCGCGAGCCCGCCCACGCGGTCAGGAACGCCTCCAGGGCCGTGTGCGCCGCCGCCGGATCCAGCGTCTCGGCGAGGAAACGCTGGTGCGCCCCGAACTCCTTGGCCGGCATGGCCCCGCCCGCCGCGAACAGCAGGGCGTTGGCCCGGCGGTAGCCGGGATCCACCGGCAGCCCGTGCTCGGCCTCGGCCGCGCGCGCCGCCGCGTAGGCCCGCCCGCCCGGCCGGCTCCCGTAGCCGATCAGCCGATGGCCCACCGTGTCCCAGAACCACGGCAGGTGCGCCGGCGGCAACCGCCGCGCCCGCGCCGTCATCGTGTCGACGAACCGGCCGGGCTTTTCGTGGGACCGGCCGAGTTCGGTGTACATGTCCTCGACCAGGTCCCGTGCCACCCCGGCCGCACCCGGGTCGTGGGCGGCGACCCAGTCGGCGTACGTGGTCGAGGCGTGCGTGCCGGAGGCGGGCAGGAGGGCGTCGAGCGAGACGATCATGCTTCGCATCGTCGCACGGGCCACTGACACCACCGGGCCGGGGTGGAGCGGCCCTTGGGCAGGCCTCCTGAGCCAGGGCCTCGTCGGCCAGGGCGACGCCGGTCAGGGCGACGCCGGTCCGGCCCTCAGACCAAGGGTCCCGAGGACAAGGGCTCCGGGCCACGGCCTCCCTGCCTTCCTCTAGAGTGCTTCCGTCCCGTACACGTGACTGTGACCCCGGCCGGGCGGCGCGTGCCGACCCGCGCACGGGCCCGAGCGAGGAGCAACCGTGACCGACCTGGCGTCCATATCCCTGCAGCAGGAGATCGCCCGCGATCTCCAGGTGAGCGCGTCCTTCGACGTACGGCAGGAGATCGAGCGCCGAGTGGCCTTCCTCGCCGAGCGGCTGACCACCACGGGCCTGCGCGCACTGGTCCTGGGCATCAGCGGCGGCGTGGACTCCACGACCGCGGGCCGACTGTGCCAGCTCGCCGTCGAGCGGGTGCGCGCCGCCGGGCACGAGGCGACGTTCTTCGCGATGCGACTGCCCTACGGAACCCAGGCCGACGAGAAGGACGCGCAGCTGGCGCTGGACTTCATCCGTGCCGACCGGGTCCTGACCGTGGACGTGAAGCCCGCGAGCGACGCCGCCCTGGAAGCGGCGCTGGCCGGCGGCGCGGTCTTCCGCGACGCGCACCACCAGGACTTCGTGCACGGCAACATCAAGGCCCGGCAGCGCATGATCGCCCAGTACACGGTGGCGGGCGCGCACGACGGCCTGGTGGTCGGTACCGACCACGCCGCCGAGGCGGTCTCCGGCTTCTTCACCAAGTTCGGCGACGGCGCGGCCGACGTCGTCCCGCTCACCGGCCTCACCAAGCGCCGGGTCCGCGCCCTCGCGGAGGAGCTGGGCGCGCCCGCCGAGCTGGTCCACAAGACCCCGACCGCGGACCTGGAGACGCTCGACCCGGGCAAGCCCGACGAGGACGCGCTCGGCGTCACCTACGACGACATCGACGACCTCCTGGAGGGCAAGCCCGTCGAGGGGCCCGCCTTCGCGGCCATCGTCACCCGCTACCGCCTCACCGAGCACAAGCGACAGCTGCCGGTCGCCCCCTGAGCCGCACCGCGCCGCCCCGGCATTGAGCCGAACGGCTCAATGCCGGGGCGACGACGGGCCCGCCCCGCACGGTCGCACCTATCGTGGAAGTGACCTCATGACCCGGCGGTGGCGCGCGAACAGGTGGATGTGGACGGATCAGGGATCGACTATCACGCGGTCTTCCACGCCCTTCCGGGCGCGGTCGCCCTGCTGACCCCTGACCTGGTGTACCTGGACGTCAACGAGTCCTTCCTGGAGACGTCCGGCCGCACCCGCGAGCAGATCATCGACCGGTACCTCTTCGACGTCTTCCCCGACAACCCCAACGATCCGGCGGCGAACGGCGTGCGCAACCTGCGCGCCTCCCTGGAACGGGTCGCGGCCACCGGGGAGCCCGACAGCATGGCCGTCCAGCGCTACGACGTCGAGTACCCCGACGGTTCCGGGGTCTGGCACGAGCGCTACTGGAGCCCCGTCAACGTGCCCGTCCTCGCCCCCGACCGCACCGTGGCGCTGCTCCTGCACCGCGTGGAAGAGGTCACCGAGCTCATCCGGGCCGGCGCGCGCAGCGACGGCGACCACGCCCAGGTGCTGGAGGCCGAGATCTACACCCGCGGCCGCGAGCTCCAGGAGGTCAACGAGCGCCTGCGCCGGGCCCACGCCCACGAGCGCGAGGTGGCCCTCCACCTCCAGGAGACCCTGCTGCCCGCGCCGCGCCCGCTCGGCCACCACCAGGCCGCCGTCCGCTACCGGCCCGCCACCGTGGCCCTGAACGTGTGCGGCGACTGGTACGACCTCGTCGACCGGCCCGGCCGTACCGCCGTGGCCGTCGGCGATGTCGTCGGCCACGGACTCCGGGCGGCCGGCGTCATGGGGCAGCTGCGCAGCGCCCTGTCGGCCGCCTCCCACGTCGCGGAGGGCCCGGCCCAGGCCCTGGAGGTCCTCGGCCTGTACGCCCGTTCGATCGACGGCGCCGAGTCCACCACCGCCGTGTCCGTCTTCATCGACTGGAACAGCCGCATCCTCACCTACAGCAGCGCCGGCCACCCCCCGCCCCTGCTCTGCCACCCCGACGGCACGGTCATCTTCCTCGACCGGGCCACCGACCCCCCGCTCGGCGCCCGGCCCGAACACGCCCCCCGTCCCGAGGACCGGCTCGCCTTCGCCGAGGGCTCCACCCTCGTCCTCTACACCGACGGGCTCATCGAACGCCGCCGCGAGGACATCGACGTCGGCCTCGGCAGGCTCGCCGACGCCCTCGTACGACACCGCACCGCCGACCCCGAGGTCCTCGCCGACGCCCTGCTGGCCGAGCTCATCCCCTCGGTCGGCATCACCGACGACACCGCGCTCGTCGTCCTCCGCCTGTGACCGCCGCCCGCCAGGGGAAATCGGAGGCGTCCACGGCCCCGGCTGCATAGGCTCGGCCCATGCCGAGCCCAGCACTCCAGCGCGTCAACGCCTTCCTGTCGGACTTCGCCCGCCGCCAGGCCGCGCGCACCGCGGCCCTTCCCGGAGGGTTCGCCGTGTACGACGACGTGTTCGCGCAGTCCTACTCGAACAACCAGGTCGTCATCGACGCGGCCGTCGACCCCGAGGCGCTGCCCGCCCTCGCGGAGGAAGCCCTGGGGCATCTGCCGCACCGGCTGATCTCCGTACTCGACGACGACGCCGGCAAGGCGTGCGCGGAGCCGCTGATCCGGGCCGGGTACACCCATTCCACCTACCTGGTCATGCTGCACACGGGCCCGGTGCCGGACGCCGGACCCGCGCAGGAGGTGGACCTCGACGCGCTGCGCGTTCCCCTGACCCGGCGCTGGCGGGGATTCCTCCCGGACGCCGGCGACGAGGTCCTGCGCCAGCTCGTCGACCGGCGCGAGGCCCGTCGGCGCGGGGCGGACATCGTCCGGTTCATCGGTGCCCGCACCGAGGCGGGCGAGGTCGCCTCATGGGCCGATCTCTACGTCGACCGGGCGACCGGCACGGCCCAGATCGAGGACCTGATCACCTCGGAGGCCCACCTCGGACGCGGCTACGCCGACGCCGTCCTGGCGGGCGCCCTGCACGCGGCCGCCGCCCAGGACAGCGACTTCCGCTTCCTGACCGCCGATGCCATGGACTGGCCGCGCCACTGGTACGAGCGCCGCGGCTTCGCCGTCATCGGCCACACGCACGCCTTCGAACGCAGCTGAGCCGTACGTGCTGCGCGCCGTCCGTGCCTGGCCTTCAGGGGCGGGGGCGGGGGCGGGGGCGGGGGTGGAGGGGCACCGGGACGCGGGGCAGGCCGATGCCGAAGTGGGTGCGGTAGGCCGCCAGGACCTCGGCGTCGTCGGCCAGGGGCCGCTCGGTGCGTGCCCCGTCCGCCGTGACCGTCAGCACGCGGTCGCTGAGGGTGGTCCGGCCGGACTGCGTCAGCAGCGAACACACCGGCTTGCGGGTGAAACCGGACGCGGGCGAGGTGCTGTGCCACCACGCGCCGGTCACGAAGTCGGACAGGACCCGGGGGCGCCTCTCCAGCCGGTACCGGGGCACGCCGTCCTGAAGGACGTCGAGGTCCCCCTCCGGGCCACCGGCCGGCACGATCCGGAACACCCCGCCCGGGTCGGTCTGCTCGCCGGGCTCGTCGAAGGCCAGCGGGAAGTGGCTGTGGTCGCCGAAGCCCACGTCCACCAGCCACGGGCGGCCGTCCTCGCACTCCACGCGCAGCGCCAGGTGGTCGTAGGGAACGCCCTGCCCGCCGTCGGCCGAGTGCACCCGGGCCTGCAGCAGCTCCACCCGGTAGCCCAGGGACCGCAGCAGCAGCGCGAACGCACCGTTCAGCTCGAAACAGAACCCGCCGCGGCCGTCGAGCAGCAGCTTGTCGAGCAGTGCCTCCCCATCCAGCACGATCTCCTCTCCCAGATGGATGGACAGGCTCTCGAAGGGGACGGTCCGCAGGTGCCGCAGGTGCAGGTCGCGCAGGGCCGCCGCACTCGCCGATCCCGGCCGGCCCGCCCCGATCCGCCGCAGGTACGCGTCAGCACGTGTCACGGGAAGCTCTTCCATCCCGGCAGTCTCGCAACCCGCCCCCCACCCCCGCCATACGCGCTTGGACCTAGGTCCTGCCGGCTTCAGCGGCGCGTCGGGGTGCTCGTGCGTGGCTGTGGGGAGCAGCAGCGGGGTGGTCAGGATGAGCAGTCCCGCGACCGCGAGTGCGGTGCGCGGGCCGGTGACGCCGGCGAGCAGCCCGGCGAGTGCGGTGAGGACGGCGATGGACGCCTGCTGGCCGATCGACCAGGCCGTCAGGGTGCGGGCGAGGAGATGCCCGGGGGTGTGTTCGAGCCGGTAGGTGGCGAGTACCGGCGTGTAAAGGCTCATGTTGATGATGATCGCCAGCTCGACCGCCATCACGGTGACGAGGCCGACGACGCCGGGCCGGACGAAGACCAGGCCGATCAGCCAGACGGCGCGCAGGGTGCCGACGGTCCGGAGGACCCGGTGCCGGCCGTGGCGGGCCACGACACGGCGGGCCAGCCGCGAGCCGATGAGTCCGCCGAAGCAGGGAGCGGCGAAGGCGAGAGCGTACTGCCAGGGCGCGAACCCGAGCTGGCGCAGCAGGAGTACGGCCAGCAGCGGCTCGGTGGCCATGATCAGACCGGACACGAGCAGGTTGTTGAGGTAGAGCGCCCGCAGATCGGGACGGCCCATGATGTGGCGCCAGCCGTCGAGCAGTGCGCCGGCCCGGACCGTGGTTGCAGGGTGCGGCGCATCTTCCCGGCCGCCCATCGCGGTGAGGCACAGCGCGGAGACCAGGTAGCTGAGTGCGTCGGCCACCACGGTGGCGACCGGCCCGAACAGGCCGATCGCCGCCCCGCCCAGCGGCGGCCCGACCGCGATGGAGCTCCAGTTCGCGGACTCGAACCGGGCGTTGGCCACGAGCAGGTCGTCCGGCCCGACGAGGGCCTTGAGGCAGGCGCCGCCGGCCGCGTTGAAGGCGATCTTGGCCGCCGCGACCACGGCCGAGACCACCAGCAGTTGGACGAAGCCGAGCCACCCGAAGAAGTAGGCGACCGGGATCGTCGCCATGACCGCGAACCGCGTCAGGTCCATCGTGATCATGACCGGGCGCTTGCGCCGGAACTCCACCCACGGTGCGAGCGGCACCGCGATCAGCGCGCCCACCGCGGGCCCCACCGCGGACAGCGCGGACACCTCGGCGGGACCGGCGTGCAACGCCAGCACGGCGATCAGCGGCAATGCACCGAACCCGATCCCGGACCCGTAGGCGCTCACCGCGTACGCCGTCCACAGCCAGCCGAACTGCCGGCCTGACGGTCTCCTGCCCACCATGCTCAGCGCTCCCACCCGAACAAACCGACGTTGACCTGTGTGAGCTAACCGAGCAGCACAACCACAGGTCAAACAACCGCATGACCGGCTTTCGACAACCATCTGTTGTTCACTAAGGTGGATCGACGTGGATCTCGAAGCAGTACGTACCTTCGTCGTCGTCACGGAAGCGGGCCAGTTCCAGAAAGCCGCTGCCGACCTGTCGATCACCCAGCAGGCCGTCTCCAAGCGCATCGCCGCGCTGGAGCGCGGCCTCGGCGTGCGGCTGTTCACCCGCGCGCCCCGTGGCGCCGAGCTCACCATCGACGGGCAGGCGTTCCTGCCCCATGCGCGGGAGCTGCTGCGCGTTGCCGAGCGCGCGGTCACGTCCGTGCGCCCCGGTCGCCGTCCGCTACGCGTCGACGTGATCGCTTCGCGCGGCGCGCAGTCCGGCCTGATGCGCGGCTTCCACCGCGCGTACCCGGAGATCGATCTCGACGTGGTGATGCTGTTCGAGATCGAGACGGCCGTCGCCGCGATCCGGTCCGGTGCGATCGACGCGTCCTTCCGCGCCGTCGCCGCGCCCGGCCGGCCCCTTCCCGAGGACATCGAGTCCGTCCGGGTGCTCGACGAGCCGCTCCAGCTCCTCACCGGCCCCGCCCACGCGCTGGCGGGCGCCCGGTCGGTGACCGTCGCTCAGCTCGCCGGGCACCGGATCTGGATGCCCGGCATCGTCCCCGGTACCGAGTGGGGCGCCTACTACGACGACCTCGTCGCGGAGTTCGGGCTCACCATCGAGGCGACCGGCCCCAACTTCGGCTCCGACGCGCTCCTCGACACCATCGCCGACACCCCGGCCCTGGCCACCTTCATGGGCGAGCACACCCGCCTGATCTGGCCCGCCGGCCACGGCCTGCGCCGCATCCCGGTGACCGATCCGACTCCCGTCTACCCGCACTCGCTCCTGTGGCACCGCGACAACCCCCACCCGGCCCTGGCCACCCTCCGCGCCCACCTGGGCGCCGCGGCGGCCGGCCACGCCGCCGCCGGGACCTGGGCACCGGGCTGGGTGATTCCGCGCTGAACGGCCCCCGCCCGCGCGGCGAACCTCAGGGGAGTGCGCTGGTCACGCCGTCGACGATCATCATCCACATGGGCTGGGCGCCCGTGCCGAACGCCGAGGCCAGGGCGTACCCGATCGCCGCGTCCGCCGGCCGGATCTCGCGGTCCTCCCGCCATTCGGCGATGACCGTCTCGTCGCCGTCCGAGGAGAAGTCGCCCAGGTGCACGCCGTCGCGGGTCAGCCGGCTGGTGGGGACGGAGTCCGGGACCAGGCGGTAGTCCGCTCCGTCGTACGTCACGTCCACCCGGTACGAGTGCCTGCTCAGGCGGCCCTTCGCCGGCAGCAGCCCGACCACCGCGCCGTCGACCCGCATCGTGAGGTGCGCCGGGTCGCGGGTGCCGATGGCGATCTGCGGGTCCGCCTCGCTCGCCGGGTCGCGCTCCAGGATCACGCGGGGGATCGTCTCGCCGTCGACCTCTAGGCGGTCCTGGCCGTCCTGGCGGACGGTGATCGCGCCGAAGTGGGTGTCCTCGATGGGTGCCGGGTCTGTCTCGTTCACAGGTGTGCGTCGCTTCGGTGGGTGGGTGGGTGGGGTGGGGTGGGGCGGGACGGGGCGTGCGTGGGGTGCGGTGAACCGCCGTCAGGCATAAGGGATTTTCCGTATCACCCTACCGGTAGTGATCATGGTGCGGGCGGCAGCGGATCAATCGCGCTTCCACACCTTGGCGACGGCCTCCAGGTAGTCGTCCTGGCCGTCCTCGATGTGGGTGACCTCCAGCACGAGCAGCAGGTCGGAGGAGACGCGGGCGCAGATCATGTCGTCGGTGTCCCACTCGGCGTCCTCCACCAGGGTTCCGTAGCCGGAGCTCCGTCCGTCCGCGAGGCAGTCGCTGTTCAGGTCGGAGTCACCGGACTTGAGCAGCAGGATGTCGTCCCCGGCGAGGTCCCAGTTCGGGTGCAGGTCGACATCGAAACCGGCCCCCGCCTTCGCCTCCGCGAGGTCGGCGGCGTCGATGCCGTGGCCGGTGGGCAGCTGGACCTCCGCTCGGAGTGCACGACCCGGTAGAGCAGCGCGGGGGTGGCGCCGGACCCGAAGGGGCTCTCGCCGCTCACGGTGAAGGCCAGCACCGCCCCGAAGGAGAACACGTCGGAGGCCGTTCCCACGGCGCCCCCGGAGGCCTGCTCCGGCGACATGAAGCCGGGGGAGCCGACGGTCATTCCGGTGCGGGTCAGCGCGCTCGCCTCGGTGGCCCGCGAGATCCCGAAGTCGATCACCCGGGGCCCGTCGGGGCCCAGCAGCACGTTGGACGGTTTCAGGTCACGGTGCACCAGCCCGGCGGCGTGCACGGCCGCGAGCGCCGCCGCCAGCCCGCGCGCCAGGGCGAGCGCCGACGCCTCGGGGAACGGTCCGTGTTCGGCCACCGCCTCGGCGAGCGACATGCCGGGCACGAAGACGGTGCTCAGCCATGGTGTCGGGTCGTCCACGCCGGCGGCGAGCACCTGCGCGGTGTACCTCCCGTCCACGGCCCGCGCGGCGGCGACCTCGCGGGCGAAGCGGCGCCGGAACTCGGGGTCCCTGGCCAGTTCCGGATGCACCACCTTGACGGCGACGCTGCGTCCGCCGGGCGTGCGGGCCAGGTAGACCCGGCCCATGCCGCCGCTGCCGAGCCGTGCGACGACGTGGTAGGGCCCGACCCGCACGGGGTCACCCGGTATCAAAGCGTCCACTCGGCCCCCCGGATCGCGCCTGGTACGGCCGAATTCTAGTGGCTTGAACCATGGTCATGCGGGCGTTCGCAGGCGTTCGCAGACGTTGTGCAGGGTCGCCGCCCGGGCGCCGGGGCTCGCCCGGCGCCCGGGTCGACGCCGTGGCTCAGCGGCTGGTCAGGTACCCGCCCATGGTGGTGAAGTAGTCGGTGGCGGGCATCTCTTCGCCTTCCTCGGTCCGTACCCGGGTGATGGCGAGGCCGTGGTTGCGCCCGGTGCGGGCGTCGGCCCCGGCCACGATCACGACGCCTTCGCCCTCGCGGTAGAACACGCGGCCGGGCGTGCCCCCGTAGCGGCCCTCGGAGACGACGGCGGCCAGTACCTCCAGGCGCTTGCCGCGGTGGAAGGTGAAGGCGGCCGGATAGGGGGCCGACTGGGCGCGGACGAGTCGCTGGAGGTCCTCGGCCGGCCAGTTCCAGTCGATGCGGATGTCCTCGGCCGACCGCTTGTGGAAGAAGCTGGCCTGGGAGCGGTCCTGGCGGGTGAAGTCGGTCTCGCCGGCCGCGATCCGGCCCAGGGCGCCCACGGTGACCGGTGCGATCAGGTCGACCGTCTTGTGGAACAGGTCGGTGGCGGTGTCCGTCGGGCCGACCGGTACGGCGCGCTGGACCACGATGTCGCCCGCGTCGAGCTCGTCGCTCATCAGGTGGGCGGTGACGCCCACTTCGGGCTCGTCGTTGATCAGCGCCCAGATCAGCGGTGAGAAGCCGGCGTACTTGGGCAGCAGGGAGTCGTGCACGTTGAGGGTGCCGTGGCGGGGCAGGTCGAAGATGCGCGGGGGGATCCACGTGCGCCAGTTGTTCGCCACGATGATGTCCGGTTCCGCCTCCTTGAGCCGGGTGAACAGCTCTTCGTCGTCGGGGCGGTTGCGGATGAGCACCGGGACGCCGTGGTCGTCGGCGAGATCGGCGACCGAGTCGCTCCAGATCTTCTCGTACGCGTGCTCGCTCTTCGGGTGCGTCACGACCAGAACGACATCGTGTTCGGACTCCAGCAGGGCCTGCAGGGTGCGGTGCCCCCACGTCTGATAGCCGAACATGACGACCCGCATGGGGTTCCTCCTTGGAGCGGCGACAGATTTCAAAATGAGTAAAGCAAGCCTTACCTAACTGCGCAACATCCCCTCTTTTGAAGAGAGTTCAGCTGGAAATCGATGAAGGCTCGATCTGATTTGCCCATCGACAGGTCCACGGTGTCAGGTTAGCCTTCCCTAAGTTCGCCTCGGGTTCCGCTCCTTCGGCGTGCCCCGCCCCCGGTTCCCCCACGCATGGCGATCGGCTGCCCCCCGCACGATTGGGAGTGACATGTCACAGGATCTGTCCGATGATGCGCCACTGATCCACGACCTCATCGGCATCGGCTTCGGCCCCTCGAACGTGGCCATGGCGATCGCGCTCAGCGAGCACAACGCCGGCGTCGGACCGCAGGAGGCGGTCACCGCCCACTTCTTCGAGCAGCAGCCCCGCTTCGGCTGGCACCGCGGCATGCTCATCGACGACGCCACGATGCAGGTGTCCTTCCTCAAGGACCTGGTGACACTGCGCAATCCGGCGAGCGAGTACAGCTTCCTCTGCTACCTCCAGAGCAGGGGCCGCCTGATCGACTTCGTCAACCACAAGAACCTGTTCCCGCTGCGCGTGGAGTTCCACGACTACTTCGAGTGGGCCGCGGCCAAGGTCGACGACATGGTTTCCTACGGGTCCGAGGTCGTCGCCGTACGTCCCGTCCTGCGCGACGGGGCGATCGAGTACGTGGACGTGACCGCCCGCTCCGGCTCCGAGCTCGTGGTCCACCGGGCCCGCAACCTGGTGATCGGCACCGGCCTGCGGCCGCAGATGCCGGAGGGCGTGGACCGCACCGAGCGGATCTGGCACACCTCGGAACTCCTCACGCGGGTGGCCGCGTTGGGAGGCGCGGACCCCGCCCGGTTCATCGTCGTCGGCGCCGGCCAGAGCGCCGCCGAGAACGTGGCCTTCCTGCACCGCACCTTCCCCCGGGCCGAGGTGTGCGCCGTCTTCTCCCGCTACGGCTACAGCCCCGCCGACGACAGCGGCTTCGCCAACCGGATCTTCGACCCCTCGGCGGTCGACGAGTACTTCACCGCCCCCGAGGAGATCAAGCGCAAGCTGATCGAGTACCACGCCAACACCAACTACTCCGTGGTGGACATCGACCTCATCGACGACCTCTACCGGCAGGAGTACCAGGAGAAGGTCCTGGGCACCGAGCGGCTGCGCTTCCTGAAGGTGTCACGGCTCGCGGACGTCACCGAGACCCCCGACCACGTGCGCGTCACCGTCGAGTCGCTGGTCACGGGGGAGAAGGAGGCCCTGGCGGCCGACGCGCTGGTCTACGCGACCGGATACCGCTCGGCGGACGGCCTCGGACTGCTCGGGGGCGTCGAGAAGTACTGCCGGCGCGACGGCCTCGGCCGCGTCCGCGTGGCACGCGACTACCGTGTCGAGAGCGAGCCCGAACTGCGCTGCGGCATCTACCTCCAGGGAGGCACGGAGCACACGCACGGCATCACGTCGTCCCTGCTGTCGAACACCGCCGTCAGGGTCGGCGAGATCCTCCAGTCCATCGTCGCCCACGGCCGCGTACCGGTACCGGCCTCCCGTACGGCGCCCACCCCCTGAGGACCCGGCACCCATGCTCTGCACCAGGCTGACGAACGCCACCTTCCTCACCATGGACCCCGGCCACCCCGTCGCCCACGACCTGGGCATCTGGCACGGCCGGATCGTCGGCCTGGACGAGGCCGTCACCGCACTGCCCGCCCGTGAGGTCGTCGACCTCCAGGGCGCCACCGTGCTCCCCGGATTCATCGACTCCCACGTACACCTGGCCTGGACCGGACTCAAGGCGGCCACCCCCAGCGTGGCGCCCTGCGCACGCGTCGAGGACGTGCTCGCCGTCGTCGCGGAGGCGGTCGCCCGGAAACCGCGCGGCGCGTGGGTGGACATCGGGGGCTACGACCAGCGGGCCCTCGGCCGGCACCTCACCGCCGCCGAACTGGACAAGGTCAGCGACGGCCGCAAGGTGTTCATGCTGCACGACTCGGGACACGGCTGCGTCGTCAACACCACCGTCCTCGACCTGCTCCCCGGCGAACTCGCCCACGGCGAGGGCTTCCTCGCCGAGAGCGCCATGACCACCGCCCGCCGGCTGCGCCTGCCCTACTCGCAGGAGGAGATCGCCGACGCCGTCGAGCACGCGGGCCGCACCTGCCTCGCCGAAGGCGTCACCGCCTGCGCCGAGGCGGGCATCGGCGGCGGCCTGCTCGGCAACAGCCCGGTCGAGCTCGGCGCCTACCAACTCCTGCGCGACCAGGGGCGGCTGCCGCTGCGGGTCCAGCTCATGGCGGCCGCCGACACCCTGCGGCCCGTGGCCGCGCACGCCTCGGACGGGATCCCCCGCGCCCTCGACCTCGGCCTGCGCACCGGCTTCGGCGACGACCGGCTCTCCCTCGGCGCGCTCAAGGTCTACACCGACGGCGGCATGATGGCCCGTACGGCCGCACTCACCCGCCCCTACGAAGGGACTGACCACGCGGGGGAGTTCCAGGACAGCCCCGAGCGGATCACCGACAGCATCGTCGACGGTCACCTGGCCGGCTGGCAGCTCGCCGTGCACGCCATCGGGGACCGCGCCGCCGACCTGGCCCTGGACGCCCTGGAACGCGCCCAGCGGCTACGGCCCCGGCCCACCGCCCGGCACCGGATCGAACACGCCGGCCTGATCCGGCCCGACCAGCTGGCGCGCTTCGCCCGCCTCGGCGTGAGCGCGGTGGTCCAGCCGCACTTCCTGCGCTCCTTCGGCGACGACTACGCGGCCGTGATGGGCTCGGAGCGGGCCCCCTGGATGTACCGGGGCCGGGGTTTCCTGGACCACGGGGTCACCCTGGTGGGCAGCTCCGACCGCCCCGTCACCGACGGATCACCGCTGAAGGCCGTCCAGTTCATGGTGGAACGGGCCTCCGCCTCCGGCGCCCTCATCGGTCCCGACGAGGGCATCACCGTGGACGAGGCCCTGCACGCCTACACCGTGGCGGGCGCCTACGCCTCCCACTGGGACGACAGCGCGGGCACCCTGGCCCCGGGCCGGCGCGCGGACCTGGCCGTACTGGGTGACGACCCGAGGCGGGTCGACCCCGCGCGGATCGGAGCCATCGAGGTCGTCGCCACGTACGTCGACGGCAGGCCGGCCTGACCCGTCAGGCGGGCTGCGGCGTGAGCCGCTTGAGGCCCTTGCGGTCGTAGTAGGCGGTCATGGCGAAGCCGAACAGCAGGGCCAGCACCGTACCGACCGCGATCATGATCCAGGAGCGGGTGAGCCCCGCGTCGCCGCGGGCGTCGAAGTAGAGGATCGCGCGAACGCCGTCGCTGAGCTGACGCATCGGTTCGAAGTGGGAGAGGAAGCGGTAGAACCCGGGGACCGCCTGCAGCGGGACGGTCGCACCCGACGACGGCAGACCCAGCACGATGAACACGAACATCGACACGAGCTGGCCGATCCCGCCGAACGCGGCGTTGATGGCCTGTACGCCCAGGCCGACGGCGAGGGCCGCGCAGTAGGAGTAGATCCACAGGAGCGGCAGGTGGGACGCGTCCATCTCCAGGATGCCGATGCAGGCCAGCATCACCAGGGAGGTGCTGACGAGCGTGATGCCCGCGGTCATCAGCATCTTGAGGAGCAGCGTCTGGGTACGGTTGACCGGCACCGTCGGGCGGCGGGTGTGCCAGGGGCCGATCTCGTTGTCGGCGTAGCCGAGGGCGGTGTCGACGCCGTTGCTGATGACGTTGCCGCCCATGAACCCGGCCAGCACCAGCAGCAGGGTGTAGTAGAAGGCCGTCAGACCGAGGCCGCTGTGCGCGCCGATCGGGTGACCGACCCGTGTGACGACGTCGACCGGGTCGGCCAGCAGCAGCTTCGCGGTGGCGTTCGCCTGGGGGCCGGCGGCGGCCGTGAGCTGTTCGCCGACGGTACGGGACGCGCGGTGGGCGGCCTGCGTCGTGATCTGACTCGCCAGCGAGGATCCGAGGCTGCCCTTGCCGGGGTTGGTGAGCACCGTGATGGCCGGCCGTTTCGTGGCGCCGGACGTGGGGAGCGCAGTGACGGACGCCGTGAAGCCGGCCGGGACCACCAGCGCGCCGTAGACCTGGCCCGAGTCGAGCTGGTCCTGGGCCTGGGCGAGGCTCAGTTCGCGCCAGTCCGCCTTGCCGCCCGCGGGGTCCGAGGCGATGGCGGCGGTGATCTGCGTACCCAGGTTCTGCCGCTGCCCAGGCGGCGGTTCGCCCCTGTCCTCGTTGACCAGGGCGATGGGCAGGTCGCGCAGTTCCGCATTGGGGTTGACGATGCCGCCCATGTAGAGCAGCGACAGCAGCAGGGCGAGCAGACCCGTCAGGATCGTGGGGACCAGCCACAGCTGGGGGCGGCGGACCAGGGCCGCGGCGGTGGCTTCGGGGGCGACGGTCGGGGACATCGGTCTCCGTAGCTTCCCGGCGGGCCGGGATCGAGTGGCGGTGGCAGCGGCGCGGGCCGCACGGCACCCTCAGGATGGTCTCCGTACCCGGGAAGGCCGCCGTACCCCTCGCGCTCCGGCCGCGAACCCGCGTACGGGACCACCGGAACGGCCCACCCCGGCGCCGGGCTACCAGATCCAGCGGAAGCCGGCGGCCGCGTGTTCCAGTGCCGGGACGAACCAGTGGACCGAGCCGTCCAGGGCGAGGGCGACGGGCGTCTCGCTGAGGAGCGTGCCGTCGCGGTGGTGGTCCCAGGTCGCCCACCAGACGCGGGCCGGGCGCGGTGACGGCGGGAACTCGACGACCAGGTCCACGTTGTCGGCCCGGGCGTGCGCGACCCTCCGGTACTCGGTCACCTGCTCCCGGAGCGGCGCGTACACGACCTCGTACTCCAGCGAGGCGATCTGGCCCGCCTCCAGCGGGGCCGGAAAGGCGAGTTCCACGACCGGCGTGCTGCCCGGGAACTCCCGGCGGGCGCCGGCACGGGCGCCGCGCAGCACCGCGACGCCGACGGCGCCGGGCGGCAGCCGGCAGGGGAAGAAGCGGACGCCGTCCTCGCAAGCCATCACCGCACGGGTGGTGCGGTGGCGTTCCGGAGCACCGTCGCGGCCGATGACGTGCCGCTCGAACACCGAGACGGTGCGGTGGCGCTGCCGGACCGGAAGACAGGGCGGGACAGGGCGGAACAGGGGGAGGAACCTTGCCCGACGAGAACGGCACGAAGGAACCGCCGGAGATCTACCGGCGCGCACAGGACGGCACACCCGTACGCGGCGACCTGGCCGACGGCGAGCCGCTGCCGGGGATGGCGGTGACCCGCGAGCTCCGGGAGGTACTGCTCCGGGAACGCGACCGGGAGGCGCCGGAGCCTCCCGCGGACGGACCGGGAAGGGCGGACCTGCGGATCGAACCCCTGGGGCCGGGACCGGCCGACGCGTGTCCGCCGGAGGCCTTCCGCCCGGCGGAGGAGGAGGCGCCGGGTATCGCGGACGCGGTCGACCGGTGCCTGGACGGGGCCGGCGCCGAAGGCGCCTTCGTCCGCCTCCTGATGAAGCGGCTACCGGAGCGCGGACACGCCTTCTGGCTGATCGGAGGCGCTGTCCGGGACCTGGTGGACGTGGGCCCCGAGGCCGAGCCCAACGACCTGGACTTCGCCGGGACGCTCCCGCCCCTCGAACTGCTCCAGGAGATCGAGGACCGGTACGTGGACGCCGGACTCGGCGACTACCGGCCCCAGATGAGCATGCTCAGCCTCGTGGTCCACCTGTCCCGGCCCGGACAGGGCGGCCCCCGCATCCTGGAGTACAAGGCGCTCGCGGTGACCGACTTCCTCTTCTCCGCCTACGGCGGCAGCCTGACCGACGACATCGCCTCCCGCGACCTCACCGTCAACAGCCTCTACTACGACCACGGCAGGCAACTCCTGGTCGACCCCACCGGAGAGGGCATCGCCCACCTGCGGGCCCGGCCGCGCGTGCTGGCCAGCCACAACACCGAGCGGCCCGCCGGGCGCTCCGCCGGGGTGCTGCTCAGGTTTCTCAAGTTCGCCGTCCGCTACCCGGACGCGGACCTCACCCGACTGCGGAGCTGGGCCGCCGAGCTTCCCGCCGACCTGCCCGACCGGCTCGGCGAGGACGACTGGCGGGCGCTGCGGTACTCCTGGCGCAACCACGTCCCCGACGGGGACCGGCAGCGGGCCCTGGAGATCGCCGGGCTCCTCGGTCCCGCAGCCGTGGCACTGGTGGACCGGCTCGCCGGGGAGGTGCGCGCATGACCGCCGTACACCGGCCCCTGACCGCCTGGGTCCGGGACGCCCGTCCCACCGGGCCCGCTCCGGGCGACACCACCCCGATCCCGGCCCAGGCCCAAGGGAACGGCGGCACCCGCGCCTCCGCGCCCGGACCGTCCTGGGCCGCCCACGGCCCCATCAACGAGGGCGACGAGCGCGCCGACGCCCGGAGCCTGGACCGCTTCCGCACCGGCTGGGAGCGCGGCTCGCTGCCGCTCGCCGACGGCGGCCACGGCCTCGCCCTGATCGAACCCGCCACCGGCGCCGCCGTACTGGAACTCGACGAGCTCGGAGAGCCGCTGCCCGCCGACCCCGACACGGCCGAGGCCGTCGCCGCGATCGAACGCCGCTGGCCGGCCCAGCGGCTGGAACCGGCCGAACGGGCCCTCCTCGCCGCGGCCCACCCCGGGCTGCGCTACAGCCTGCTGGACCGCCTCGCGGCCGAGGGCCGGCCCGAACCCGAGTGCTTCCACATACTGCCGTGGGAGCGCGTGGACCGGCTCGCGGACGAAGTGACCGCCGCCCTGGGCGAGTCCGGACCCGCTGGCGACGGTACCCCCGCGAGGCCCCCCGTACGGCTGCGGCACTACTTCGCGCCCGCCGGGTCCCGGTTCACCGCCGCACTGGAACAGCTCGGCTCCGCCCTTCGCGCGGCCGACCCGCGGCGCCGGCGGATCGCTACGACCGCTCTGTGCGCACGGCTCGCCGGGTCCGCCACCGGCCGGATCCCGCAGCCGACCCGGGAGCGGCTCGCGCTGCTGCTGGACGCCGTCGGCCGCGGCGACGCCTTCCTCGCCACGACGGCCGTACTCGCGGCGCGCCGACTCGCCGGGGCCTTCGCCGCCCCGGGGAGCGGTAGCCCGGAGGTCGTGTGGCACCGGCTGGACTACGGCAGCCCGGCCTCCGTACGGAACCGGTTCGCACCCCTCGCCGGGGACGGATCCGACCGGGTCGAGGACGAGGTGCTGCGCTCGGTGTTCACCATCACCCTGACCGTCCGGAACGACCGCGGTCTCTACGTCGCGGTCACCGCCCCCCTCGACACCGGGTCCGCGGCGCTGCTGGCCCGGGGCTACGACGAGGTGCTGCTGCTGCCCGTCCACGTCACCGGCGCCGTCGAGGGCAACGAGCTGTACGTCATGCTGCGGCCCTTCCCCGACGGCCTGTCCGGCGACCTGGAGATGACGGCCACGGCCGACGCCGAGGTCACCGCCGACCAGGCCGGTCCGCCGCTCGGTCTGGCGGACCTCCCGTTCCTGGACCCCGAGGCCGTCCGCAGGACGCTGGCCTGCCAGGTACGGGCCTCCGACCGGCGCCGCTGGCGCGAACTCCTCGACCGGCTCCCCGCCGGCCACCCGGTACGCAGGCCGATGGAAGGAGCCTGAGCGAATGACGGTGCTGAAGGACACGGCCATGACCGCACTCGGACGCGGCCGGGGCCGGGCCGGAACCCTCGACGAGCTGGACAGGGCCCTGGCCGGCGGCCGTCTGCGCGCCGTCGAAGTCGGCGACCTGCGCAAGCGGATGTCCGAGGTCCAGGGTGCGCTCGTCACCTGGCTCTCCCGCCTGGTCCAACGGTCCGACACGGCCGCCCTGCGCCTCCTGTACGCCGGGGAGGACACCGCCCTCCACGACGCCCTGGGCAAGATCGAGGTTGACGGGTTCGACACCTCGTTGACCGACGCCCTGCGCGTGGCCTCCGGCCAGGAGGTCTTCGATCCACAGGAGCGGCAGCCGGTCCTGGACGCGGTACGCATCCAGGCGGCACTCGCGCTGGACCTCCTGGACCCGGACCCGGACGAGGGACGGCTGGCGGTCGCCCTGGCCTGGTACCGGGGAGCCGGGGCCACCCCGGACCTCCCGACCGCGGCCTGGAGCGCGGCCGGCCTCGCCCACGGCGACGAGCGGCTCCGGCGCTCGCTGGACCGGCTCGCGGCCGCCGCGGGGGACGCCGTCCGTACGGGCCCGGTGCTGGCCGCGGCCATGGCCCTGTGCCGGCTGGCGCTGGGCCGGCTCCCCGGGCCCGCCCGGAACCCGGTGGCGGTCCGCGTCCTGTTCGACCACCAGGGTGTGGGCGCCGCCGGGCGGCTCACCCTGACCCTGATGCCGGGCGGGCCCCGCGGCCTGGTGCCGGACCCCGAGACCATGCCGCTGTTCACCGCCGACCACAAGTACGCCGCGGCCATGGCGCGGGCCTGGAACGCGTCCGGGCGGCGGGTGTCGGGAACCGTGCTGTGGTCCCTGCAGGGGATCGCGCTCGCGGGCGACGAAGCCTCCGCCAAGGGCCCGGCCCCGTACCGGATCGCGGGACCGTCGCTCGGCGCGGCCTTCGGGGTGCTGCTCGCCGAGACGGTACGCGTCCGGCAGCCGGCCCTGCGCACGGGCAACGGCCGGCTGTGGTGCGCCGCCCTCGGGCGCCGGATCCTCTTCTACAACCGGGTCAGGACGAGCAACTCCGTCACGGCGGACGTCACGGACGGCGGCGAGCTGGTCTCCGTCTCCGGCTTCCGGGCCAAACTGAGCGCGGCAGGTGGCGGCCTACGCCACCACGGAGGGCACCCGGCCCGTCGGCCTCTCGGTCAACCGTTCCGGCAACCGGGTCGCCGTCGCCGACGACCGCGACATCCGGGTGCACGACACGCGGGCCGCCGGACTCCCGGTGACCGTCACCATCGAGCCGGGCCGCTCCTTGGGTGCCGACGACCCGCGCGGCGGCGGACAGGTCAACCCCACCACGGGCGTCGCCTTCGACGCCTCGAACGACTACACCCTCTACAGCGCCACCACGCACCTCCTCGCGGCGGGAGCGGGCACGGGCAACCGGTTCATCGACGTGTGGAGCGTCTACCCGGAACGGACCGGCCCGGGGTACCAGCTCGAAGCGGTCCTCCGGGGATCGGGCTGGGTGGTGCCCGGGCCCCGGGGGAGCGGCGCGGCGCGGGACGACTCCGGGGTGACCCTGCTCGGCAGCGAGGTCGTGCTGCGCAGGACGAATGGTGGGACGGCCGCCGCGAAACCCCCATCGGCCGTCGACACCGTACCGGCGCTCGCCTACAGCCCGGACGGCAAGCGGCTGGCGATCGGCGGCGACGACGGCACGGTGCGGTTCTGGGACGTCTCCGCCCAGACCCACTCGGTGGCGGCGCAGCCCCTCACGGGCTACGAGACGGCCGCGTTCGCCCCGCGCGCGTCGGTCCCGGCCGTGACCCAGTTCGTCGAAGGCACCAGGAAGGGCGAGCTGGAGACCGTCCTCTTCGATGCCGCCGCGGCCGGCCCGCCCTACCGGCGGCTCGGAGCTCTGGAGACCCCCGCCGACCTGCTCGGGATGGACCCGGACGCCACTCGCATGGCCGCGCTCCAGGAAGGCGAGCTGTCGCTGTGGGACGTGAGCGAACGCGCCCGCCCGCGCCGGCTGGAGGCCGCGTTCCTGCTGCCTGCCGACATCGCGGCGGGCAGCGGCGGCGCGAGCGGTGACGGAACGGGACGCGCCACCGGCGGGATCACCGACCTGCTGGTCGGCCCGGAGGGGAAGACCGTGGTGGCGGTGCGCGCCGGCTCCGACGAGGCGTTGGTCTGGCGGGTGGACGCCGACGGCGGCCACGCCGGGCCGTTCCAGCGGCTCATGTCCGGCACCTCGACGCCCACGGTGGACGAGCTGGGGGTGCCGGGGACGGGCGCCCCGGAGCCGGGTGCGATCCCGGGCGACGGAGCCGGCCCGGAGGAGTACGGCCTCGACTCCGACTCCGACTCCGACTCCGACTCCGGCCCGGAGTCCGGGTCCGGCACGCGGACCGGCTCCGACACCGACACCGACTCCGGGCGCGGTGCGGTGCTGTCCCCCGACGGGCGGACGCTGGTCGTGGACGGCGGCCGGACGGGCCTGGCCGTGTGGGACCTGTCCGGCGCGGGGCAGGCCCGCCGGACGCAGACCATCCCCGCCGCGCCCTCGGGGGGCCGGCTCCTGTTCAGCGAGGACGGCAGCATCCTGCGGGCCGGGGCCCACGGCTGGCGGTTGGCCGACTCCGGCAAGGCCGAGGCCGAGGCCGTTCCGGACCTCCCCCTGCCCAAGGGGGCGCACGGCATGGACGTGTTGGCGGCGGGCGCCTGGGGCGCACTCGCCACCACCTCCGGATTCCGGGACTTCACCACCTGGCTCGTACGAGCGGAGATGGAGCCGGTGGCCCTCGGGAAGGACGGCTTCGGCGAGCACCCGCGGGCGTTCCCCCTCCCGCCGGGCCGCCTCCTGCTCGGCGCCTGGGATCTCGTCGTACGGGACGTCGCCGAGGCGGTGGCGGCCGCCACCGACCCCCGGGCCGCCGCCTGCGCGGCAGTCGGCGGCGGCCTCACCCGTAGGGAACTCGACGCCTACGCCAAGGGAGCCACGTGGGAGCCGGCCTGCCCGGCCCCCTGACCGTCGGCGGAACCTGCGCCGGGGTGGTGTGCGGCGTCGTGATCACGAAACCGCCGCCGTGGGCTTCGACCCGGAATCCGGCCGACTCACCGTGCGCCCGGACTCGTCGGCCTGGGCGACGAAGGCGCACCCGGAGCAGGCCCGGGTCATCGCGGCCGCCAACGTCGCGGCCGGCTGGCCGGCCGGCCGGTTGCGCGTCCTGCGGATCCTGCCGCCCGGGGCTGCACCCGCGTCCGGCCGGGCCGACGCCGCCCGCCGCTCCGGTGCAGCGACGGACCCGGCAGAGGGCTACCGCCGTGCCATCGAGGCGCACCGTGCGGTCGCACCGCCGCGCCAGGCGGACTCCCGCATCCCGGAGGCGGTGAAGCGGCAGACTGCCGCGATGCGGGAGCTGAGCCGCAGGGCGCTCCCGGACGATGCGCCCGCCCCGGTCAAGGCTGCCCGCGCGCAGCGTTGCCAGGACACTGCCACCGAGGCCGCTGCCCTGCGCCGGGCCCGGGCAGGTCTCTACCCGATTTCTTCGATGAGGATCCGGTCGTCGATTTCCTTGTACGCCCCCGCCTGGCGGGTCAGCACAGGCAGCGCGGAGCCCAGAGCGAGGTGCGCGGCGTGAGCGGTAGGCAGATCCGCAGCGCGTTCGCGGACAAGCTGGGCGACGGCCCAGCACCCCGCTTCGTCGAGGGCCCGGAAGACGAAACACGGCGCCGACAGGGCATCCTGCAACATCTGCCCGACCTCCGCCTGCACGACGGAGGCAAGCCCCTCGGCGAAGGCAACCGCCGGCACGTACAGAGGCTGGACCTGCTGTACGGAACGGAAGACACGCGCAGCCATGTAAAGGTCGCCGTGCGCGAGAGCCGCGATCGCTGTGTGGTCGAGGATGTAGCCGGTGTTCACGCGGCGCTCTGCTCCCGGTCCGGGCCGGTGAAACCGTGCCGGCGGTCGGCCTCCTCGACAGCAGCCAGGGCCTTCTCCCACCCCTCAGGCTGCTCTTCCCGCGCACGGTCGACGAACCACCTGAGCGCGCGATCGGCACGCTCGGCCTGGTCGAGTTTGGCGGACACCGCGTCTTCGATCCACGCCGACACCGAGCCGGCCGGGCTCGCTTGCAGGACCTTCTCGATCGCCGCCACCTTGTCGGTGTCGATCGTGATCGTAAGCTTCTTCTTCGCCATACCGGCACCATACCGATGTCATACCCGACTGTCAGGCCTTCGCCCCCACTCGGTCAGGGGCCGTGGCCTTGGCCCGGTCGCCGTTGGCACGACGGTGGGCCAAGGCCGGGCTGCTGGAGATCAGGTACGAACGAATCGTGTTCCCTTCCGACGCTTGCGAAGGTAGATCGCATACCGGTCTCGGCGGTGATGGCCTGGTGTCCGGCCTTCTCCCGGCCCCGGCCCCGGTCCCCTTGCTTGAAGCGGGGTGTATGCGGGGCGTGTGAGGCACGCAGGATGAGGACACACGAACCAACGAGACCCTCGCTTCATGCGCGCGAAGACTTCGGACTTACTCGTCTAGTGTGATGCGCCGGAAATCTCAGGGCTAAGTCTGTAGCCTGTTTTTATGCCCCCGGGTCCTCGTGCTGTTGAAGTCCGCTTGTCTGATGAAG